>JBEKGZ010000038.1:0-12580 GCA_050012535.1 Bathyarchaeia archaeon | reverse complement strand
GGGATCTATGGTCCAAGAAACACAGACGACATCTCATACTACTTTGTCACCTCTTGCGCGAAGAATTCGCTAGCGACGAGGATGCTTGTCGACCACGGGTCGGCCGTCGTTCAATTCGTCCACGCTAAAGACGCTGCTGAGGGCTTCTATCTCGCCCTAACGAACGCAAATTCCTATGGCAAGACCTACTTCATTTCTGAGGATCGGTGGTACACGTATCGCGAGGTGTACGAGATCATCTCGCGAATAACTGGGAGGAAACCGCCGACATTTAGCTTGCCAAAACCCGCTGCAAAAGCGCTCATCTATCCAGTCTTCATCGCCAAGTCAGCCTTTGGAGAATGGAATTTCCTATGGGATCCGAAGACTGTTGACGCAGTAGCCTCTAACAGGGCGTACAGCATAGAGAAAGCGAAGAGGGAGCTTGGCTATTCTCCGAAGTACTCGCTGGAGGACGGCCTGAGGGAAACCCTCCAGTGGTACCGTGATAACGAGATGATCGCGTAAGGATCTGGATCTTCTGTTCTGTCAGGTCTTCGCAGGTGGCCGAAATTGGACCGCAATCGGTCATGTTGGTGCAGGCGACTGAGTCTGAACGTTCCCCGAGGAAGCAGTTGCCTGATTCTTGATTTCGCGTCCTCTTAGGCTCGAAACCAACATCCCAACCAAGGTTATTGCGGCTGCGACAACAAACGCTCGCCCCATGCCGGTCACGAAGCCGATCGATTCGTTCGGTGTGAGTGTAGTATATCCACCGATGATTATTCCCGAGACAACTTGGTACGGGATGGCTGTCGTAATGATGTATGCTACGAGACCGATGCTTACCAAATTGCCAGTATTGAATAAAGTTGCCCTGATTGCTGACGCGACGCCACGCCGTTTAGGTGGAACGGATCCCATGATGGAGCTTATGTTTGGCGACGCGAAGAGCCCCAGTCCCAGCCCGACTATTATGAGCATGATCTCGATCTGGATCAGCGGCGTGGTGGCGGTTACAAGGAATGCAAGAGCAACGTAGCCAACGGTGCTCACTCCCATTCCCAACGTGGCAAATCCGCGCGTGCCGTATCGGTCAGAAAGTCGCCCGCTAATAGGGCCTATACTCACGAAGGCCAAGTCTAACGGGAGAAACAGAAGCCCGGCTGTGAGAGGGTCATATCCTCGAACGAGTTGGAAGTAGATCACAACTACAAGGCTCAGAGCCCCAAAACCAAGCGCATACAGGAGTTGACTGAGGTTTCCGGCTGAAAAAAGGCGGATCTTGAAAAGCCGCATATCGAGAAGCGGGTCAGATTTCCGCGGCTCGAAATAGAGGAATAAGGCGAAAGTCACGAAACTAATCAAGCATAGTATGACGGTTTCTGTGTTGTCAATTGCGGCCATTGTTGCTAGGCTGATTACCACTAGAAGTGATGTCAGAGAGGTCGTGAACAGGCAGAGGCCGAGGTAATCGAAACTCGCATCCCGCTCGGTATGGGCGATCTCTCGAAGACGATCGCGAGCCCAGACAGTACCAAAGATGCCGATCGGGAGGTTCATTGCAAATATGTATCTCCATCCAGCGGTCTCGATCAGTACTCCGCCTACTGTCAGTCCAAGAACCGCGCCCAGTATGAACGCGATTTGATTGACTCCAAGTGCGAAGCCAAGCTCAGCGGGTGGGGTTGCGTCGGTGATCAGCGCGAAACTGTTAGCAATCAGCATTGCACCGCCGACTCCCTGGATGATTCGGAAGATTACGAGATGCTGTCCTGTTTGCGAAATAACGCACAACCCCGACCCCAACGTGAAGATCGCAAAGCCGAGATTGTAGGTCTTCACGCGACCGTAGATGTCACTAAATCGTCCCAAGAACAGTAGGCCGATAGTAATTGCGATCTGATACCCCTGAGTCACCCACAGCAGTGTCTCGAAATCTGAGCGGAGAGATTCAGCGATCGTGGGGAGGCCAATCAGAACGATACGTGTGTCGAGACCGGTCATGAAAACGCCGACCGTCGTTACTGAAAGGACAACCCAGCGATACTGCACTGTGACGACACGAAGCGAGCCAAACCAGTGAACTATAACAAATAGTTTTAGGAAGCTTTTGCGTGATAATTCCTGTAGACTATGTAGAGTCCGACTTTTCGGCTGATAATGTGGTTTTGTCACTCATTGTCTTTTCTTTGGCGCACCTAGGGCAGGGTTTGCCTCGCTCACCGGTCCACAAAAGACAGGCACTCCACCTGAAGCCTAGTTTGGTTTCGGCGGCGCATTTCGTGCGAAGTCCAGCGTCGGAATCAAGCGTCGAGGCAGACCTTGCCGCAGACAGACACGCTCACGCAAGCTTGGCGACCAAATCCGCCGCTCCATTCAATGTTCGCCGTGACTCGTCATGTCCAACGGTCATGCCGCATGCCAATAGACGGACAGAAGGGCGATCGTGTCAATAGCCGGAAGCCATCTCTGGGGAGAGTGGGTCTCTTGATGCACGAGGACGATGGTTCAAATCACCGCCTCTTGGTGCAACCAGCGCCGCAGCGAAGGTTCAGGCTCCACGACGGTGACCTCTCTTCAGGGGAATGAGGCTTGACGCTGATGAGAGGATCCTAGGCCAGCAGCTCGTCGTTTCTTGAGTTAACTATTTTAGTTCCTCTAGACACAATTGCTACCATGTCGTACAGCGTCCCGATCTTGAAGCGGACTAACACACACGATTTGGAGAGGCATATTACCGAGTTTCTACTGGGCGGAAATGTCCCACCGAGCTATGACGGTCTGATCAAGTCCGTTCTTCGTAATGTGACTGAATTGCGAGCTCGCATCGGGAGCGTATAGCCTGCACTTGATGAGCGACGAATCGCTCGTCGAGATCGCAGAAGTGTTCTTGAATCAGTTTAGGAACTCCATCAAATCTATCGCTGTTGTGGGCTCGCAAGGCCCACTGAGAGGGAACCATTCTACAGACCTGGACATCTTGATAATTACCGACGACCAATCCAATATCGAATATGCAACATTGTCGGATGCGCTGGAGAAATCCATGCGAAAACCAAGCGATGTCTCAATCGACCTAGTGGTCTTGAAGCATTCGGAGCTTTTGGAGAAGCTGACGAAGGGACATCCATTCGCGATATCCCTGCTGAGTAAGCCTTTGGTCCTTTTCGATGACGGGTCCCTTGCGGTTATGCGAACATATCTGGCCAAAGGCATGATCAAGGCCGATCAAAGAACCCGTGCGAAGATGCTACTTTCTGAGTCGATCGCAAGTCTAGGAGCAGGCCGGTACGAGAGGTCCAAGATCATACTTGGGTATTGTTACAATGTCTTCGTTAGCGCTCTCCAAGCCTTGCTGTTGGCCCTCTCGATGGAACCAAAATCCCCATCGGAAAATGGGCGTGAACTGCAGAAGTTGATTGAGATGAAACTGATTTCCCAGAGTGGTGCGAACGACTACATGAAGATCTACGAGCTGAAGAGAACTGTTGCTGCAGATGATTCGCTCGAGATCCTCGAGTCAGTCTCCTTGGATCATTGGCTGTCCAGGGCCTCGAGCTTCTGTGATGAAGTATCTCGTGCCATCAACAGACTTGAGATCGAATCTACCGGACATTCCAACAATGGAAGTCGGTGAATTGAGCCTGCTAAGATTCGATGAGAAGCCAAGGTCGCGCTTCCCCCGGGACGTAAGGGCCCAAGGTGTGGACATTTCGAGGGAAATCGGTAAAATTGTAACAGATCTTCTAACTTTGCAAGGCTGCGGACACTTCAAGGAGTGGATTGCCAGCCTCCTTAGTTCGCCAGAACAACGCGAACGCGAACTCAGAACCTACATGGGTCTGCCGTCCGAGTTGAAAGACTCCAAAATCTTGCTACGAGCAATGGGTCTGGAGCCAGTGGGCCGAGCCATTGTCTTTGGTCTTGCCAACAAGTGCTTTCGCATCTTCCGGAGGGTGAACGATGCTATTGCCGGCGCTGAGGGTCTACATGCGATGGGAATTAGCAAAGGAGCCCAAGACCTCGAATCTATGACTAAGCAGCATGTACTAAGGGCGTTTCCCGAGAGTAACCTGCGCGTGATAGAAGAGGCATTGAAAGAGAACAGGCTGGCCGACTACTCGGAGGTGCATGCCGACCCCGCCGAATCTACGGTCCTCAGCGCAATCGAACCCAACCTGAGGAGACCTAATACGCTACTAGTGCTGAGAGCGCCCTCTAGTTACGATTCGGATAACTTGGAGATAGTGAAACGCCTGGTTCAAGAGAAGCTTGTTCCGTTCGTCGAAAAGTTCGTCGAGAATCGGGCAAATTGTGAAGACATTACCAACGTTTGGTGGAGTCTAAGCGTGATCGCTGAGGTCTTTCCTGAATGGCCCAACTTGGCGAGGAGTATCCATTCCACAATTGCCAAGGGCTTCGACCCACCAGCAGCAGAAGTCGTCGAACTGTCTATGATGTCCGAGGTGCTGACACCAGATAGGGCAGAGGACTTCGCTTTGATCAACGCCGTGAGAATTTACGAATCCCTGCTATTGGCGAACAAACTGGAAGACTCGGTGCGAAAGGACTTGCACAGCATGATAATGTCCAGCACGGGGAAAACTGTTCGCCAAAACTGTCCTCCCCATCTCTACCTATTGGCGACCAGATACCAGGCCTTGTCAGGCATCAACAGGTTTTATCATTTGGCATCCTTGGGGCAACTGACATCAAGAAGACCAATTGATCTTTCAGGGTACTATCCAGTCCCCGGATATGTATGCGCTGACAAACAAACATGCCAAGAAATAGTCGGAGCTTACAATGATATCAAGTCTTTTCTCGCAGATACTAGTAGTCAATCCCAGCGACCCGCAATACTAATAGTAGGAAGGCCCGGAGTTGGAAAGACTATTTTGGCGAAGAAGATCCAAGATTCTTATGCTCAATCAGCAGTGAGATTGGAAGTACGCTTGCAAGGGACTGAGACAGACAGTGCTAATCTTCTACAGGAATTGAAGAGATCCAAACCCAATGTGCCAGTCCTGGTAAGAGTAGACGAGGTTGACAAGAGCAATAGCGCCGAGCTGTTCAACATGTTGAGTGGGTGTATTGAAAAAGGAATGTTTGTCCACCCGGATGAGAAGATAGATCTTTCGAAGTCTGTGTGGCTGTTCACGGCCACCGAAGCCGGCGTCGAAGCATTCAAAACGAACTGGCTGACACTCAATGAGAAGGTCAAAGGAGTCAAAGATTGGTGGAGTAGGATTACTCGAAAGATTGAGATCGACTTCGACGAAGACATCGACTTTCAGAAAGCGTTGATTGCTCTCGACGAAATACATGAGCAATGTAGGAAAAAAGGGAAGAGTGGAGTGGCAAAGGTCAGCCTCCGTTTGCTACACAGCGCAGTTGTACATCCTATGGATGGTAGAGAAATAGGCGTTCTGGTAGATAATTCGGACTACGGTGACTGTTACCGCCTGGAAGACGAAGGCACCCCGACCAACACTGTCGAATTGCAGATATGACTATGGAACCAAAGGGTTAGGCGTCGAAACTGCGTTGGCACCATAACTGGATGCTAAGGACCTCGCCCGGGTTGCTGGTTGATATTGTCCCACGGTCTGGGGAGGTAGTCTCCGCTGGAGGAATGGCCTCTTTTCGTGCTGATTCTCTCGCCGGCTATGAATGGTACTGATTCTGGAGGGGGCGAAGCATTGGTTCCCAAGCCTACTAACGTCATAGTATGACCGCTTCTGTCATGATGAGAAGAGCAGTCACATAGAGAGCATCATAGACATCCTTGCAAAATAGCAAATAGTTATCGAAGTTGCCTCATTCTATCCGACATTTAGTGAACGGGCGTGTTCGTTTCACTCATTGCGCACGCTCAGGATTTGTGATGATTTCAGTAGTAGATCTTGGCGTTGAGAACCTTTCCCTCATCGGAAATAACTACGCCTTCATTTTCAAGCAGGGCCCTTTTCATTTTCAGCCCTCCCTGAAATCCCCCAAGTTCACCGTTGGATCTGATCGCTCGGTGACAGGGAATGATTATGGGAAAAGGGTTTCGGGAAAGGGTTCTACCCACTGCACGTGCTCCGTTTGGAATTCCAAGATTCTTTGATATCCTTCCGTAGGTGCTGATCCATCCTCTGGGTATCTCGTATTCCGCTAAGAGGACTCTCCTTTGAAATGCGGAACAGCTTTCGAGTCTCACGAAGTGGAGTTCAAACTTGATAGGTTCGCCTTTGAGGAATCTTTGGATTCGTTCTCCGAGTTCCAAGATATCATCGCATGACTTGGGATTGGAGTCGACAAACTCTGCGTGAATGAGCTTTTTCGCACGGGTCTTTTCGTTCGGTAGGAATACACGTTGAACCTTCGGCCCAACCTTTGTCTTCAGCCATACAATTCCAAACGTCCCAAAGACAGACGGAAGTAGTGTGTGGTGGAGAAGTCTCAGTGACTAGTCACCCTCTTCTTGCAGAGACCAAACACGGGTCGGGTATCACTTGTGACTGACCACAGCTCAGACAAAACTTCATCTTATCCGCTCTTGTGCTGTGACCTTATCCAAGTCGGCAGCGTCATTGGTCCCTGCGGAAGAACCAAGACCCTTTCGCCACTACTTAGGTGGGCAGAATCCAGCGCCTGCTCAATCGTTTGCGCGTAGCCCATATGCATTGACTTGATCTCGGAGGCCAGTTCGGGTCTCGTGACGAAACACACCGGAGTCTTGTGTAGTATGCGACAAAGAACCTGAACCTCCCACTGGTCACGGATCAGGGCTTCACCTTGTCTCAGCTTGTCATAGACTGCTTCTGGTGCGTCGCTTGCTAGTAGCCGTAGGAAATCTTGGTGGCCCACTCCGTCCGCACACTCGCCGGCCATGATGATCCTTGAGTGCTCGTGCAGGATTCCTTCTGGAACCGCGATACCTTTCACGCACTGGTACACGTTTCTATCCAACGGATATCCGCCGTTTGTAGTTATCACCAGGTCAGGTGGATCCTTGACTTGCACACTCGAATGCAGTCTTACTGATTCAGCTGCATCATTGAATGATGATCTCGGATCTCCCGCCGTCGCTCGCACGATTCTCTTCTGGTCGTCGAGTACGACGTTAAGTGCAAAGGCCCTACTCACGTGCCGCAATGCCTCGTTAGCGTCCGCCCTGATAGGATTCTCAATCATCCCGTACCGAGAAGTCGGATTGTCGATGTTATTCCAGCAATGATTCCGAAGAATCGTCTCCGTTCCTGCTACTCCGGGTAGGATCACTTTGCTGCCACCTGTGAATCCAGCGAAGAAATGAGGCTCGACGTTACTCTCTACTATGACTAGATCGTTTTCAGTGACAGATCTGTTCAGTAAGAGCGGCGTGCCCGAAGAGAGCCTTCCAAGATCGACTAGCCGGGTCTGATCGTCACTGTCGTGAATTTCCACTTCCAGTTTGTCAAGTACTTCCCCCCCTAATCGCTCTCTTACGTCGGTCATGGTCTCGCCTTTGTGGAGACCAGTCGCTACCAGTAATCGAATGCGGTCCGAGCCCAAGCCGCCACTTCGGAGTTCCTTAAGGATGAGTGGGATCGTGACGTGACTTGGGACTCCTCTTGTTCTGTCACAGGTCACTATGACTGCACTGTGACTGTCCCGCGCCAGTTCGCCGAGTCTCGGAACTCCGATAGGTTGCTTGAGTGCAGTCTCTACCGAGTTCTCCGGAGAAGTCGTCTGCCACTGTTTGGGGACCACAGTGTCAGTGACAGCCCATTCTGGTACGTGTCCAGTGAGTTGTGAACGGCCGTAGGGCAACGAGACTAACAATTATGCGATCGCTCCGGATAAGGAGCGATGCTAGTTAGTCTTTTCGTGTACTAGACCTAGAAGCGGCTGCTGGCATGTCTCTTAGATCAACGGTAACTTGATTGGTTTTCCTTCTTTCTGGGACATGATGGCGATGCTTAGCCTTCTGTGAAGACGTAGTTGTCAAGCTTCTTGTCTGAGAGGTTCAATATCAGTCCTCGAAGAACGCCCGTAGCGTACTCGCTTCCGGGGTTGAAACAAGGTGTCCTTCCGATTTTGGAGAGGCCTCTAGACTCGTGAATGTGTCCGTGAAGACCTGCAAGTGGTTGGAGTTTCTCGATCATTTGTCTCACGGAGGTGGACCCGGCGTGGCCCATGTCCGGTTCGCCGCCCGGAGTAAGTATAGGTCTCAAGTTTTCGTCAAGTCTTGGTGCTAGGTCGATTTGGGTATCGTGTGGCGGACAGTGGAAGTTGAAGAGGCTGTTCTTGGGATCTGTTAGGCTTGACGTCGTTTTCTCAATCTTTGAGAGTAGCTCCTCTTCTGAAAGATCTCCGGGACATTTCCACGGAGTCATATTGGAGTAGCTGACGCTTGGCATCTCGTGGTTGTCGTCGATCAGGACAATTCTCTCATTTGGATAGACCACATAGTCTGAATGTGCAAGTATGTCCCCCACCACGGGTAGGTCGTCGTTTCCCGTGTTGATGATAATCCTAGCCCCAATAGGCTTCAGTCGTTCCTCCGCGATCTGCACCCAGCGTTTAACACTCGCTGTCATGACTTGGGTGAACACGTCTTCCATGGTTGCTTCGTTTTGTCGAAGCTTCTCCCACTCGCCGTGCGTAGTTCGAAATGGGTAGCTGCCCAAGTCCCTGATGTTCCGCTCGAGATCATTCAGCTCGTTTTCTGAGTGCACTTCTTTCCAGGTTCCGACGTACTGGGCTTTCCAGGAACCTCCTTGATCAAAGATGGGCGTGACGGTCTTGCCGGTTATGTCCCCGCCGAGAACGAGCACATTAGCTTTGTAGACCTTCCCCGCGTTTACGAACTTCAAGAAGAGCCTGTCGGATCCGTGAATGTCTGTGACGAAGAAAAGACGTGTCTTGGTCAATGTAAACCCCACTCCGTGATCGTAATTAGTCTTATATGTGCTATTGCCGGCAGACTTGTCCTTAAGGTAAGAGACTTGGCAAAAGAATCAGGCCTCTATGTAAGAAAATCTTCAGGACTAATTAGAAACGTCAGCGCCAACGACGCCTTGATCGCAAACTTACTCGGAATGGGCATTCTCGTCAACATCTTCTGGGTCGTCTACGCTTCAGCATCATATCCGGGGGCAGATCTCACGGCAACAGTTTTCACAGCACTCGTAGTCAATCTGTTGGTAGCCTACGTGTACTGGATGCTTTCGTCCGCGATGCCGAGAACTGGCGGCGACTACATCTGGGTTGGAAGAATCATTCATCCCGCTTTGGCGTTCATGGTGAACGCTGTCTTCGTTGTCATCATGATAACCTGGGCGGGTCTGTTCCCATACTTGGCCGTGGCTTTCAAGCTACAAATGATATTCACGAATCTCGCGATCACGACAGGGGACCAGTCGTATGCCGGCATCGCCACAGCGCTCGGTGATCCGAACACCATCTTCATCGTCGGAGCTGTGATCTTGACGCTGGTGATCTTGTCGATGTTCCTCTCTGTAAAGAACCTCTTCCGCATCATCATAGCGCTATTCGCCGTACAGGCAGTGATATTCGTGATCTTCATCGGAATGATGCTCACCACGAACCACGCTGCTTTCGTGGCAGGCTTCAATGCGAAATCAGGAACGACGGTCGACTCAATCGTGAAGCAAGGAACAGACCTTCTGGGTTCCCCTATCACTTTCACGGCCGGGGCAACAGCGGTGGGGCTTGTGTATACGATGCTGAGCTACATCGGGTACGCCAACAGCGCCTACTTTGCAAGTGAGGTGAAAGGTGATCCGAGAAGATCGCAGGGACTTGCCATATTCGTGTCCCCGATCATCTTTGCCGTTCTGATCTACATCCTCTATGCTTCAATCTACAACGTCTTCGGACATGACTTCCTCGTTTCCTCCGCGCTTCTCTTCGTGAACGGGAAATCACCGTTGCCCGCGATGCCCTCTCCAGCCTATCTGATCAGCTTCATAACCAACAATCCAGTTCTTGCTTTGCTGATTCCATTCGGACTGTTTCTAAACGACATCGGCTTCGCGATCGTGTACTTCTTCGTTCCTACCAGAAACATCTTCGCATGGGCATTTGACCGAGTCATCCCAGTCAAATTCGCAAGCGTGGACAAGCGGGGTGTTCCATACTACGCGGTCATACTCTACGCGATCATTGCCTATTTCTCGCTCTGGGTGACCGTATACACGACATGGTTCAGCTACATGTACTACTCGAACTTTGGGTGGTGGATCGCGGCTGCCATAGTGATGTTCGCAGCAGCAATCTTTCCCTATAGACGAAAGGACATATTCACGAGCTCGCCAAAAATCGTCACATACAAGATCGGACCAGTACCGCTGATCACCATAGTCGGCGTGGTCGGCATCTTCCTGTCCCTATTCATATCCTACTCCACGATCCTGCCTTCCTACAACGGCTTCCCGATCAATCCAATCTACGTCGTGAGCATGGTCTTCGTCATGGTGGCAGCACTGATAATCTACGCTATCTCATACTTCTACCAGAAATCGCGTGGCGTGCCCGTTGACCTAGCGAGCAAGGAACTCCCACCCATCTAGAACCCCAACGAATCTCCATCTTCTCTTCTTTTTTTCTTTCCTAAACGAGCTGTTACGCTAGATTCGCTTCGAAATCTCCCTGAGATTCTCTAGGTGTGAAAGGCGCCGGTTGCCTTCCTAGAACAATTCCTCCAGCACCTTCTCCATTCGTTCCAAGGCACGTTTGATATTCTCGACCGAATTGGCGAAAACCACACGCAGATAGCCTTCCCCATAGCTGCCAAATGCGGAACCGGGTAGGACAGCCACTCCGCCATCAAGCATTAGGTTCGCCACCTCCTGGGAGGATTTCTTGGTCTTCTGGATGTTCGGGAACGCGTAGAATGCTCCCTGAGGCTTGAGACAGTGAATCCCCTGCAGCCTGTTCAGCCCATCTACAATAAGATCGCGGCGGCGCTGGTACTCAGCGACCATCATGAAAGCTTCCTCTTGAGGCCCAGTTAATGCCTCGACACCCGCGAGTTGCGTGAAGTGAGCTGTGCAACCGACAGAATGGGTAAGCAGCAGGCCCATCCGCTCCGCCAATGATTCGGGCATGATGCCGAAACCTAGGCGCCAACCCGTCATCGCATAAGTCTTAGAGAATCCGTCAACTATGATTGTTCGTTCTGCCATGCCGGGCAACGAGGCGATACTTGGCACAGCAAGGCCGTCGAACGCCATGTGACTGTAGATTTCGTCCGACAGAACCCAACAATCGAAACGCTGTGCAGTCTCTGCAATATGCTCTAGGTCTGCCAAGGGTATCACGCCGCCCGTCGGGTTGCTTGGCGAATTGAGAATAATCAGTCGAGTTCGCTGGTTCACGAGGCGGTCGAAGGCCTTCAGGTCAAACGAGAAGGAATTGGATTCGATCAACGGCACTGGCACGGGGATGCCGCCCGCGATCCCGATCATGGCCTCGTAGGTCGGGAAACCCGGGTTGGGATAGACAACTTCGTCGCCAGGATTAACCAAGGCCAGAGTAGGAAAGAAAAGATTGGGTTTCGCACCAGGGCTGATGACAACCTGCTTCGGAGTGATACGGATACCTCGCTTCCTGTCAGCGATATCTGCTATGATTTCGCGGAGCGAGGACAAGCCTGCAGGTGGGTTGTAGCGTGTCTGTCCCTCGGCAATGGCACGAATGCCTGCTAGGCATATGTTGGCAGGTGTGACAAAATCGGGTTCACCAATCTCCAAATGAATGATATCGTGCCCTTTGGCCTCTAGTTCTTGCGCTCGCGCCAGAACTTGGTACGCGCCCTCAGGTCGCAGATGATCGGTCCGCTTGGCGAAAGGCAACACGGGTCGCCTTCACTATGGTAGTATCGCGAACACCCGTGCTGGGAATCCTGTGCCATTCTTCGGTTTGGGAAAGGTCGCAACAATAAGCGCACCGAGCTCGGGCAGTTGGTCTAGGTTGGTCAGCAACTCAATCTGATAGTGATCCGTGCTGAGGACGTAGTACTCCATAGAATAGTCGCCCCTACTACAATCAACGCCGGGATTATTGTCCGTAGTTTCATGACCGGAAGCTGTGATCTTCCGTTCTTCGTAGAGATACTTTAGCACCGCCATGCTCCAGCCGGGAAAGTGCTTGACGCCGGCTGAGTCTTCGTTATCCACAGCTTTAGCATCCGGCCACCGCTTAGACCAGTCTGTACGCAGCGCTACAAAGCAGCCCTCAGGAATCTGGCCGTGCTTTGCCTCCCAAGCTTTGACATCTTCCATCGAGACGCAGTAGTCCGAGTTCTTTGCCACTTTCTCATGGATATCAATGACGACCAAAGGCAGGATCATCTCTTTCACTTCGATCTGATCCAACATCCTCTTGCCCCTGACGAAGTGGGCTGGTGGGTCAACGTGCGTGCCCCACTGCCCTACGTGGGAATATCGATGAATGTAGATACCGGAACCGATCTTGCCAACGCCTTCGTCGTAGTAGTAGAGGGTCTCACGTTCCTCGTTTGGAAAACCGGGCCAATGAGGAATCCCTGGAGCAAATGCATGGGTCAAGTCAACCCAACGCTTCGTCTTCAGGAATTCGTACG
>JBEKGZ010000037.1:0-12669 GCA_050012535.1 Bathyarchaeia archaeon | reverse complement strand
CGTCTACAACGGAAAACTCCTGAAGCTGCATGTGGACACGGTGAGGCTACCGGACGGCAGAGAGACTACCAAGGAGATCGTAGAACATCCTGGAGCCGTCGCAATCATACCTATTTTGGACAACGGGAAGCTCCTCGTTGTCAAGCAGTACAGGACCGCTGCTCGCAGGCGCATGATGGAGATCCCTGCTGGAACGCTTGAAGCAGATGAGGCCCCGCTTGCGTGTGCGAAGAGAGAACTGATTGAAGAGACTGGGTATGCGGCAGGGCGTTTCACGAGATTGTTCTCTTGCTATTTGGCGCCGGGCTACAGCTCGGAGAAGATACATTTCTTCCTTGCGAGACGACTTGTCAAGACGAAAGTGAGGCCAGCCGAAGATGAGTTCATCACTGTCCGGGCCATGGATTTGGATGAGGCTTTGAGAGCGATCGAGCGGGGCAAGATCCAAGATGCTAAGACGATCTCCGCGCTCTACTACCTGGCGATGCACCGAGACAAGCAACGACGTCCGAGCAAGAGCAGGCGGCGACGATCTACCGAGTGACCGCTAAGTCGGCAATGTCGACGTTTATTTCTGACATAGCTTTGAGTGCTGACACAACGGTTGCCAGCCGATCGATCGTTTCAGGCTTCGCATTGACCAGGCCACGCTCGGCTGTTCTGATGCTCGTTGTCGCGTCCTTGTAGAGGCTTGTCGCTTCCTCGGCAAGTGCAAGATTCCGTGTGAAGACTGCCTCCACCGCGTCCTTGTGCATGCGATTGAGAATGCCGCCAGCTTTCTCGATGCTTCGGATCGTACTGTCCATGTCCCTCCCCTTCGCTCGAGTCCATGTACTCTCTGCGATATCTGTGGCGTAGTCTGCAAAGTGCTCGACAAAGCTGGCGAGGATCCTGTGATCGAGGCAATCAATTGCACTGGTGCCAAGCTTCTCGGCGATCGCTGGATCCGTCAGAGCAGCTCTGACAACACGCACAAGAAGGAAGTACAGTCTGTCAACATCTTCATCGCGTTCGACCACTGTATGCGCCAACCTTGAATCGCCACTAACAAACGATGAGACGGCGTCCTTGTGCATCGAGAGGGTGATCAGGTGAAGCCTCCGCAGAATCCTGTCAGGAAAGAGCAAGGACGGTTCGATGAGGCATTGTATGACTACTTTGTTCGTGTCCTCTTCGACAATCTCTAGACCTACTAGGCTTCGAACAATCTTTCTCACAGTCTCCCTCGTTTCTGAATGTATGACCTGCTGAGAAACGATCTCAAACACGTCATATCCGAGGAGATACTTCTCCTCAATCTCTCGCCGCAACATAGGGCTCGGCGTCAACGTGACCGTAGCGATCTTCCGTTCCTGCTCACCATAGGGTTCAGCAAGGAGCTTCCCGTCCTTCCGCTCCGAGAAGCTCAGTATGGCGCCTTTCTCAAGCTTGTTCCTAGCCACCCAGCCCTTGGGAAGAGTCACGAAGAATGTTCCGTCTGACGTTCTTTGGAGTCGACGGAGATCCAAGCGCCACATCACCAATGACTCGTTCCACGGCCACTCAGATTAATGAAGTGATCATTACAGCCTACCACGCCGTTTAAGATCGTCCAGTGTGATGTAGAAGCCGAAGCAGGAGCTTCCACGTTTCGTCGAGCCAAGAGGCCTCCCGTATGCAGGTCCACGAAGAATTCAAGCGCGTAGTTGAGCGCGTGGTCTCTGCAGGATGGCAGCTTAGCGCAGACGCATTCGAACTCGTCCAAGCTTCAGGGAACCGTCTAGACCAAGAGAAGTTAGGTGACGAGCTGATCGCCGCCGCAAAGAAACAGCCCACCGGACAGCGCCTGATTGACCGCAACCTTGTGGAGCAAGTTCTCAACCGCCTGCTGCCTCCGGCTCAGACGATCCGTATCTCCGAACCCATCAGAGCCGGGGCTCCCGTTGCTGCTCAAATCGAAAGCGAACTGAAGGTGTTGAAGGACCCGTCGAATGCATCGATCTTCGGGGGATCAATGCAAGACTTCACGCAACACTTCCGAGACCGATTCACGAAGATGCGCGAGATCCTGCGTAGGAGGAGCGATGCGAAGGATGCGGGCACGATATCGAACGCTCTCAATTCCCAGCAGAATGAGCACGTGAAGTTCATCGCAATGATAATGGAGAAGCGCGAACGAGAGAACAGGCTCTTTCTGACGGTAGATGATCTCGAAGACACTGCACAGGTTCTGGTTCAAACCGACCGTGACCGCCAACTCTACGAAATGGCTCTGAGGGCACCACTCGATCAAGTTGTCTGCATTGAAGCGGTGAAGAGCAGCCGGAGCCTTCTCGTCGCCGAGAGAATCACGCTCCCAGACATCCCAGAACGGAGGCCCCGAGGAGCGAAAGAGGAGGTCTATGCAGCGCTCCTATCAGATGTTCACGTCGGTAGCAAGAAGTTCTTGGAAGATGCTTTCAAGCGGGCAATTCGTTGGCTAAACGGCGAAGTGGGGAACCCTCAACAGGTGTACGTGGCCCAGCGAACCAAGTACTTGATAATCGCCGGAGACCTCGTAGACGGAATAGGCGTATACCCACGCCAAGAAGACGAGCTGAACATTGACGACATCTACGAGCAGTACAGGTCTGCGGCTAAGTTCTTCGAGCAGATTCCGGATTATGTCGAAGTTATTGTCGTTCCTGGTGATCATGACGGAGTGAGGCAGGCCCTTCCTCAGCCGGCGATTCCAAAGGGATTCGCTGAGCCTCTAAACGAGGCAAGGCCCATAACCTGGCTTGGCAATCCAAGTGAGGTGGAGGTTCATGGGGTGCGTTTCTTGGTTCATCATGGTCGAAGCCTAGTTGACCTCTTGACGAGCGCTCCCGGCATGAGCTTTGAAAGGCCCGAGAGAGCGATGGAGCTTCAGCTGCGGTGCAGACACTTGGCCCCCGAGTACGGCAATCGAACATCCATCGCCCCGTCGCCATTGGACCACTTGGTGATCGATGAGCCACCCGATGTATTTCATTCAGGACACATACACATCTTCGGCCACGAACAGTACCGAGGAACGCTCATAGTGAACTCAGGCGCATGGCAGGCGCAGACGGAATACCAACAGCGAATGGGCCTAATGCCGACGCCTGGCCTGTTGCCCGTAGTGAACCTTCAGACGCTGAAGCTCAGCGTTACCAACTTCCTGTCTACGGGCGAGTAGTTCACGTCCGGCGAGCGCCAGACCTTTTGCCATGATACCGGCAACCCGAATCGGCTCAGGAACCCTCGATGTCACACAGTAGGCTCGGATGATTCTTTTTGCTTGGGCGGCCGTGATGCCGATGGATTCAAAGTGGAGCGGCTGCTCCGACGGCTTCGGCGCGAACGCGTGAATTCTGCCCAGTTTGCGTATCAACTCCCATCGCGTTCTCCAGTCGGTGAAGTGCTTCTTGAGTGCATGTTTGACGGATGCGTTGTCGGGCTTTTCTCGGGAGATAATGATGATGGGAATGTGAAGCGTGTTGTGAAGCCGTTGGGCATCGACGATGTTGAATCCTGCGAAGGACGCTCCTGAGAGAAAAACTACGGTGGTTCGTGTTTCTTTAAGTAGCCTAAGGATTACGTCAGTTGAGTCAAGCCCGTCAACCTGAACGACCCCTATGCGGGCGTCATTGAATTCAAGTCGGTCAAACCAAACCGCAAGCAAGGATGCGCGATTGTTACGCGTTTTGAGTATTCCGTTTCGTTTTGATGGGCCATCATCGATGCCGACGGCTCTAGGCGGTTGCCGTTCGTTTCTGAAGAGACCTCGGAACTTGACCAAATAGTCGTCCGACGAGGGTGTCCTCCGAATAGGTTTCAACTATGACTCTAGGGGACACTCCGAGCCTTATCTTCTTGGTTCTGCCATACCTGCCGAAACTGACGACTCTCGCATTGAGGATTCCCATGACATCAAGCTCATTCACCAAGCCACTGACACGTCGCTGCGTAAGCGGGTCTATACCAGCGACCGAGCAGAGTTCATGGTAGACCTCGTAGATGTCACCGGTGATCACCCCTTCTGGTGAATGATTAGTCGCCAAGTATGCGCAAACCAATACGACTTTCGAGTGCACAGGCAGTGACTTCAAGACTTCAGCGACTCTGTCGTGCTCTATCTTGTGTTGTGCACGTCTCACATGTTCCTCCCCGATTACGCCGGCGCCTTCCCTTTCAGCAAGCTCTCCCGCAACACGTAGCAGATCGAGAGCTCTTCTGGCATCGCCGTGCTCGCCGGCGGCGAGACCTGCGCAAAGTCGGAGAGGAGGTTCCGACAAGATTCCGTCGGGAAATGCGAGTTTGGCCCTGTCAAGCAGTATGTCATAAAGCTCGTTTGCAAGGTACGGCCTGAAGACGACTTCCTCTTCACTCAGAGAGCTAAGCACTCGTGGATCGAGGAACTCCTTGAAGTGTAGGTCGTTGGAGACACCGACTATCCCGATCCAACTTTGCGCAAGCTCCTCATTGATTCTCGTCAGCTCATACAGGAGGGAATCGTCTTGGCGACCCTTGACCAAAGCGTCGATCTCGTCCAGGACGACTATGAGGGCAATTCTCTCGGCGTTGAGACCGGTTCTGAATCTGTCAACGACTTCACCTAGTGCCAAACCTGTGAACGGAACCTCAACCCCAACGCAGCGGCAGAGATCAGCGAGTACTCGATAGTTACTTCCAGCCATGCGACAGTTGATGTACGAGATGCGAACCGGAGCGCCGACGTCCTCGGCTTTCTTCTTGAGCCTCTCCAACACGAATTTTGCGACTATGGTCTTGCCGGTTCCTGTCTTTCCGTAGACGAATAGGTTGGATATCTTGGAACCACTGAGAGCGGGCGCGAGAATGGCGCCGAGTCTTTGAATGTGTTCTGCACGGTGCGGTAACGTGCTCGGTATGTAGTCGTTCCTTAGGACTTCTCGGTTAATGAAAAGTTGTCGTCCAGTGAGGAAATTGTCGAAGATGCCTTCAAGAACATCTTTGGATTCCATGCAGAACTTCTCCACTGGTAAGCCCTGTGTTTCTACTTGAAGTCGTAATAATCATCATTGTCGAAGAAATGAGACTAGTTGCAACAAAAAAACTGAGATAACTGAGGAGAATAGAATTCATAATACGTAAATGGGGTCTCCCCGGCACCCCTATGGTTCCGGTGGAAATACGATGTCCTGAAAGTTGTGATGATTGAAAGAGAAAAAATTCCTAATGAGATAAGAGCGGATTATCAGGATAAGACAGGTCGTGCAGATTATTGTACTAGGAACACTAGATCAGTTCGTTCCCCCGTGAAATACCAAATACTACTCCACTGGAAACCGAGGGGTTAGGGACCCTTCACTCCACGTCGCCATCTCCTGTGAAAGTTGTCCGCTCAGGGGAAATATTTGGCGCCTTATTCCATTTGAAGTATAATTCAGCTTCACATTCAGTGAACTTGCACAGACCCCTGCATTTCCGCTGGAATACATAGTTTTTCCGATGGAAAGCAGCCATGAGCATGAAGCGTGATGCATAGTCCCGTTTATGTGCAGGGCTTTCACAAGTATCTGCGTGGGTGTGACTGGTTGGCACTTAAGCGTCTTAGAATTGAATTCTATGACGACTCGGGCTGTCGACACACGGTCTCCCTTGATGGTCCTCTCACGCGAGAGAAGATTGCGAGAATCCTTGATTATGCCGAACTTATGGGCGGTCTGTCTCCACTGTCAGCAGATCGTGATCCAACCCAATACGCTCGCACCAAACTGGATCGTGTCCGTGACCTAGTGGTTCACAGTTTCCGAGAGAGAACATTCTCTTCTGATGACGTCAGGAAACACTATCAGCAGCTCTACGTAGAGCCAATACCTTTGACGACGGTGGCAACCTACCTCTCTCGGCTTGTCGATAGGGGTCTCCTACACCGTTCTGGTTCTCCTGGTCCCTTGCGCTACTCTCTCGCCGAGAGGATGCCTAGTGCCCGGCTGGAGTAGCTTCTTGGAGAGCCACCCGCGCTAGTACCTCTCTCACTTTCTCGTTGAGACGATACTCGTACGGCTGGCGGTTTGTCTCTCTCTCGACGAAGCCTTGTTCGAAGAGTGATTTCATCAGCCGAGCCGTGTGCTCTCGGGACTTTGCAACAAGTCGTCCTATCTCAGGCGCCGCCTTTCCACCATCGGCAAGAAGCTCCAGTACTCCTCTCTCTGTAGGTGTTAGCTTGGCGAGCGTATCTTCAGTCACAACGCCAACGGGTATGTCTCGAGCGGCTGTGGTTTTCAGAGCGACGGCGCCAAGCTCATTCACCCGAGCACGCATCTCCTGAACCTCTCGTTCTAGGTTGTTCTCGAGTCCATCGACTTTCTCAATGACCCGTTTGAGGTTCCCCATCCAGTCCTGCATGAACCCAAGCAAACGTTCCTTGTCTGCGTGCTCTCCTTCAAGGCCTAGGCGTGCTTGGCTCGCGGACAAGATCTGGAGTTGTTCTGACAACTCCTTGGTCAGAGTTTCGTTCTGCTCGATCCGGTTTGAGAGTGAGCCAACCATGGCGGAAAGCATCTGTTTCGCCTCTCTGTAGCTCATGCGAGAAATGTCCAATCTCCGGAGTACGACGCTGGTCATTAGAGCTCCGAAACCTGCCGAAACGGGCATGAGCAGCCAGAAATAGTCCAAGGTGATCCTTGTCGGCTGACTATGGGCCTCATGTCCTTTTATGTCTTGAATACTTCATCTTTGTCAATTTCATGGTGGCCTACGGACGTGATTAGGCTGTGACGCGTCACACGTGTCACATTCGTGATTTCGTTGGTGATCTTGTCATTGCGAGTTTTCCTGTCCCCGCTTGGGTCTGTGTTTGCTGTGCGTCAATCATGGCGTCGATCTGTGCTCAATTTCGGGATGGTTCAACTGGAGAGCTTGTAGGACAAAGGCCATACGACGTGCGTCATGTTTCTGTGACATGTGTGATGTCACACCCGTCTCCCCCAGAACATGGATGTGACGTGCTTGAGGTCGACGCATTATGTGACGTCACGCTGGCGCTTGAATGAACTCATCCTTGCAAGCTCGCCAATGGAGTTTTCCAAGGCGTTCTCAAGTGCTTTCATGGCATCACGAGTTTCAGAGTCCCCTTCATGTCCTGTCTCTTGTTTTGCGTCAAGAAAGGTCTTCATTTCATCGCCTAGACGGAGAAAAGGTTCCAATTTAGGGCTATCAAAGAGCCCAAAGTAGGCGAGCAGAAAGACAGTGTAGATGGACTTGATGACGTTCCGACGGGCCTGAGCGAGAGATCGATTGAATGCGCCCTTGCTTACCTGTCTTCGACGTGATCTGGGACCGCCATTTCCAGAGGATGATTGGCTTGTGGACCACAGGACATCGATGACCAGTGAGGCGAACTGGACTTCTGACAGGTGGCTGTTCTGCAGTATCGTCTTCGCAAGCTTGTCGTCTTTGAGCCTAGCCAGGGACCAATCGATGGGTGATTGAGGTTGTTCGGTGGTCATTTTAGGAACCTTTGCAGGGGATACAGTTTCGTATCCCGTGAAGGTTCGTGCTCTGGCGTTGATAACCCTTGCTCGAGCAAAGGAAACGTGGAACGTTGAAATAAGTGGCAGGTCACCCATGCGTTCAGCGGGATTAGCATGGGTCGTCGACGTAGGCGTGTCATCAGAATCGTGAAGAAGAAACTCCCCACGGTCTTCACTTGCCCAGTCTGCAGTGAGGATGCTATGAAAGTCACATTGCCCAAGGGTGCAGGCGTGGCTGTCGTTCAATGCGCCGCATGCGGAGCGAAAGACGAGTTCGCTGTCCCCCGAGGCACGCAGATGGTTGACGTCTACTGTAAGTTCACGGACAAGTACTACGCGACCGGAAGGCCTCAGCCCGCGACCCAAGTGAGTAGCGAGCAGGCCAGCTAGTGTAGAAACGTTCGCAAGTCCGGTCCCACGAAGGGCAACTTTCCTCCAAGGGTTAAATCCCCACGTCGCT
Source organism: Bathyarchaeia archaeon (assembly GCA_050012535.1). Classification (GTDB taxonomy): domain Archaea; phylum Thermoproteota; class Bathyarchaeia; order 40CM-2-53-6; family 40CM-2-53-6; genus CAVPLU01. The sequence continues at coordinate 4,707 of JBEKGZ010000037.1, read as the reverse complement.
TGATTCATCTCGATACTTAGTTGTCATCTAGGAGCCTTGCAGTGACGGGTCAAAACGGAGACCGTCTTCGAACACAATTTGATCAGCTCCATGAGTTGGCAAGGCTCGCACGTTCGAAGGGATTGGATCCCGCACTTGAACCAGAATGCAGAGTCGCAAAAGATGTCGCTGAAAGAGTCGAGAAATCAGTAGGTCCCCCAGGCATAGCGGGAAGGATCCGAGAACTCTCCTCCATGATCCCACGCGAGGAAGTCGCCATCAAGATCGCAGAGGAGATAGCACTCAGTCATTTCCCTACAGAGGGAGAAAGCGCGGCGGAACAGGCCATTCGCACTGCTGCCGCGATTCTCGACGAAGGCGTGACAGCGGCGCCGCTGCAAGGCATAAACACGGTGAAAGTCAAGAACAACCCTGACAAGACGAAGTACCTGGCGCTCTACTTCGCCGGGCCCATTAGATCCGCAGGCGGGACCGAGATGGGCCTGACTGTGGTTGTCGCCGACTATGTTCGCCAGATCGTCGGACTTGAAAGGTACAAGGGCACAGAAATCGACGCCAAACGATTTGTGGAGGAGCTCCGGCTTTACGAACGCGAGGTCGCACGATTCCAATACCACATCGCCGATGAAGAGCTCCATAACGCGATACTGAAACTACCCGTCGAGATTACGGGAGTCGAGACGGATCCCGTTGAGGTAGCGTCCTACAGAAATGTGCCGAGGATAGAGACGAACCGTGTAAGAGGCGGCGCTCTAAGGGTTGTTAACGACGGCCTCATAGGTCGAAGCCAGAAGATTCTGAAGATCGCCGAGCGACTCAACCTCACTGGATGGGATTGGCTACATGACCTTCACCAGCCATCTCCGGAGGCTGAGGAAGTCAAGGAACTGAGGTTCATGGAGGATGTAGTCGCAGGTCGTCCAATCTTCTGCTTCCCAGGCGTATTCGGTGGCTTCAGGCTCCGTTATGGCCGAACACGTATCACAGGCATGGCCGCAATCGGGATCCACCCTGCAACGATGGTGGCTCTCGATGATTTCCCCGCGACTGGGACACAGCTGAGAATCGAAAGACCTGGGAAAGCAGGCATCATCACGCCAGTTGACACCGTTGAGCCTCCTGTGGTCAAGCTTACCGACGGGTCAGTAGTCAGGCTTGAGACTGTCGAGCAAGCAAGGCAAGTGCAGAAATCCATCCAATCTGTGCTCTTCGTCGGAGACTTGCTCATCTCGTATGGGGAGTTTCTGGAGAACAATAGGCCGCTTGCATCCCCAGGATTCACGGAAGAATGGTGGGCGCAACTACTCAAGAACCGAATCGAGCTAGGTTTCCGCTCTTTGCGCGACGTCGAGCAGACTTCCGGGTTATCCCAAGCGAGGCTCAAGTTGCTCATGGGAGACCCCTTACGATCACCCCCATCTCCCCAGGAGTGTTTGCTGATCTCTCAGAGGCTCAATGTGCCTCTGCACCCACGCTACACGTGGTTCTGGGAGAGGCTCTCTCTTGAAGACTGGGTATTGCTCAGGGAGACCATTGGCTCTCAACTAATTGGTACAAAGGGTGTGGTCGTCGTGCCGACGGAATCGAGAGCTAAGGCAATTCTGGAAACACTGTGTATTCCTCACACCGTACGAGCAGATGGCATCTCCTTTGGTGACGAGGTGATCGTGCTAGCGGCGTGTCTTGGCACCGGGAAACCAGCGGTCGGGGACACCGCAAGGAATGGTTTGGAAGCCTCAGAAGCGGCCGCGGGTTTCCGTATCCTGCCTCGAGGTGGGACGTTCATTGGAGCAAGGATGGGGAGACCCGAGAAAGCCAAGAGAAGAGAGATGCGCCCTGTCACGCACTGCCTTTTCCCCTTGGGACTCGCGGGTGGCGCGAGACGAAATATCGTAGAGGCGGCTAATTCAGGGAGCGTCGTAGAGGCGGAACTCATCAGGCGCCGTTGCAAGGCGTGCGGGGTTGTCACTTACCAAACCTTGTGTCCGAAATGTGCAGGTAGAACAGAGATCGAGTCCGTGTGTCCGAAATGCGGAAGAACCGTTCCGCAGGGTCTTTGTCCAATGTGCAAGATCAACGCTCGCTCATATGATAGGACCGCCATCGCCGTGAGTGAGGTATGGTCCGCTGCTTGGAAGAAACTGCGTCTGACAGAGCAGCCTGAGGTTGTCAAAGGCGTCAGGGGTTTGATGAGCGGATCAAGATGTCCAGAGCCCCTTGAGAAGGGTATTCTCCGAGCAAGGCACGACCTCTCCATGTTCAAAGACGGCACCGTCAGGTTCGATGCGACAAACGCTCCCCTGACTCACTTCCGGCCTGCAGAGATAGGTGTGACAGTGGAGAAGCTTCACACGTTGGGGTACGAGACAGACGCTGACGATGAGCCGCTCGAGAACTCCAATCAGGTCGTTGCGATAGAACCCCAGGACATCATCGTGAACGATTCGTGTGGAGATTATTTGGTGAATATCGCCAACTTCATCGACGACCTATTGACGCGATTCTACGGTCTTCCATCCTTCTACAACTTCAAGAGCCGTGACGATCTCATCGGGCATCTTGTCGTTGGCCTCTCGCCACACACATCTGTAGGCATCATTGGCAGAATCATCGGCTTCACAAAGGCAAGAGTGTGCTTCGCTCACCCCTTCTGGCATGCATCTAAGCGGCGCGACTGCGACGGCGACGAAGACTCCGTCACCCTAGCCTTGGACGTTCTGCTCAACTTCTCGCGGTCATTCCTCCCCTCACGCATTGGCGGGATCATGGACGCTCCGCTTCTTCTGACAGTTGTGATGAAACCCGAAGAGATAGCCCGTCAAGCTTTCAACCTCGAAGCAGTCAGCACCTTTCCGCTCGCGTTTTTTGAAGAGGCATCCAGAAACGCGGATCCAATGACGGTCGCTGACTTGATTGAAGTCGTTGTGCATCGACTGGGAAGCGACCGGATTGTGCAGCCGATCGGTTTCACACACGAGATAGGAAACATTAACGCTGGAACTCATGAAAGCGCCTACACTCAGCTTCCAACAATGATCGACAAGATGGCTGCACAGCTCAATCTCGCGGAGAAGATTCGCGCGGTCGTTGCAGCAGATGTGGCTAGACGCGTGCTTTCGACCCATCTCATGAGAGATTTGATCGGTAACTTGAGGGCGTTCTCAACCCAGCGCGTGAGATGCATGAAATGCAACGCGAAATTCCGTCGCCCTCCCCTGAGAGGAGTCTGCCCGAAATGCGGGGGGAAGATTACGATGACGGTCTACAGGGGAACCATCGAGAAGTATCTTGACCTAGCTCGCGATCTTGTTCGACGCTATGATCTCGGTAACTACAACGCCCAGAGGCTATTCTTGCTTCAGGAGGAACTGAAGTCGCTGTTCCGCGAAGAGAGCGAGGAGAGTCAAGAGAAGCAGCCAGCCTTGGCGGATTTCATGTAGGTGCCGTGGTGGCAAATGGCAAGGAATGAGATGCATCCGAAGGCCTACCTTGCGACGAAACGTAACGTGAAGGCCGGACTGAGAGCTCGCTCAAAGATCCTGTTCGTTCTTGAGGAAACGAAGGGAAGTGCCTCCGACATCGCGAAACGCAGCAGCTTGGGATACCACTGCGTCATATATCATCTCAGGTCGATGAGGAAGGAGCGGCTTGTCGAGCGATCGAGGCAGCGCCCGTACGTTTGGGCGCTTACAAGGTTCGGTCAGCAGCGTTTGAATCCATAGGAAACGCACGCTTCCTTCTTAGCAAAGATATCATAAATATCATAAATGGCATCTTCATACTACTTAGGCTGAGAGAGATGCTTCCAGAAGAAGACCTCAGAACGGCATCAACGATCTTCAATGCACTCGGTAGTGTTGTCAGGCTCAGGATTCTGAAAATGCTCATTGAGACGAAGAAACCGCTTCACATCAAAGCCGTCGCCCGAAACCTAGACATGGACTATGCGGCGATCTACAGACACGTCCATGTTCTCAGGACAGCTAGGTTGCTTGAAGTGTTCGAAGTTGGAAGGTCGCGCGTTCTCACACCGCGAAAGCCAGACTTGATCAGTGAACTAATGCAAAAGACCAGAGATATCCACGCCTAACTCGAATGGAGTTTCCGGATGGCAGTGGTCTGAAGATAGTGGTCCAGAAAGACTCTGAAGCCGTTATGCCCGGCAATAGCGGTCGTAAAGACACTCATCACAGCCATCTCGAACCAGGCTTTCGCGAGAATTGGTATGACGAAAGCTGAAAGAAAGGCTTGGTTAGGCAATAATAGTGGGACGAATATCATGAAGAGCGCGTAGATCCATACGGCCTCGGGCACAAAACTAAGCAAAACTATCGGAACTAGCAGAATGGTCCTGCTGCGCGAAGGCTTCACCGCTCGGACTAGAACGCCAACCACGAGTCCACTGATTGCCTTTCCGACACTCGTTCCGAATCCGAGTATGCCCAACTGTCCACCTATGAAACCGAAGAATGCTGAAGGCAAGATCCCAGCCACAAAGCCGGCAAGAGCTCCTACAACGGGGCCTCCGAATATTCCCGCGATTAACACCGGCAGGGATGAGAAGTCCAGCGCAACTTGGCTAACAATCGTCGGCGCGATCGTGATTGCGGCCAGCGCATTGCCGACCGCGCCCATAGATATCGCGAAGGTTAGATCCTTGACAGAGAGAGTGCGCAACGAGCGAGTCCCGGAAAACCGTGAACTTGT
>JBEKGZ010000036.1:0-12736 GCA_050012535.1 Bathyarchaeia archaeon | reverse complement strand
TTTCCGTCCAGTTCTCTTCTCCCATTCGGCGATCGGTATCCCGTATTCCTTCTGGGATTTGTCTCTGTACCATTCTGGGATCACGTTGAACGTGCAGAATGGAACGATTCCACCGTCTGGCGTAGCGTAGTGGATTGTGCAGCGTTTGGCTCTTTCAACGTCCCAGTTGTAGAGGTCTTGGAAATGCATTAGTCCGATGAACAGGCTGTTGTGGTGGAGCACCCCGAGTGTTTTGTAGTCGTGCTTGAGGAGTGATTCGAATAGGATTCTTGATAGGTTGAGTCCTTTCGGGGCTTTGCTCTTGTCCACGAATTTCGTGAAGAGGTTATAGAGCAGCTCCAGACCCACCACGTACTTACTGCTGCCTTGCCGCAGATCGACGGCTTTCTTGTCCAAGTACTCGAACAGCCCGTCTACGTCAACGAACCTAGGCATCGGGATGACCTTCTCGCCATCTAGGAAGACATACGTTGCCATGCCACAAGCGAAGTGGGTTGACAATTCGTACTCTCGCTCGTGTGTTAGAGCCTCAACGAAGTTGCTGAATGGCATACATGATGGGATCGGGTAGAAATCGTCACGCGATATCTCCCCGCCGAATTCTTCCTCTATTTTCATCATGACATCAGGGATAGTGATTCGAATTCGTTCCCTTTCCCGTTCTGGAACTCGCCCTACGATGGAGATGGGTTGGAAGTTTACGCCTCTGATGGGATCTAGGTTTTTGAGAGCAAATCGGATGATATTTCCAACTTCAGAGTCATTCGTACCCTTGATAACCGTTGGAACTAGAACAACACCCACTTCTGCTCTTCTGCAGTTCTCGAGGGCACCAAGGATCTCTCTGTGGTTCTTCGGATTCTTCTCAAGCGTCGTGCCATCAAAGCTTAGGTACATCGTGTTGACACCGGCTTTCGTAACTTTCTCTGCGAGGGTGGGATCCGTCGACAGCCTGACGCCGTCTGTGTTGAGTTGCACGTGTTCGATTCCCTCTTCCCTAAAGATCCTGATTATGTCAATCAAGTCGTCGCGGAGGGTAGGTTCTCCTCCGGTTAGCTGCACCGCGTTGCAGGGCACTGGTTTCTCACTCTTCAGCGCCCTGGCCATTGATCGTATCTGATCCAGTGAAGGCTCGTAAACGTACCCCGCTTTCTCCGCGAAGAAGAAGCAGTACCAACAATTCAGATCGCACCGGTTTGTGAGGACAATGTTCCCGAGCGCAGTGTGACTCATGTGGAGGTTACAGAGGCCGCAGTCAACTGGACACACGGGGTCTTGCTTACTGACAAAGGGATTGTCCACCCCCTTCCCGTCACGTGCGTACCTTTTCGCTCGCCGATAGAGATCGCTAGATCCCCAGTAAAGCTCGTTGAATTCCCCGTGCTTTGCACAGGTCTTGCGCATCCAGACTTTTCCTGCCTGTTCGTACACCTCTGCCTCCAAGATAGCAATGCATTCTGGGCAAAGACTCTGCGTGCGAGTAATCAGCGTCACAGGTTCCACACGAAGAGACGGTTCAGTAGCGGCTTTTGCCAAGATCGTGATCTCCTTTCCGAGGACGTTGCATTTGTCCTATTTACCCATTCTGATTAGCATTCGAACCAGTTCGCAAGGCACCCTTTTATCGCTAGAAGACTGCTGCTAGCGTGATCGAAATGTCTTCAACCCAACGCCTGGTCCCTGACACTTCCGCGATCATCAATGGCCGAATACCCGAGATCGTTGAGAAGGGGGACGTATCAGAGATAATCATACCGCATGCCGCGCTCGATGAACTGCAAGCGCAAGCATCGAAAGGAAGGGAAGTAGGACACAAAGGCCTCGCTGAGCTCAAGAAGCTCCGAGCACTATGCGAACAGAAGAACATCAAACTCACATTCATGGGTTCCAGACCTGATCTGGATCAGATCAAATTGGCAAGGAGCGGCAGGCTAGACGCCATGATAATTGACGTTGCAAGAAGGGAGAATGCAACCCTCGTAACAGCCGACTATGTGCAGGCTCTTGTGGCAGAAGTACAGGGTCTCAGGGTGCTATACTCAGCACCGTCTGTGAAGACGGAGGGCCTGATCTTTGAGAGTCTCTTCACCCCGGATACGGCGAGTGTGCATGTCAAGGAGGGAACTTTGCCGCTCGCAAAACGAGGAAAGCCCGGGAAGTTCGAACTGATCAAAATATCCGACCGACAGACGACCAGCGAAGAGCTCGAGCAGATTATCAAGCAGATAAATGATGCAGCACATGTCAGCGATGAAGGATTTGTTGAGATTAGTCGCGTAGGTGCGTCAGTGATACAGCTAGGCAGGTACAGAATAGCGATCACGAGGCCGCCGTTCTCTGACGGCCTGGAGCTCACTATTGTGCGACCGATTGTGACGCTCCGACTTGAAGATTATCGTCTGTCGGAAAAACTGATGGATAGGCTGAAGTCGAAAGCCGAAGGAATCTTGATCGCAGGCCCTCCAGGCTCAGGCAAGACTACATTCGCATCATCGCTTGCCGAATTTTACTTGAAACAGAACAAGATCGTAAAGACGCTGGAGTCTCCGCGGGACCTCCAAGTAGGTCCGGAGATCACACAGTACGGTCCGCTGGAGGGGGACTTTGAGAAGACAGCAGAGATCCTGCTTCTCGTGAGGCCAGACTATACTGTCTTCGATGAGGTGAGAAAGACCAAGGATTTTCAGATCTTTGCGGACATGCGCCTTGCCGGAGTTGGCATGATAGGAGTCGTACATGCTAGCGACGCTATCGATGCCGTTCAGAGATTCATCGGCCGTGTTGAGCTGGGCATGATCCCTCACATTATTGATACAATCATCTTCGTCCGTTACGGAGAGGTCGTTAATGTGTTCTGTCTCAACCTTGTTGTCCGAGTTCCCAGCGGGATGACCGAGGCTGACCTTGCTCGGCCGATTGTTGAGGGAAGGGATTTCGAGACCGGCAAGCTGGAGTACGAGTTGTACACGTTCGGCGAGGAGAACGTTGTTGTGCCCGTCAGTGAGGCCGCCCCCCAAGTGTCAGGAGCGCGCAAGCTAGCTGCAGAGAGAGTCCTTCAAGAGATCCGTCGATTCGACCCCCAAGCTGAGGTGACTTTCGTCTCCGAGAACAAGGCCGTTCTGAAAGTGGATAGTGAGTCGATTCCGATCCTGATAGGGAAGAAGGGTGCAACTATCTCGAAACTGGAGAAATCTCTTGGAATAAGCATTGATGTCGAACCGGCGACTCCTACGGGAGGAAGCGAAGCGAGTTTCAGAATCGCTGAATTCGGTAATCGGATCGACCTAGAATTTGACAAGAAGTATGTCGGTCAGGTTGCGAGCGTGTACATCGACAACGAGTACCTCTTCTCCGCCACAATAGGCAAGAAGTGCCAAATTCGAGTGTCCAAAGGATCTGACCTTGGAAAGGCGCTACTTCGCGCAAAGGTCGGTCAGAAGGCTATCAAGATCCTTGTCTAGGCTGAGAGAGCGTCCTGACCCAGCTCAACCTTGACTGGCTTCCCCGCCAGCTTCTCCGCCAACTGTTCGGTCCCTTTGATGAATTCCACAAGGGAGGTCTTGAGTGTCTCAGCCTTGTCGGAGAGAAGCTTGGATCGATGCATAAGATCTTCGTGTTGCGATCGAAGCCTCTTAAGATCCAGTCTCTTCTGCTTGTATGCAGTGACTAGTTCGTGGCATTCTGGGTCGCGCAAGTAGTTTCTTCGCTCATTCAGTAGCATCGTAGCCTCGTGATGTATTCCATCCAAGCTGTTCTTCTCAGCGACATTGTCGATTCTCTCAAGGACTTTCCTCTCTTCACGCTGCTTCAATAATAGTTTCTTCCGCTCCACCGCCTGTCGCATATCTATCAGGACCGATTTCAAGTACGGATATCCATCGTCTTCGTGAATGAAGGTCGTGAATGGTCGCTTCAGGTACTCTGTAAGCTTCTCTCTGACCTCAGGGGCCATCGGATACTCACCTCTGCCTGCCATCGCTTCTAGCTTGCGGAGTGGTCTTCCTAGACGGCTGAAACCCGAGGCCAGGAGTTCTCGGCGAAGCTCTCTCAGCCTGTTGTCGATCTTCCTCAAGTCAGCGATCTTTGGGTTGCCAGCAACCGATTCCACTTGCCGTTCAGCCTCTGAGATCTGCGGGGTTAGGCTGCCGGCTTCGTCGGCCACCCGGTTGCATTCAGCAACTTGTTTCTGCATCGACTTCACCAGATCTTGGATCTTCTCTACTCTAGCATGAATTTCTTCAAGCCGACGCAGCAAGCCTCCATCTTTGCTGAAGAGGTCCCAGGAATGTTCTCCAAGTCGACGAAGCTTATCGATCGATGCGTTGAGGCTCATCATATCTAGGATGTAGTAGGGGCGAATATGTCCTATCCACTTTTCGCGTACCTTGGAAGCATTGCTTGCAAGTTTCGCGGTGGTATCGCTGAACTGTTTCAATCCTTCGTAGGTGTGCTGATTTACCGGCTCATTGACGACGAGAAGATCCTGGAGCTCCAAGCACATTCGACCGACCGACTTTGCCGCCTTGTACATCGCTCTATCGTTTCTCTTCTCCGAGTCTCTCTCGGATTTTGAGATGAGATCGACACTCACTTCTTTGAGTGATGAGATTTGCGAATCAACGTCGCTCTTAGCCTTATCAATGGCCTTGTTAACGTTGGCGATCTGAACCCTCAGGGCATCTTTGAGCCAGGGTTCCAGCTCATCGACCCTAACAGCAGGTTCCATGGTTCACCATGGCATTATGCGTCAGCAATTGCGGTGTGCTTCGCCTGAGCATCCGCTTGGTCCTGTCAACGCGCTTCTTCTCGAACTGTAACCAAGCTTGTCTCTATGATTTCTCGTGCCTTGTCGATGCGTCTGTTTAGGTCGTCAAGTGCTCTCTCGTAGGCGTCCTTGGACATCTTTCCGGAGCGGTACTGTGTTCTGAAGTGTTCCTCGCCCAAGCGGTTCGCTTCAATTTCTGCCTCAGCCTTCTCCATCCTAGTAATCATCTCGGCATATCTTGGATGGGATGCCTTCAGATCCTCCTTGAGAGGTTGAAGGGCTCTGTCCAGCTCGCCCATTCGGAATTCGATCGTCTTGCGCCTGCGCCTGTATTCGTGCTTGTTCAGCGCGCCTCGGGCGAGATCCTCTGACATCCGGTCCAGCTCAAGTCTCAAGGCGGTTCTTCCGTCGTAGAGCTCCACGAATTGCTTCAGCTTGTCAGATGGAACAGCTACCTTCAATGCTGCAGGCTTTCTCACCTTAGAGATGACAACGACGGCCGCTATCGCCAGCTCTACTATGGCAAGCCAAGCTAGCAAGGAGGATCCCGACCAGTACGGAACGTAGTTGTATTCGAGGCTCAGTCCGAGGTCAGTGTATGGAGTGACATCGGTGAGCGTGTAGGTGAGGTTGTGATAGAAGAGCGTCTGTGATGTCGAGGAAGGAGACGGAGAGATGCTTGTGATGCTGAACCCATCTGGCGTCACTATGTTAGTTTCCAGTTTGTCAATGACCCAGTTTTCCAAGTTCGAATAGAGAGAGAGTTTACACTCGTTCGTGCCCCACCTGCTGACCTCTTTCACGTAGGTTGCTGGGTCTAGTCTGTACTTCAGCGTAAAGGTGAATGTCCGATTCAAGCCAATGCCGCCCGAGTATCTGGGGCCGACCGAGACATCAGGCCCATCCTTTGATGAATCCCAGAGCTGGCCGATTTGATCGTAGGCCATAACATCGGTAGAATTCAGTGGAAGCGTGAGATCAATCGATGAAACGGAGCCGCCTAAGGACTCTAGATCGTAGGTCTCGGAGATTTCTATTGATCCATCCTGAGCGAACCTTATCTCTCTCACAACATCTGGTACGCGGACGATGAACTGACCTGTTGAAGTCATGTTCAGTACAAATGATCTCGTCGTGTAGGGCTCGATCGGGGCAAAGTATCCTTTGAGGTACACGTTCGCCTCTGTGGAAGTCGTTGTAAGGTTCAGCCATGCCGGGCCTGCGAACGCTGATCCAGCGCCAGCTGTTATCGTCATGTTCTCAGAAGTGGCTTCTACTTGGAGAACCGGAGTTGTCGCGAATTGGAACTGGAACCCTCCTGAAGAAGGGGTCAGTAGCTTCGTGTAGACAGATGTCACAGTGAATATGTAGGTCTCGTTGTTTGTCAACGCGTGTCCAAAGTTGACCTTGAACCAGTACGTTCCGCTTGAATGATCCAAGTCACGCTCGACAGTCAGAATTCCATTGTGATCGTCTCGGGCACCCAGATACTTCAAACTCATAGTAAGGTTCCTTGGGAGGCCTACTTGGACGCCCTCCAATGGGGTTGGAGAATTGTTCGAAACCGCGAACGTATCGTTTGCCGTAACCAATCCCCAGGTGCTGATTTGTACAACTCTATTGACCTTGACACTGTATTCAGTGGGTGATTGTGCGGTCACCGCGGGGAGGCCAGAAGAAAGAATGAATATTAGCATGAGAGCAGCGGTACAGAAGATCAGCTTGTCTCTCATTTCGTGTACCCGTCCTTGCAATCTCCTTCTTTGAATATTCCATCGTGCGCGACATCAGCGCTGTGAGCTCAACTTAGGCCATTGTCGCTTCAGTCGGCCTTTGTCGCCGTCCACGACTTTTCGGCAACTCAACTGATGATCGCTATTTAAGAATGCCGAACTCCTTCCACCTCTTCCAAGGCTTGCTGGTGGCGAATTCAAGACTGCAAGAGAGATGTTCGCCAATCGGCAGGGACGCTCTTCAATTCCCTTGCAGGGATCCCCACGTAGATCGAACGGGGTGGGACATCATGTGTCACTAGAGATTGAGCTCCAATGACTGATCCCTCGCCAATCTCGACCGCAGGCATCAGCAATGAGTTTGCTCCTATGCTTGCCCCTCGCCGGACTGTTGGTCCGACAAGCTTCGTCTTTTTCTGGGCCACGTACTTGTCATTAGTGAAGACAGCATGCGGTCCTAAGAAGACTGAATTCTCAACCGTGGAATTAGTGCAGATGTAGACACCGGTCTGGATCGATACTCGTTCTCCGATTTGACATGATCCGTCGATGACCACGCCGGTGCCGATCAACGTGTTTTTCCCAATTCGGACGTTCTCGCGTACCATGGCGTTGTGTCCGAAAGAAACGTCGTCTCCTATCGAAACATCGGAGTAAATGCATGTTCCGGACCTGATGATGCAGCTGCGTCCGACGATGAGTTGACGTCTGTCTGGAAGATCATGAGCGCTTCGTCCTTGATTGACGGAGTCTGCTACCTCGGTCCTTGGCGGAAATCCCAGCACAACGTTGGGCCCTATGAATGAGCCTGGACCGATGCTCGTCGGACCGTACACAACAGCGTTAGGCTCTATTCTGACCTTTTCACCGACCGTCACTCGACCGAGAAGTCGTGCGCCTTGACCAACGTTGCAGTTTGGAGCTAGGGAGACGTTCTTGTCAACCCAACCACCGTCTTGGACCCGCGGAGTGGTTCCCGTCAAAGCTAACCACGAGCGGATGGGGTTCTAGCACAAGATATTAGTTTGGTTCCTAGGCAACGTTCATGCGTTCGAATGATGGCCTATGCGAGAACCGCATCCCTACATCCCTAACAGCTCACGAAGGGTCAAAGAGGAGATGCTACATGATCTGGGAGTCGACGATGTGGAAGCCCTCTTCGATGACATCCCCGATTCGATCAGGAAGAACTCTGCGCTGAACCTGCCTCCAGCTCGGTCTGAGATGGAAACGAAGGTGAGAGTGGAGGACATGCTGTCAAGGAACTCCTCGACCAGAGACGTTGTTTCCTTCTTAGGCGGGGGGGTCTGGCCTCACTATGTTCCGGCGGCTGTGGATGAGATAGTGTCCCGATCTGAATTCCTGACATCCTATACGCCCTACCAACCAGAGATTTCGCAAGGCATACTGCAATCCCTCTTCGAATATCAGAGTATGACCGCTGAACTGATGGGAATGGAGTTCGCAAACAGTTCACTCTACGATTGGGCGACTGCTATTGGAGAAGCTGCGAGAATGTCATCTCGCGTGACAGGACGGGAGGAGTTCCTCGTGCCGAATTACATCCACCCTGACAGGATACAGACCCTCAGAACCTTTTGTGAACCCGCCGGAATACGAGTAATTGAGGTCAAGCAGGATAGACGAACCGGGGCCCTGTTGAATGGTGATCTTCAGAATAAGATTGGCTCGAAGACCGCCGGGGTGTACATTGAGAATCCATCGTATCTCGGCTTCTTTGAAAGTAATGCCAGAGGAATCGGGGAGATCGCTCATGAGAAAGGTGCATTATTCATTATCGGCGCAGATCCGATATCGCTCGGATTGTTTGCGTCACCCGGCGAATTCGGTGCCGATATTGCAGTCGGAGAGGGACAGCCACTCGGAAACCACATGAACTATGGCGGCCCTCTGCTCGGGCTCTTCGCTTGCAGAGGGGATCGGCTACTCAGACAGATGCCCGGCCGTCTGATCGGGATGACGATGACCAAAGACGGCACCTCCAAGGCTTTCGCGATGGTCCTGCAGACAAGGGAGCAGCATATTCGACGAGAGAAAGCCACCTCAAATATCTGCACAAATGAGGCGCTCTGCGCGGTAGCCGCTGCTGCCTATCTTTCACTTATGGGACCACAAGGGCTTGAGAAACTCGGCAAGACCATCCTTGCCAATTCACGGTACGCTATGGAGCAACTGAGAAAGGTGGATGGGCTCAAGGTTCCGCTTTTTGAGGCCCAACACTTCAAGGAATTCGTTGTGGACTTCGACGGCACAGGACTTGTAGCCTCGAAGGTCAATGCGGGACTGCTCCAGCAAGGCATTCAGGGAGGCATCTGTCTGCATGAACAATTCCCCGAGCTTGGTGAATCTGCGCTATACTGTGTGACCGAATGCCATACTCACCAAGATGTGGACCGACTTGTGGCAGGTATCAAGAAGATCCTGGAGGAGAGATGATGGCATTCAAACAGGCGCAATGGAACGAGCCGCTCATCATAGACAGATCTAGAGAAGGAGTTGTGGGTTTCTCTCTTTCCAGTCCTGAGAATCTACCCGCTGATGTTCCCGTTGGGCTTCTCCGGAAGAAACGCCCTAAGCTACCAGAGGTGTCCGAGACTGACGTCATCCGGCATTATCTTAGATTGTCTCAAGAAAACTACGGCGTGGACCTAGGAATCTACCCACTCGGAAGTTGTACAATGAAATACAACCCTAAGTTGCTAGACAGAATTGCCGCATCCTCTAAAATCCAAGACTTGCACCCATTGCAGGATGTCGGATCTGCGCAGGGCATCCTGACAATACTCCACGAACTTTCCGAATGGCTTGCTGAGATTGTTGGATTGGACAAGGTCTCGTTGCAGCCCGCGGCCGGCGCCCAGGGCGAATTCGCCGGTGCAATGATCATGAGAGCCTTTCACAAACAGAACGGGAATCTGGAGCAGAGAGACGAGATCATCATACCCGACTCTGCTCATGGAACGAACCCAGCGAGCGCCACAATGGCAGGCTTCAAGGTGGTAGAGATACCCTCCAACAAGGAGGGCTGCGTGGATATTGATGCCCTTCGTGTCTCACTTTCTCATAGAACCGCGGGCTTGATGCTCACGAATCCGAACACTCTTGGAATATTCGAGGCTGACATTCTTGAGATTGCTAGACTCGTCCACGAAGCCGGCGGTCTACTCTACTATGATGGCGCAAACCTGAATGCAATGCTTGGTAAGGCAAAGCCCGGCCGGATGGGCTTCGACATTGTACACATTAACATCCACAAGACCTTCGCTACCCCACATGGAGGAGGAGGCCCCGGCTCGGGCCCGATAGCCGTCAGCAAGAAACTTGAGGAGTTCCTCCCCGTGCCTACCGTGGAGCGAGATGGCGACAGGTACTACTTGGACTATAGCAGACCTAACAGCATCGGAAAGGTCCGCAGTTTTTGGGGGAACTCGTCTGTCCTGCTTCGCGCCTACGCTTACATCTTGATGATGGGACGCGAAGGCCTTGAGGAGGTCGCGGAAGTCTCTGTTCTCAATGCAAACTACCTTGCTAGGAAACTAAGCCAAGTGCGCGGCCTTGAGTTACCGTTCCCGCACAAAGTCAGGAAACACGAGTTTGTCCTCAGCGCTGCCAAGATGGCGCAGGAAACAGGCGTCACAGCTGCGCATCTATCGAAGAGGCTACTCGATTTCGGAGTACATGCCCCTACAATCTACTTTCCTCTCATCGTGGACGAAGCCATGATGATCGAACCGACCGAAACGGTGAGCAAACAGGAACTGGACGAGTTCATAGTTGCCTTCTCAAAGGCAAGCACTGAAGCATACACAAACCCCGATGTAGTAAAGGATTCACCGAAGAGCACTAGTGTTACTAGGATCGATGAGGCGAGAGCCTCTCACCCAAAGACCATGCAATTAACATGGAAGGAGAAGGTGCGTGCAGGGCGGGAAACGTAACATTTTTCCTGAAGCTCGAAACGTACAGCAAGATCTGCCGGGTCCTCCATGAAGGTCAAAGTCAAGTTCTTCGCACTCGTCAGAGAGCTCACAGGAAGAAAAGAAGAAGTCGTTGATCTGGACGACCAAGCGACCGTGCGGACACTCCTCGATAAGCTCGTGGCGGAACACGGGACCAAGTTTCGCGACTACATATTCGACCCTGCATCAAATGAACCGAAAGGCCACGTGCAGTTCTTGATGGATGGTCGCAACATCACGCTCATGCAAGGTCTCGATACGATCTTGAAGGAAGGCACAAGCCTCGCTATCCTACCGCCCGTGGGCGGCGGGTAACGGAGTTTGGCAGGATAAGTTGAAGATCCCGACCACCTCGAGGCTCAGATTGCGAGAGAAATGTTAGTTGTGTGGTCGTCGGAGCTCTGGAGACTGAGATGGTCGGAGTGGTAATTCAATTGTATTTCAAGGGTATTACGCAACGCTATATAAGTCTCGCCCAATACTTCCACCACCTCACGCTCATCCACACCGAGATATCCGGAGCTTTCGGAATATGGCCCTCAGTGCAACCCTCAGTCACTTGCCGGAACTCTACGCGAGATTCCCTAGAGTCTCGATCATAGGTGTCGGCGACGAAGGCAACGATGTCGTCAGCCACATTTTCGAGGACGGTGGCTCAGGCGCCCAGTGCATAGCTGTCAACACCGATGGCACCAATCTTGAGCACATCTTCTCTCACGAGAGAGTGCTCATCGAGGGGAACACTGTTCATGAATATGGAGCAACCAGTGACGATATGGCTGGGCAAGGGACGGTCCAAGAATGCGCCAGCCGCATCACTCCACTGCTCACCGGCGCTGATGTCGCGTTTATCATTGTGGGAACTGCGGACGCAAACGAACTTAGCATAGCAACAGCGACTGCAAGCATCGCTCAAAGAACCGGAGCCGTCACGGTCGGCATGGCAATGATTCCATCCGATTCACAAAGAACCGATGGACCAATTGTGCCTCACGCACTAACGAGAATGCGACAGAGCTGTCACACCCTTGCGATTGTTGATGTTGAACGCTCGGCCCGGCTTTCAGAATACCCGGGCGTACTTGATGTTAATTCGGCGAATCAACTGGTCATCGACACCGTCTCGGGCCTGTCTCAAGCTCTTGCTTGCCCAAGTACTGTCAACATTGAGTTTCCAGCGTTCCGAGAACTCATGGTGCACGGCGGAATCGCCCACGTCGGGATCGCCCACTCGACCTCTTCTCTGAGAATGGAAGAGGCAACGATTGGGGCTCTAAGGGGTCCCTTGCTCTATGACAGCATTGAAAGATGCCGTGGAGTGCTCATGAATGTGCGTGGGGATCCGAACCTCACGATCGAAGAAACTGAGAGAGCAGCTGAGCTCATCGCAGAGCGGGCGGGGTGGGATGTACCGATTGTGATTGGAACTCTGGTCGATGAATCGTGGTACGGGGGATGCCAAGTCTCGATCCTCTTGACTGGAGGCGTCTATCCGTACATTCCAGGCGGATACAGGAGATTACCCCTAGACATGGATGAAATGGAACCTGATGGTGAAGATGAAGGACCGATCAGCCTCGAGTTGGATCTAGACCAGCTGGAGTAGTCCTAGAGGCGAGGCGCCTAAGCGTCCTTGACATCTTGAGGAGTTTCTTGCTTAAGTGAGTGGGCCCCCCGACGGGTTGAACAGAGCCAGCTCTTATCGCGTTGAGAATGTCACCGAGGTTCCTAGAGTCAGCCTCAATCAGCGTGTACGCGTCGCCGACAGTCTCAGGAATGTGCGAGTCACTGCCGGCAACCATCGGCAGGCCAAGTCGATTTGCCATTTGTCTCGCATATTTCATGTTGAGGCCGAAGAACAAGGCGTCAGCGTTGATTACCTCTATTGCTTCTGGCCTGGATCTCAGTTTGACGGGGTTGACGCACGGAGAGACTGGATCGAAGGGATGCGGAACTATTGCGACGCCCCCGACGTGTTGGATCGTGGAGATGGTTTCGTCTGCGGTTCTCCCTCTTTCAATTGGGCCGGATATGCCGAGGCCGATTATGTGTCCTTGCTGCGTGGATACCTCGATTCCTGGAAGGATTATGACCTCTGAGCTGGTCACTCTTGTGAATACGTCATGATTAGTGACAGCCACGCCATCAAGACCTCTTTCCTTGACGATCGTGGGCAGTTGTTCTGGCTCTATGAAGGCGTCCCTCGAACCGGTCGTATGAACGTGAAGATCGATCTTGAGTCTCATATGATATGGACC
>JBEKGZ010000035.1:0-13102 GCA_050012535.1 Bathyarchaeia archaeon | reverse complement strand
GAGCTCTCGCATTTTCCGAAGGGCGTGCTCCTTGTGCTTCTCGCGGTACCAGCACGGCGGGCAGAGATACTTTGCATTCAGCTTTGAAGACGTTCTAGCCTTGGTCTTGCATGAGGGATTCTCGCACGACACATTCTGAGGTGAGCGGTTCTGATAGTACTCCTCAAGCTCAGCCGTCGTGAAGCCGAACCCCAGAAAGTTCCAGCCGGCAACTCTCTGAGGAACCTCTGCCGTAGCCTGCTGCGACAATGCAACCCCAGACCATCAGAAACCATCAGGGGACCTTATGTCCCTTATTCACACATCCAAGTGCACTATTGGGGAAGTCTGGCGAATCCAACGCCGAATCTTCCATTGATCTTGTCTAAGACTTTGGGTATCCCTTTCAGCTCAAACGTCAAGACCACCAGCAGTTCGTCCACGTAGAACGCCATCAGGTACAATCGTCCGTATGCGGCAACGACAGATTTGAGATCTCCAATTCCCGTTCCGACAAGTCTTCCCCAGAGCAAGCCCATTATGGTCGGAAAAACTTGCAAAGTCAATTCGTCAGTGCTCTTGTCGGTGAGGCTTTCGGCGTTAGGCCTTTGGGCGTTTTGGAGTATGTTTCCTTGTTGATCGGCTATACCCACCCAGCGTATGTCTTCGTCTAGACGGAACAGCTCCTCCACGAGTTCCTTGGCGTCCAAGACCAGCCTCTCTCACATTTCAATTTCAATGCATACTCTGCCTTGAATCTACCTCAAGCACATGAACCGTACGCCTAGCGTTTCTGGTGAAATCCGTGGATTGTCGCGCAATTGATTTCGACCGTCAGACAATTCAATTCATTTCGACCCCCGAATGGGTTTCGTGCTCAAAGGAGGGCGTGCAGCCTTCTGATGGCCTTCTTCCTCTCGTTCTCTCCGACGCTCGCCTTCTGGGTTGCGTTCTCGATGATCTCGATCGTCTTGTGATAGGTTCTCCTGTCGACTGGAAATGGGATGCCGTCTTTGCCTCCATGTGCAAAGCTGTACTTGGCGGGGTCTTTCCATGAGGGCCTCGTTCCATAGACGAGTTCTGAGACAAGTGCTAGGGCTCGGACTGCTTTCGGGCCGATGCCTCGGAGAGCGACAAGCTCCTCGTAACCGTCAGGTTGTAACTCGTATGCTCTGCGAAGAGCCTTCTCGGTTACTTCGGATAGGCGCATTATGGAGTGCTGAGTCGGCATGACAAGCACCAGCGTTTCCTGATGACCGGGCAAGTATTGGTCGATCGACGCTTGCTCTGACCCTCGAATGAGGCGCGTTAGGCTATTCGGGCTGTCGCGGACGAGGTCTAGGCTGACCTTTCTCGATTTCTCGCTCTCATGAGCTGTCATGTCAAGTACGAGCTGCCCTAGATGGTCACTGGCGATACCCGAGTGAGGCTCCTCAACAAAGCTGGCCACGTTGTCGGATAGCCAATGGTAGCGGCGCGCGAGCCGCCCCTGCATCCCTTGCTGAACAACCGCCCAGTCTCCGTCTTCGCTCACTATGAAGGTGTGATGGTAGAGCTGGTATCCGTCCTGCACGCAGGTGCTGTCCACCTTGGCCGCCATCTTGCTTGCGTACTTGAGTGACTCAACCTGATGAGACGACAGCGAGAAGACCTCGGCGACATCTTGGAGCTCGTCTTGGGTTCGTCTTGAGGCTCGGCCTTTCCCTCCGTAGACTGCGATGCCGAATTCGTGTGGCACAATTGCCTCTTTCAGCGCACCACATACAGTTGTGGTCAGCCCAGATGAGTGCCAGTCAAAGCCCAGTGTACACCCCAAGGCCTGAAAGAAGAAGGGATCGCTGATTCTTCTTAGAAATTCACCCCTGCCGTGCTCTTGCACGATTAGTTTGACGATGGCTCCGCCTAGACGTTTCATCTCAGCGAAGAGCCAAGGTGGACACCTGCCGGGATGGAGGGGAAGCTCAGCTAGGCCTGCCCTTTTCATGACACCTAATGGAGGCTCACACTCGGGTAGATTAACCGTGAGAGGCCGGCCTGGACGCCCGTTCAGATATGCTAGACATGGATTGTTGAACCGGCTCTGGTTTAGATGGATAAATGGCTCTTGTTGAATCAGCGTTTGAGTTCGGTTACGTGATTCTTTCCTCGATCACAAGACTTCGCCTAGTTTGCTTGCTTTTTGGCAAGCGTCACTCTCTCAAACCTCCGTGTGCCGGCCTCTGAACATCTCAAATCAATGGCGGTTCGTGGCCGCAACAGAAGCAATGCGGAGGTGATTGTGAAATTGCAGAATGCACTGACGAAGAGGAAATCCAATAGGGGAATATTGATCGGGCTGATCATACTCGTGCTGATCCTCACGGGAGCATATGGGTATTACCAATCCACTCCACACCCGCAAGCTCAGGCTAAGACACTAAACATTGACATCAGGGCGGTCATGCAGAACGGGGTCGCCCACCACGTTTTCGACCCAGGGACAATAACCGTCCGAAGAAGCGACTACATAGTTATGACCGTGACCAACACGGACCCACAAGATGTCCATGGCATCACGATTCCGGACCTGATCTTGAATACAGGGCCATTAGCACCCGGCCAGAGCACTAAGCTCGAATTCAACGCGGACACCGCGGGAACCTTCACAATGCTTTGTTCAGTTCCAGGCTGTGCCGACGACCACGCGCAGATGATAGGACAGCTCATCGTGACAGGCTAGCGAATGACTCTCCCTCCTTTTCTGATTCTTTTCCCCTTGCTATGTTTTCGAGATTATCCCCGAATAAAGTGATTGAAGTGTACGACACCTTTTGTTGGGTGTACGCCAACCCTGGACACAAAGCTCAACACACAAGTAATCGCAATGCCACCATGCCCTAGTGTCTGTGCAAGGTTGGAACCCTGTGCGTATCACCTCAAGCATCATACTGCTGATCGGCATCATCGCAGTCTCCGCCGCCTCTATTCTCATACGCAACGCCCAAACAACAGCGCCTTCACTCGTCATCGCGTCCTACCGAATGACGATCGCGTCGCTCGTGGTCGTGCCCGTGGCTTTGTGGCGTAACCACAACGACCTCCGCAAACTTCGGACAACTGAGTGGCTGTTGGCTGCTGCCTCGGGAGTATTCTTGGCGCTCCACTTTGCGGCGTGGGTCACCTCTCTTGAATACACATCGGTGACAAGTTCAGTTGTTCTGGACGCAACTTCGCCACTGTGGGTGGCGATCGGGTCTTGGCTTCTCCTCCACGAGCGTTTGACGCGCCCTGTGATCTTTGGGTTGATCGTAGCTGTGGCTGGCAGCCTCGTGATAGGCTTTGGAGATATGATACAGGGAGCCCGTAGCGCGTCTCTGCTGGGGAATTCCTTAGCGCTTGTCGGCGCTCTTATGGTGACTGGCTACTGGCTGATAGGCCGGCGTGTGCGCGGGTCACTATCGCTGGCGCCCTATGTTGCGATCGTCTACAGCATGGCGGCAGTTGTCCTGTTGATGATGGTCGGAGGCGCGAGTCAATCTCTGACAGGGTACGACACGATAACCTACGTGTGGCTGGTGTTGTTGGCGCTGGGGCCTCAACTGGTCGGCCATTCGTCGTTCAACTGGGCAATCGCACGCCTGCCAGCGGTGTTCGTGGCCGTTGCCACCCTTTGCGAACCAATTGGGGCCACGGTGCTCGCGTATTTTCTCCTTGGTGAGACACCTACGACCATCAGAATGCTTGGTGCTGCGCTGGTGCTTGCAGGTATTGCAGTAACTATGAGCAGCCAGCCCAGTGCTGCCTCAATCGAGCCGCAGTAGGCATCCGATTGAATCAGTTCAGGGACGGTTGACAGCTTCCAGTCGTGAAGATGTCTAGATGGCGCCGCCGGAAGGATTCGAACCTTCGACCAACGGGTCGCTGCCATGTGGCTAACAGCTTCAGCCTCAATCTTGCGCGATCGAGTCCGCTGCTCTACCACTGAGCTATCGTCTATGATCAAGCGTTTGATCGCAAACGGCGGCTCGTTTGGGCGGCACCGGTTTGACCGAGCCTCAAGCCGCTTATTTAAAAGTTCATTATCAGCCGGACGCATCTCGAAGCTGTCAAAGGTCACGTGACGCGATTGACCAGATGACGCTCAGTCGTCTATCCTTTAATATTCCGTAGAGACCGATCACAACTTGGCCTGAGGAATATCCATCTTGAAGGCACGGGATCGAGGCTTCAGGGAAGCGACAAGAATCGAGGAGGCACGCCGCATCTTCTACGAGGCACTTCCAGCCGCCTCTTTGCCTTCGGAGACTGTCCCGGTTCGAGGTTCGCTCAACCGGATACTTGCCGAGGACGTTGGTGCGGACGCGAGCGTTCCTGCCTTTGAGAAATCAGCCATGGATGGTTATGCCGCTGTTGCGGAAGACACGTTCGGTTCCTCGCAGACTAACCCGAGCCTGCTGAAGCTGGTCGGCGAGAGCAAGATTGGAGAGTTGCCGACGAAGGCTCTCCGAAGAGGAGAAACCGCTTCAATCGCCACTGGAGCACCGGTGCCGCAAGGCGCGAATGCCGTTGTAATGGTTGAGAACACGAAACGACTCGACACTGGCGATGTGGAGATCTATGCTGCCGTGGCACCTGGCGAGAACATCTCCCACATCGGCGAAGATGTGAAGCAGGGCACAGTGGTGCTGCAAAGAGGCAGAAAGATGAAGCCTCCTGATCTAGGACTCCTTGTTGCACTAGGTCGAGAGACCGTGAGTGTGATGCGAAGACCCAAGGTTGGGATCCTATCGACCGGCAATGAACTGCTAGAGAGCGGCCCTGCGAAATCTGGCAAGATAGCTGATGTCAACCGTCCTGTGCTCATGGCGATGGTTGAGGAATGCGGAGGCGTACCACTGGATCTTGGCATTGCGAGAGATGACGCTGAGGAGATTTCGAAGAAGGTTAAGCGGGGGCTCACCTCTGCGGACCTTGTCTTGGTGACTGCTGGAACGTCGGTTGGCAAGGGCGACCTCGTGCCTGAGGTTCTCAATGCGCTTGGTAAGCCTGGGATGTTGGTTCATGGTATAGCGATGCGTCCGTCTCTGCCCACGGGACTCGCCGTCGTGAATGGTAAGCCTGTTGTGTCGTTGCCAGGGCTTCCGGTCTCTGCGATGATTGCTTTCTCAACTTTCGTCCAGCCACTCATCTTGAGGATGCTGGAAACGGAGCAGGATCCGCAACCGAAGATTCGGGGGAGGGCGACCAAGCGGATTGTTGGAGTGCCTGGCTTTCGCACATTCATACGCGTCCTGGTCAGAGAGAAAGAGGGAAAGCTCTTCGTGGAACCGCTTCGTGCTCCTGGGGCGGGAATTCTGACGACACTCACTCAAGCGAACGGGATGGTGGTGGTTCCGGAGAACGTCGAAGGGTATGATGAGGGAACCGAAGTCGAGGCCCAGCTCTTTAGGCCTATCGAGCGAGGTGAAAGCGTTGGAAAACCGTAAAGTCTTCAGAACCCTAGTTTCGATCGAGGACGCCCTTTCCAAGCTTCACAAGTACTTCAAACCGGAACTAGCTTCCACTGATGAAGTTCCAGTCGCCGACTCGACAGGGCGAACCCTAGCAGAGGATGTAGTAGCTCAGATAGATGTGCCGGGCTTCGACCGAGCCGCCATGGACGGTTATGCCGTGGTCGCTGACGATACTTTCGGCGCTGATGACGATAATCCGAAAAGGCTCAGGATCCTTGGCCGGTGCGAAGCAGGTCAGCAGAGCTCGATTCCTGTCAAGGTCGGGGAAGCCATAGAGATCTCGACAGGCGCGCCGGTTCCGCGCGGATCTAACGCAGTCGTAATGGTCGAGTATACTCGCCGAACTAATTCAATGCTCGAAGTATTCCGAGCGGTCGTTCCGGGTGAGAACATAGGCGCTGCCGGATCCGACATCATGGCCGGGGAATTGGTCCTTCGTAATGGTGAGACTATAACACCGCGCGAAATCGGGGTCCTGGCCGCGCTCGGAATAGAGAGAATCGGAGTCTTCAGGAAACCGCGTGTTGCAATTCTCTCAACGGGCAATGAACTCCTTCCGCCGGGTGCACCTCTCACATATGGAAAGCTCTACGACATCAATGCGAGCGCTATCGCGGCGAGCGTGGTCGAGTGTGGAGGAGAACCAGTCCATCTTGGGATTGTGCCCGACAATGCGGAAGTCATGGAGAGTACGCTCAGGCAAGGACTTGAGCAAGCTGACATGGTTCTGACTTCTGGAAGTACCTCGGCGGGTGCTGGAGATCTCATCTATCGGATCATCGATAATCTGGGTAAGCCAGGAGTTCTCGTTCATGGAATATCAGTCAAGCCGGGCAAACCGGCAGTCATCGCTGTTGTGAATGGCAAACCCCTGATCGGCCTGCCTGGGTACCCAACGTCCGCGCTCATGATATTCCACGCACTCGTCGCCCCTGTCCTCAGAGAAATGTCAGGCCTGACACCGAGGACGGTGGTCGCTCATGATGCAAGACTGGCATTGAGAGTAACGTCAAAGGGCAGACGTGAACTCTTGCCAGTCCACCTCACTAGGACTGCGGCGGGCGATTATCTCGCATACCCAACAATGGGCGGTTCAGGCGCAATATCATCATTCTCTCTTTCTGACGGATACATCGACATACCTGACACGGTCAACTACGTCGAAGAAGGAGACGAGGTCAAGGTCTACCTTTTTGGCGCCGGCCTAAACCCGGCTGATCTGGTCGTAATAGGTAGCCATTGTGTTGGAATCGATGTCCTGATCGGAGTCATTCGCAAGCACAGACCAGGGTTTGTCTCGAAGGTCATCAACACCGGATCGCTCGGAGGGCTTCACGCCATAAGGCGTGGCGAAGCCGATGTTGCTGGCGTGCATCTGCTCGACGAGAAGACAGGGGAATACAACATCCCATTCTATCACCTCTTCGGATTGAAGGACAAAGCGGTATTGGTGAGAGGCTACGCACGTGAACAGGGCTTCCTGCTTCCCAAAGGCAACCCGAAGGGCATACGCGGCTTCGAGGATCTCCTAAACCGAGAGATCTCGTTCATGAATAGAAACCGAGGTTCGGGCACAAGAATGCTGGTTGATCTTCACCTTTCGAAGATCGCTACTTCGAAAAGCCTCACTCTCGAGGAGTTCACTAAGGGGATACTGGGCTACACGTCTGAAGCGAAGTCACATTCCGCGGTCGGGGCTGCTGTGGCTCACGGGCGGGCTGATGTGGGCGTGGGGATCAGAACTGTTGCAGAGACCTATGGTCTTGATTTCATCAAGATAGGCGACGAATCCTATGACTTCCTCTTCGCGAAGGATCGCCTTGAGAAACCCGCTGTGCAATCGTTCTTGGATGCATTGAGATCCAAAGAGTTCGCTTCAATGCTAAGCGTTAAAACCCCAGGGCTGAAACCAAGCCTCAGCACCGGATCCATCATACTAGCTTGATCATGACAGCTGCTTCGAGCCTCGTATCTTCCGTATCTCCGCTGCCAAATCCCTCAGCACCTTCGACCTAGCCTTGTCCCCGCGCGTGACGAGAATGTAGCCCGTTTTCTCCCACCAGTGTGAAGGGAGAGCTGAATGTGGTGACGGTTGCGGATCGTATGAAAGCTTCTTTGCGGCGTTCTCGAGCTCACCGACTCGTGGCGCTTGAATTGCCTGCGACTTCGCGAGGCATCTTCCTTGTGATCTGGACTTGGTTGAGTCGAGCGCCGCGGACCAGACCACCATCTTACCATTTTGCTTCAATCTCTGGACGCCTCGCTATCTTGAGATAGCTCGCGAACTCAGTTGAGAAGCGACTTGGGTTTAGGTCTTCTGGACCAGAATCGCGTTCACGACGCCGTGCTGCCCAGGTCGTGAAGTGACTCGGGCTTGCCCCAGGGGAGTCTCGAGTATGGCCCCCTTCGTAATAACGCCTCGACGTTGATAGTCAACGTTGGCTGGGTTCTTGACAACGCTTTTGATCTCAGTTTTCTCTGTCTTCCCAGTTGCTGGGTCTGTCACATTCGCGAACTTGGTTGCCAGCGCGCTTAGCTTGATATTGCCACCACGTCCTCGTTTCGATACTATCCGAGGTTCGCCGACCACAGTCGCTGCTGGGTCACTGCCCATCTCGTATGCGCGCTTACCTCGGTAGACCTTGCTTCGTCCTCCCGAACGTTTACGCTTGCGTTGGTCACCATGCCATTGAGGCAAATCAGCGTCGCTCCAAACTCACGCGTGCACACCATTCAGCACGACATATAAGAATTGCTTGATCCGCTAGGGTTTCCACACCCTAAGCAAAGCAAAGATGACTATCAGATATGCGATCGTTCGTATGATCACGAGCACAGTGGTAATTGTTCCTCCGCCGAATTCAAGGAGGACTATGAAATGAGAAAGGCCGAAGAGACCAAACGCGGCACCGATGTACAAGGCCACAGCATTCTTCTTCTTGTTGTAGGCCACGACCGCAAGGGCCACTATCACAATGCATAGAGCGAGGTTCATTGTGGTTATTGGATCCACGGCAGATGTCACCAGCTACTTGTTACAGTGAATGAGATGTTCCTATAAGAAGCTCGGTAGGGACAGCGCCACTGGTCTGCAATCCATTGATGTCTGCTGGAGGATCGAGAATCGAGGGCCCCTATCCTCTGTTCACGTAGCATTCTTCACATGTTCGAATTGCCTCAACGTAGTCCATGTAAGGACCTCTGATAGTAGTGCCGATGTATCGAATACAATCGAAGCAGACCGGTTTCCCGCAAAACCTGCACCTGGCCCATTTGCGCTCCTCGCTGTCACGCATGAGCACACGTCCGCATTCGGCACACCTTAGATCGGAAGCTCCCTCTTCGTGAGTCACGATGCCGCTTCCTCCTCGCATTTGTTCAGATCTCAAGAGGCGACTTGCCCGCAGCTTTTGCTAGATCGGCGGCGGTGAAGATGCCGGCAGGCTGTCCATCTCGAACCACGACGAGCCGT
The DNA here is from genome assembly GCA_050012535.1 of Bathyarchaeia archaeon. GTDB lineage: Archaea > Thermoproteota > Bathyarchaeia > 40CM-2-53-6 > 40CM-2-53-6 > CAVPLU01. The sequence continues at coordinate 4,159 of JBEKGZ010000035.1, read as the reverse complement.
CTCACCTTCATCTGGGTCATGATTCGTGCTGCCTCTTTGACATCCGCGCCTCCGGCCACTGTGACGAGTGGCGACGATGCGTAGGCACCTACTGCCACCTTAGCCAGGTCTTTCTTCTCTGGAAGAACCTTTGACAAGAGATCACGTTCAGTGAAGATCGCATTCGCGACTCCTTTGCTTGACACCAAGATGCTCCCCACATGCTTCTCTCCCATCAGCCTGCAGGCTTCTTCCACCGATGTTGCCGAATCCACGGTGAGAGGAGATCGGCTCATGAAGTCTCTGACGGCAACCAAATACTTCACATCAAGAGAGTTGTGTTTGCTTTCGGATAAGTCCGTATGTTCTGGCAGGAACCGATTCTACTGGCTGCGCGCATTCGTAGGTTTTGAGGACTCGCTAGGATTCGTCTGTTCCTGCGGAGGATTCGTCTGCGCTTCCTGCGGCATACTCGCCTGCGCTTCCTGAGTTTGAGCGGGCCGTGGTGCTATGGATTGGGCGGATTTCATTTCTTCGATTATCTCCTGTATCTGCTTCTTCATTAGTCGTGAATCCTGGCTGAGGTTGAAGTAGTCGCAGAAACTCGCGGTTGTCCTTAGGACCTTCGATCTTCCCAGTTTCTCCTCTGAGATCAGCCCCATGTCTCGCAGTTGCTTCACGTGCCCATAGGCAAGGTTGCCTCTTACCTTCACAACATGCGACTGCGCGACCGGCTGACGGAGAGCGATGTAAGATAGCGTCTTCAGCGGACCAGGCGTGAGCAGTTGTCTTGTCGCGAGGCGCTTCACGCTCTTAGAGAATCCGGGTTTCAGCTGCATGACGTATCGCCCGTCCGAGAGCTCAAGGACTTCCAAAGCCCCTGGATGCTGCGCGTATTTCTCCTTCAAAACTGTCGCGAGTTTGCGTATCTTCTCCTCTGACCGCATGTTGAGGATCGATCCCAGGACGCCCACGTCGAGCGGCTTTCCGGTCACATACAGAGCGGCCTCGATCAACATGACTTGATTCTTTGTACGCTCGTCGGCGCTAGCCTCGATCTGTTGAGTCTCAGACAACTGTGGCTGCCACCTCTGGCAAACGGATCGTTATGTCAGCTCGGTCCTCTGTCTGACTCAAGGTCACCCTATTCTGCATAACCAAGAACAGGAGCATGATGAACACTCTAACAGCTTCCAGCAATGTCGAGCCCTTGGTTAGTTCCATGAATGACAGCTCTGGAGTCACCGCAGTCTTCCTTAGGAGGCTATCGTAGAATACCTCGATGTTCTTCTCTATGTTGGCGAGGAATTCATCCATCTGTTCGAGGATTTCTGGAGGACTCAGGAGACTCTTCCGGTCCGCGAGAGCGGCACTCTCGCGTTTGAGAACTTCCTCAAGTACTGAGAGAACTTGCTCGATGGAAGTTGATGTGTATTCAAATCGAATGGGGAACGGGAGTGGTGGCGGGATTTCCTCGTTCGGCCTGGCAATCGGAGGCTTGGGTGGCTCTTCCATCTTCAGTACGAGTTCAGACTTCATTCTGTGGATCATCGAAGACGACAGGAGGGCGGTTCCTGAGGCGGAGAAGTCGATGAAGCCTTGCTTTTTCATTTCTGCCAGAAATGCGTTCAGTATGTATGAGATGTTGACATCCCATGGTTTGATGCGGTGCAGTCTAAGCAGGTCGAACAGAATCACGTATGGAGGTCGTAGCCAGAACGGCTTCTCGATTATGTCCATTAGGCTGCCACCTGCGCCATCGGCATCTCCACAACTTGCGAGACACCTTCTTGTATGAAGACGCCATAGACCCTGTTTCCCCTCGATATGGCGGTGTCCTTCAGTGATACGACAACGAATTGGGACCCTTTGGAACGATCACGAAGCAGTTCGGCCAGTCTCTGCGAGTTGACAACGTCCAAGTGAGCGTCGATCTCGTCGAACATATAGAATGGCATCGGATGTATCGCTTGAAGCGCCAGCAGGAAGCAGACTGTGCTGACTGATTTCTCGCCTCCGCTGGCACTGTTGATCGTCATCTCAGACTTGCCTGGAAATGCGAGCAGGACATCAACTCCTCCTTTGAATGGGTCTTCAGGGTACTCGAGTACCATTCTTCCTGTTCCTGTGCCGGTGATCTTGGCGAAGATCTCCTGAAAGGTCGTGTCGACTTGGTTGTACGCTCGCATGAACATGTCGAACTTCTTCTTGTCGAGTTCGTTCATGAATTCGATGATCGCGTGGCGTTCCTTCTCGATCTCGTAGATCCTTGTTGCAAGCTGCTTGTAGTTGGTCTTCTGTTCTTCATATTGGCTCACCGCTAATTCGTTTACGGCTCCGATTCGTTCATGTTCACGCTTGAGGGCACCCAACGATTCTTCTACCGATGGAAGCTCTTTGGGGTCCACTTCAATGAGTTCGTTGTAACCTAGCGATTTGATCTCGGTCCATAACAGCGAGCCGCGCATCTCCTTCTCCTTGATCGCCGAGTTCAGATTCGCGACTTCGCGGTTCAGTGGTTCGAGTTGATTGATGGTCTTCATTAGCAGGGTTTCAAGATTCTTGAGAGCATGCTCGAACTCGTTCCTTTTCGCCTTGGCGGAGGTCACGTTCTTCAGTATCTCTTCTCTTCGGTCCTGGAGTTGCTTGATTGTTTCTTCGTGGCCGGCTAGTTCTTGATTCGCAACTTCGATTCTTGACTGTGTGTCTGTGATCTGCTTCTCGATCGACGCGATCTGAGCCTTCATCTGATCCTGATTCTGCGTGATTGTTGTGATGGAAGCCTCGAGTGAGGAGATCTTGCCTTCGAGCTCGAGTTTGTCTTGGATGAGCTTGTTCAACTCGTCGTAGAGAGTCGCGTGCCTGCCTTCCAATTCGGCTAGCTCATCGGATCGTGCCTTAAGTCCAAATGATGCCTTCTCTCTCGTTAGCAGGTCGAGCTTCTCTTGGAAATCGTGTCTTCTATCTTGGGAGGAATTGACGCTGAGATTCTCTTGTTCGATCTCTTCGCCTAGCGATGCGACACGTTTGTCAGAATTCTCAATGGCCTTTGCGGCTCGTTCAAGATCTTGCCTTATCGTGTCAGCCTCTCTTTCCATCGCTTCGATCAGGTTTTTGCTTGCTGCCTTGCTCTCGGTCAGGTTGAGGATCTCTTCCCTCAATCTTTCGAGATCTTTCTTGCTACGCTCTAGCAGGCCTTCTAGTGATGTGACCGCGGATGCGACATCGGCAAGGGTTGATTCCTTAGGCACAAGCTTTCTGGCATCAAGCGGTTCACGGTAATAGCCAATTTCCATGCCTCCTCCTGGCTCATAGAGATCCCCAGCAATCGATACGGCGCGGTATCCTTCGAGCGAAGCTAGGAAAGCTGATCTTTGTGTCGCGGTAATTACCGTATCTCCAAATACGAAATTGACTGCACGATCGAATGGTCCAAGCGGCTCCACGAAGCTCTCGATCGTGCCGAGGACTCCCTCGATGTGTGTGGGGGGTTCGACCTTATTCGCTGGACGCAGGCTCTCGATCGGGATTAGCTTGACTCGCCCGAGTTTCGTTCTCTTTAGGCTCTCTATGCATCCGATGGCGCTGTCGATATCCCTGACGACTATCGACTTCATCCAACCTGCTGAAGCGGCATCGATGGCTTTGTGATGCTCTTCCTTGTAGCGCATCAAATCACATAACCGCCCATGGATGCCTGCAATTGCGCCTGACGCCTTCTTCGAAATCTCAGCGGCATGCGCCACTTCCGCCTGTTTCTCAACCTCGACTTTTGTATATTCGGCAAGATTGGCTTCGATTGTGTTCAGCCTTGACTTCTCTTGCGCTAGGAGCTTCGCAAGTTCCTCTGTCCTGCTGGATATGCTCTTTGACAGTGCATCGAGTTCTCCTCGGCGCGACCTAAGGGTCTGGATATGTCCCTCAAGAAGCGCGATCTTCGTACTGCCTGCTTTTCCTTGCACGTCGATCTCTATCAGTTGGTTCCTGAGCTCGGCAATCTGTTCATCTAATGCGTTCGCTTCGCTCGACTGCTCACCGATCTTCATCCTCGATTCCGTGAGTGTCGCCGAGAAGGCTTCTCTTTCCTTCCGCTTGGCTTCAAGTAGATCAGCAACTTCGGAGAGTCGGCCTCTGCTGTTTGCCAGATCCGATTTGGACTTTGCAACTGCTTGATCCGCCT
>JBEKGZ010000034.1:0-13104 GCA_050012535.1 Bathyarchaeia archaeon | reverse complement strand
AGTTCGCAAACCCGCGTTGGTTGCGAGGCACCTCACTTAAGTCTTCGGCTCTTGGCTACCCTTGATGGGAACGACCCCTCGCATCGAGGCCTGGAATCCTCGCACCCAACCTGAGTGTCTTCGGCGATGAAACCTAGGATATTCCATGGTAGAGTTCTTCGCACAGCGCGGAAAGTCTGGGGCTGAGCCGCACAGGTGCCTCGGCCACGACCGCAGGATCCCTGAATTCCTGCGGGAGACTATCCACCTCTTTCTTCCTATACTCACGAGTTTCGAGCAAGGCTGGCACTTTGTACGCCAATCGTCCCTTGTCGATCACCTTTGTAAGAAGTGGGTTAGCGACAAGGTTGGGAAAGACCTCCTCGCATATTGCTACTACGTCTTCCTTGATTCGGCCCGAGCCATCGTAGGCGCGATGTATCTGTTTGAGTTCGGGGATCGTGACCTTCGCTGGGCTCAGCTTCACCCGAGGAATAGTCTGTGAGCCTCGGCGGAGCTCAACCAGCTTGTAGATACCAGGTAGAGCCGGGTCCTCCCTTGACGTGGTGAGTTCTGTTCCAACGCCGAAAGAATCGATTGGAGCGCCCTTGGCGATCAGGTCTCGGATCTTGTACTCGTTGAGGTCGCCGCTTGCGAAGATCTTCGTGCTCTTGTGTCCGGCCGCGTCGAGGATCCGTCTGACCTTCAGGCTCAGATCAAGCAGGTCGCCGCTGTCAAGACGTACTAGTGTTGGCGTAACTCCAAGATTCACAGCTGTCTTTGCTCCTTCAATCGTGTTGTAAGTGTCGATGAGAAGTGCCATGTTATCTGGGAAGGCTTTCTTGTAAGCCAGGAAAGCCTCTCGTTCTGAGTCGAACGTCATAATGAACGAATGAGCCATCGTTCCGTACGTGGGTATGCCTAATTCATACCCAGCTAGCAGGTTGGAGGTGCCGATGCAGCCCCCAATGTACGAAGCTCTTGCGGCAAGAAGTGCAGCTTCAGGACCATGCGCTCGTCTGGAACCAAACTCGACAACATCTCGACCTTTCGCGGCCTCAACCACTCTGGAGGCTTTGCTAGCGATTAGAGTCTGAAAATTGATCATTGTCAGCAGATATGTCTCAACAATCTGTGCTTCTATGATGTTCCCTTCAACTTGAACGAGAGGTTCTCCCGGGAACACGACGGTGCCCTCTGGAACCGCCCAAACGTCACCCTTGAATTTGAAGTTCTTCAAGTACTTGAAGAATCCTCGGCTGATGTGGCTGAAGGACGGATGGTGTCTGATGAACCGTATCTGCTCATCGGTGAATCGCAATTTGAGAATGTAGTCAAGAGCTTGCTCGAGTCCAGCCGCGACTATGTAGGAGAAGTTCTTCGGGAGATGTCTGACGAACAGCTCGAAACCGGCCTTCCCAGGAACATTGTTCTCGAAGTATGCGGCAGCCATCGTCAATTCGTAGAGGTCAGCGAGCATTGACGCGTTGGAGGAGGTGACAAATAGGCCGCGCGTTTTCTTCAGCTTCACCATCTCGGGCACCATCGGCTGACAGAAATCATACGGAAGAAGTTCATAAGGGTCACAGATCGCGAAGCATAGAAGCTCGACAAGCGGCGCCGAAGCTAAGAACGTAGGCTCCTTGCTCGTGTCGTCAAACAATGAAGTGCACATTGTAAGCCTAGATGGCCTGGTCGTGATGACCCGCTTGGGTTTTGGTGGACAGTTTGAACTCCAAGATAGCACGTATTCTCTGTTCAGGATCAGGCATAGCCCTAACTCGTGCTTCGAAATCTGCAGGTAACTTCGAGGTCTGGATAGGACGTGGTGATGTCGTTGCGCGTTCGAGTATGGGTCTCACTTTCTCGAACGTGGTCTCCAAGCTTCGTTCCGTGTCCAATCTCCTTCGTTGCGCTATCTCTGCCATGGCCACGAGGTCCGGGTCTCGGGAAGGTGATGCATGTGGTGGTTTCTGGTCCGTTGCGCGGCGAGCAATCGACCGGGTCCTCGTCCAGAGTTGCAGAATCCTACGCATGTCCTGTCACACAGCTTCCAGGTAACTAACTAAGTGCTTCCGCTTCGTGGGCAGCGCGTAGTCACATAAGGCTTGGCTCGATTGTTTGGATGGGGAAATACCTCGGCGGAGCGGGCATCTTGGTTTGTTTTTCTTGCTTGTGAACTGTCGCCAACGTCACGACTCAGGGACGAAGCGGCTAGAAAGACATAATTATGTCACATCCGTATGCGCTTAGAAAACTCTGGAAGGCCTGAAGTTTAGTGAAGGGAGCCGCTTGAAACGAGTCATCGCATCATTTGCTCTTCTCTTGGGGCTCACCTTCGTGACCCTGACACTGTATCTCGGTAACGTGGACACCGTTGTGAAGGTACTGCAATCGTATGCGGTGTCCTTTCCTTAATGGAAGTTGAGTGCTTCATGGCTGAGCAAGAGAAAAAGCGGTTCAAGTTCAAGTATGGCATACCCCGCTTCGTCATTCAGCTCGTGTCCCTCCTACTTCTGAACGGACTAGTGCTAACGGAACTGTACCCTAGCCTGACCCTTCATCGGTCTCCCGTGATTCTCCCCATCCTGCTGAGCATTAACGCACCAACAAATCTCGCATACGGAAGCTTAGATGTGATTCAAGTAGCTCTGGCGAATCCGGTTGCCCCTTGGGTGGCACTGGCTTTCGTGTTCATCATCGGTGCGCTAATTGGCCGTGCGTTCTGCGGTTGGGTGTGCCCAATGGGATTCATCCAAGACATGGTCACGATGATTAGGGGTCCGTTTGGCCAAGTTGATGTTCGCACTCACGAGAGCGGAAAACGATTCAAGTACTTTGTGCTCGCGGCCGCGCTGATAGTCAGTTTATCGCTAGCCATATCGCTTTCATTGGGAGCCGGAGATGAATACAGGAGGTCGCTAGGGATCTTCGCGGACGGGCTACTGATTCCCTTGGCACCTGAAGGCACTCTATTCTCGACAATTCCCCGAGCGATTCTGTACCTCAAGCTGGAAGTCGCCCCCACTTTCTTGGCAAACATCTCCGCGAATCAGTTGGGAGAGTGGGTCCGATCGGTTCCGATCGTGATCTATGCTGGGCTGATACTCCTGCTCGCATTCTTCTATGGAGCGTACAAGGTTCCACGGTTCTGGTGCAGATACTTGTGCCCCGTCGGAGCCATGATGGCCCCATTCCAGAAGTACAGCTTCTTGGGCATGAAGAGGGACCCGGTCAAATGCAGCAAATGCCCACACTGTGAGGCAGCCTGCCCAATGCAGATACGGATCTTGACATTGCCATGGGAGAAGTTCAACGATCCAGAATGCATTCTATGCGGAGAATGCGGAGACGCATGCGTCAACAACTCGTTAGCCTACAAATTCTCCTAACCTAGCGGGTTGTAACAACGTCAGGGCCGTTCACATATTGGAGCCTTAATAGCCAAGCAATCATATCGCTTGAGGAACAAAGTTGAGAACTAAACGACGTGTCTCCCTGAAGGACTATTATTCGCGGCAGATGGTCATGCGGGAGCTCGGCCAGGAAGGCCAAGACAAGCTGAGACGCGCATCAGCCGCAATAATAGGACTCGGAGGCTTGGGAGCAGCTGCCGCAGCGTTTCTCACAATGGCCGGCGTCGGGAGGATACGATTAGTCGATCAAGACACGGTTGAGACTCACAATCTCCAGAGACAGATACTTTATGCTGTAGATGACGTGAGGGCACCGAAGGTCGAGGCCGCAGCCCAAAGACTCAAGACCTTGAATCCTCAGGTCCGTTTTGATACGGTCGCGGAGAACGTCCGGGAAGCGAACGTTGATGCAATAGTCTCTGGCTGTAGCTGCATCGTAGATGGACTCGATAACATGGCCACGCGATACATAATCAATCGCGCGTCCGTGAAACACTCCATTCCATACATCTTCGCTGGCGCCATCGGGATGGAGGGGAACATCTCGGTATTCAGGCCACCAACAACACCATGCTTGGAATGCATAATGCCCGGTCTGGATGACGCGTCTTTGCCCACGTGTGAGACGCGAGGAGTGCTTGGAACAACCACAGGAACTATCGGTGCACTCGAAGCAACCGAGACGATCAAACTGCTTGCTGGCATTCAACCGTTGCTTGAAGGGAAACTGCTCATCTGCGATCTTCGTGAGATGGATTTCAGAGCGATAGACATCCAAATCAGACGCGACTGCAAAGTCTGCCAACTCAAACAGCCAGCTCAGGAAGCTGAGCAGGAAAGACTAACCTGGCTTTGCGGCAAGAACACCGTGAACGTCAACCCATCGAAGCAATTGAAGATAGACCTGCGATCAATCCCAAGACACCTCGGCAAGAGTGCTAAGGTTCATCTGAGAACTCCAATGGCCATAGTGTTCCAATATGACAATTACGAGGTTACTCTCTTCAATCACGGCAGGATGCTCATCAAAGGCATCAGCTCGGAACAAGACGCGATCGAAACCTATCGAAGAATCATGGACAAAGTTAGCGCGAAAGGAAGGAGCCGACCCGCGTGAGCGCCACAGAATCAGTCACTCAAAACTCAGCTCGAACTGTCTTTCGAGGAAGATCAGTGTGCCTGATCTCAGGAGGCATGGACTCCCCTGTCGCTCTCTGGCTCATAATCAAGGCGGGCATGGTCCCAGTCGCCGTTTTCTTCGACAGTTACCCGCTAGCGGACAAAAGAGGCAGAGAGATCGCTCTACTCAGCATCAGGAAGGTCAGAGAGTACTCAGGCGCTCCACCGATCAAGACGTACGTCGTCGGGCACTCTCCCGATTTGTCAGAGATCGTTACATCCTGCCAGCGGAACTTAGCTTGCGTCATCTCTCGACGAATGATGTTCAGAGTGGCAAAGGAGATTGCACGCCGAGAGATGGCGGACTGCATAGTCGCAGGAGATGTCGTCGGGCAGAAAGCTAGCCAGACACTGCACAACCTGTTTGTTACAGATGCGACAGTCGATGGGCTTCCCATACTCAGACCTCTTGTCGCCATGAACAAGGATGAGATCGAACGGCTCGCCAAGACCATCGGCACGTTCGAACTCTCAACAAGCCCGGGCGTAGCAGCTTGCGGTATCCCCACGCGCAAGCCTAGGACTCATTCTCGACCTGATGAGATTGCGAAGTCTGAGACGCACCTAGATCTGGACCATATGGTCTCACGTGCCCTAGAGAACGCGCAGACCATCAACGCGTAGCTCAGCGTTTGCTGGCCAGCAGCCCAGGCAACAGATTCTCTGCGATTTTGCGTGCAGCCTCTTCGTCAGCAACGTTCCTGATGATCAGACGGCCATCAGCGACAATCGTGATCTCGGTCGCGTCTGTTTTCTTCACAACCATAAGTTGCCGAGTCCACAGCGTTATCTCGCAATCCCCGCTGCTCTCGAGAGAGCGCCTGAGCCTTGCTAGATCTACCTTAAGCCTGTTCTTCGGAACGGCTTCATATGCTGCCTTGTCAGAACAGAGCCTGACAATGAACGCCGTTCCATGGTCCATCATGGGCATCTCTCGACCCTCAAGAGACAATGATCAAACAAAAAGCTGATGCCCCATGTCTGCAGAAGTCGGAGCGTGAGTCCGCATTCTTGGTTCAATAGGCTTATACGTCAAGAATCGAAGTTGCGGTTGCCGGGGGAAGACGCCGGGGTCGGTCGCACACGATGCGGCCACCGAAGGCCGAACGGTTCAGGCGGCGGCCTGCAGAGCCGCAGTATATGGGTTCGACTCCCATCCCCGGCTTCAAACTGGTCCGTGCTTCGTGAAGATTTCTTCTAGCGAGTTTTTTGGTTGCGTCGGCCAAGCCTTGAGACCTCTGGAAAAAGATCTGTCGCACGGTTTGCCTGCTAGCCCTGCGACTCTGACAAGCTTGACTCTACCCATGGAAGCGCTTGAAGAGGTGGAAGCTGAGCATAGGTGCGCTTTCAGAGATCACTACTCTTTCTCTCCTGCCTTGAAGAGAGTCCATGGCTGGCTCGGTCTGTCCTTGAGGTAGCCTTCCAAGTGGCTCCATTGGATCTGTTCCTCAAGGAATTTCTTCGCGTCAAATGGCATGCCGGACGAGTTGCCCCACCTGGCCCAGAAACTAAGCGTTTTCGCCATGTCGCTGTCCATCACCTTGCCGTCGACGGTGCCGCGCGGCTGGAATGGTATCGGTCTCCCGGGCTGGCTCATGTATTCCCGTGCATCTAATTCATAGTGTCCGTCAACGGTTCGTGAGCAAGGATTATTCTCCTTCTTCAGGTACACGTCATAGTGGTCAGCCAAGATCTTCTGCGCTATCTCGACATCGATAGCTCCATTGTACTGCTTCGTGAGCTGGGTCAATCTGACCTGACGGGCTCCTTGATGCCGCCTAAGGTCCGCGTAGCCTGTGTTCGAGCATTCGAGATTGCGAATCCGCGGGTCAAGCGGGGCGTTGAAGCCGATGTAGTAACCGTCCTTGGTTCGCTCGACATTGTAGAACTTCAGGCCCAACTCGAAACGCATAATCTCTCCAGTGTGGGCGTCACCGAAGAGCCAACTGTTGGCGTAGCCACCGTTGTTCCTTTTCTTCATAAGCTCGACAGCGTCGTCTAGGTTATTCGCGTACTGCATGGCTTTGCGGACGCGGAAGAATTCCGGGACCTCATTCGGGTCGTACTGGCCGAACCCACCGATGGTTGTCTCCGTGCCCATCAATCCGGCATCTGTAACGAAGAAATCTGAGAAGCTGTCGATGTAGCCGGGGTCAGCCTGCATGAAGATGCGGTGGCCCGTTGCTGGCTGGATATCTAGTATCATGTTGGCGAACTGGCCTGTCTCGAACTGGTCCCAACTGTTATGGGCCATCACGATCTTTCCTCCTTTCGTAGCCGACCCAGTGGCAGCGAATGCGCTACAATGCCCGATAACCTCCCCGTGGAAGGTACCGTACGTGCTTCCCTGTGCGGTGGGCCACCAATAGTCTGTGAGTTCCTCGCGGCCGTTCCAGGCAAGGATCTCCTGCCATGTCACGTCCACGCCAGCAGCCTTAGCGCCGTCGGCGATGCCTTTCATCTCATCGAGGAACTCTTGGTCTATCTTGTCCGTCCACAGTTTCTCTGCTTGTTGCACGAAGAATTCCCACTGCATTCCTGTGTTCCAGTAAGTCAGATACTTGAGGCTCCTCAGTATCTCCTTGAGCTCTGGGGCAACCAAGTTGCCATGTTGGTAGCCTCTTTCATGTGGATCGCCCTCGATGTGAACGTAGATCCACCCGTTTCTGTCGAAACGGTAGCCTACTTGCCCAGACTTGGCATGATAATCGCCATTGCCATAATGCTTCACAACATACCGGAAGTTACTTTCCTGTCTTCCTTTCGTGAAAACACGGTTGCCAAACGGGTAGACTTCAACATTCATCTTGCCGGATCTCCATATTCTTCCTGCATCCTGGAAATACTTGCTCGGAATTCCGAAACAGAGAGCCATGCTTCTTGGAACCACAGACTTCCCTGCTCCTAACGGCCCAATGTTCTTGAGGCCAAGATGTTTAATCTGCCGGCGGATTTTAGGAATCTCCGTCTGTCCTCCATGCAGAGAAGGGGGCTGGTGCTTCTCAGCCGCAGCTATCGCTCCCGCCAAGTCTACCTGCTCATCCGCAGAGAGGCTAGCCAGCGCCATACCTTCGTGTCAGAACTTTGCCTTCGGCATGGGAGTCAAACTTTCTTTTCTGCTCCCATCCCCGGCTCCAAATCGCGCGTTGCTTATTTGAGGCATTTCCGTTTGACGGCAGAGGAGGCGGAAATCACCATTCTCGGTACGGCGTATGTGCCAGGTGTAATCCTTAAGTTGCACGCATCATGCCCTCGGACGCGTTGAACAATGCCTGCCAGAAAGCTGAGTGCCAAACTACCCCTCAAGCGGCTAATCGTTCCCTTAGTTCTGCTCCTAGTGTTGAACCTGGCAGTCATGACACAGCTAGCTGAAGCCGCATTGGCTGAGCAATCAGGGTCTGAGACCGGTGCGCTGACAATGAATTTCCACATGAAGTCGTTGGTATATAGCAACGCTGTATCCATCTTCATCTACAATGGTGCAGACGCGAGTTCGCCGACCTATGCGACGCCAGTGACCACGCCTGTTTCTTGTAGTTCTTCCGCTCTTGAATTTCAGCAGCTTCTTCCTCCGAGTGTTCTGTCGTCGTTCGCCAGCACCAACGTTTGGTTCGGTGGCGTTTCATGGATCACTCAACCGCTGACTGAGGACAAGACCGTTCAAGGAAACGTGAACATGACCGTCTGGATGAGTGCCACCGGCGCTGCGACTGCCGTGGTGGGTTACACATTCGGTATGCTTGAAGTTGAGGGCATGACCAGTGTCGTCGGCGAGCCAATGTACGGGTACTATGTCAACGGTAGTGCCATTGAATCTTCGCCGAGACCGTATCAGGTTACGTTCAACGTGGATCGGACATTCGCAAAGGGTCACCTCGTCGCCTATTTCGTCGGCTTGGCCTCGGCCAGCAAGGGGTGGGTTTTTCAAGTCTACTTTGACAGCCCAAGCATGGATTCTTTCGCCGAGCTGCCAATCAATAGCACGCCTGTCCCAGAGTTCTCGCAGCTAGGAACAGTAGCCTGCATGATTCTGGTAATGCTTTGTTTCGGCATTATCCATCGACGGAAGCCTTAGGCGCCCATAACGCGAGGCGGAAGGACGGTTGCGAACGGAACCTGGCTTTTGAAGCCTGCTCCCGTCAAAGGCCATAATGATGCACTCATCGTGTGGAGCCGGATGCTGTGCATCTTGCGTAGATTTTTCTTTGACGGAGCGCTTCGAAATCGGTCTATGCAGCCAAAAGGACGGCATAACTGCGCCGTTCAGAAGATCATTCACCCGTTTCGTGCGGTCATTTGCACCTATGGCGGGCGGGGCAGGATTCGAACCCGCGACCCCAGGCTCCGGAGGCCTGTGCCCTATCCTGGCTAGGCGTCGGGAGAAACTACGCTTTCCATACCCGCCCATACCCGCCCGACATTGCAGCAAACAGCAAGCAAGAGCACATCATTTCTCCAGCCTGCGATTGCGAGCACATACTTTCGTGAAAGATACTTAAGTTACTTCATTGGGCAATCAGCCGAGTCGTTGTTCTCAGTGTCCCCCAAAATCTATTCAACAAGTTACGTGCGTACAATGCCCGTCCGTACAGGGTGACTTGGCGGAAGCACAAATGCCCTCAACTCTCACAAGATTCAGAGAGCAATGCAGTCAAGCCATAACATCGTCCGTTCAGCAACTCTACCATCTTGACTGGCCGGACCCCATGCTTGAGGAGCCCCCCTCACTGGAATTTGGCCAGTTAGCCTCCTCCGTCTCGTTTGAACTTGCAAAAACACTGAAGACTCGTCCCGCGGAAATCGCGAAGAAGATCGCAGGTCAGATTGACCCATCCAAGTATGAGCTATTGGACCGAGTCGAACCCGCAGGATCAGGATATGTGAACTTCCATTTGGATTTCAGCAACGCCGCGCAGGAAATTCTCACGATCGCGGTGTCAGCAGGAAGGAAGTATGGACTAGAGGCGGCAGCAGAACCAAAAAGGATCGTGGTCGAGCACACCAGCGCGAACCCTAGTGGACCCCTGCACTTGGGGCACGCGCGCAACACAATCCTGGGTGATGCGCTCGCCAGACTTCTGAGAGCGAGGGGTCACAGGGTTCAGACAAGGTTCTATGTCGACGACGTGGGAAAGCAGGTCGCGATGCTCGCCTATGGGTACTCCCTCCTAGGCGAGCCCAAGCCTATCGGGAAACCAGATCAATGGTTGGGTCTACTCTACGCGTGCGTAAACTGCGCGGTACAGATCGAAACCCTGAAGGCTGAGATTTCACGCCTCCGCGAAACCTCCGATCCAGAGCAGAAAACTCCAGAGCTGACCGAAGAACTCGACGACTGGACATCAGTGGCAAAGGAGCTCGAATCCATTGACTCGACACTGTTCTACAGAACTGTCGAAGTGGTTCACTCGAGAACTGAGCCAATGCGAGAGGTCGAGCAGATCGTCGTCCGATACGAAGAAGGGGACGAAGAAACCAGGAGGATCGTGAGGGCGGTCGCTGAATTATCTCTTGGAGGCATTCGCGAGACTCTCAAACAGATGGAGGTCGCATTTGATGAGTGGGACTGGGAGAGCGAATTGGTTTGGAGTGGCGAAGTGCGAGATTCGATGAAGCGACTCTCCTCAACTCCATTCGCGATCACGGACGGAACATCGCTCGCGCTTGATGTGGACAAGATCGCAAGGACATACGGACTAGACAAGACGCTCGGCTTCGCTGAGAATTACGAAGTGCCCCAAGTAACACTTGTCAGGAGTGATGGGACAACACTCTACGTTACACGGGACATCGCCTACTCAGTCAAGAAGTTCCGTGATGCTGACATTGTTGTAAACGTGATAGGATCAGAGCAGAAACTCGCCCAACTGCAGCTGAAACTAGCTCTCTATGCGTTGGGCGAGAAACACATCGCGGAGAATCTGATTCACTATGCATACGGAATCGTCGAGTTGCCAGGCGTAAAGATGTCCAAACGCAGAGCACGATACATCAGCGTCGATGAAATCATCAGTCAAGCCGTTTCGCGTGCACAAGAGAAGATATCGTCCAGAGAGGAAACCCTATCTGAGAACGATCGTATGGACATAAGCAGGACAGTAGGACTGGCCGCGATAAAATACGCGTTGCTCTCGACATCTAGTGCGAAGACTATCACATTCACTTGGGATCGTGTGCTAAGTTTGGAAAGGAACAGCGCCCCTTTCATCAACTATGCTTACACGAGGGGAGGCGGAATACTGTCCAAAGCGGGCGAGGTCCAGGAAGACCCAGACTACGCTGCCCTGACTGATCCATTGGAACACCTACTGATCCTCCAGATAGGCAAGTTCCCGGTGATCTTTGCCGAGTCAGCAGACAGGCTAAGGCCCGAGCAGGTCGCCAGCTACGCAAATGTGCTTGCGGAGAAATTCCACGAATATTACGAGAAAGTGAGCGTGCTTAGAGCGGAGACACCAAAGCTGAAAGCCGCGAGGCTAATGCTGATTCGTGCGTTGCGGATCGTGCTGGCAAACTCGATGAATGTGCTTGGTATGGATTTGTCGGAAAAGATGTGATGAGACTAATGGTCGCCAGCAGGTTAGAGGATGCAGGTGAGCGATTCACGACTCGGCGAATCTCTGAGGAGCGAAGGCATATTTGGTCAATCTGAGAGATATCCTTGCGGTCGATTTCCATCCGAGGAAGAACGAATACGATCACGCCTTCATGTACCTCTTCGTCATAAGCGCGGCCCTTAGACTAATCTGGCTCGATAAGCCTCCGGGGCTACTCATCTTTGACGAATCTTACTATGTCAACGTCGCGAGAATCATCCTGAAGTTGCCTCAGCAGCCAAACGTGTTTCCGAATGCTATTCCTGGAATTGACTCAGTGAACCAGGAGCATCCGCTCCTAGCGAAACTGATGATCGCGCTTTCGATGAGTATCATAGGAGACAACGGGTGGGGGTGGAGAATACCGAGCGTCGTGTTCGGTCTTCTCTCCATCTTTGTCCTCTATCTTCTTCTGAAGAAGACCGCAAAGAGTCCGCTAATAGCTCTGATGGGGACGTTCCTGTTCAGTTTCGATACGCTGGTCTTTGTGCATAGTCGAATCGCGACGTTGGACATATTCGTCTTAGGATTCATGTTGCTGGGTTTCTACTGGTACTTCTCAAATAGAATGAACCTCAGCGCTCTTGGAATGTCGTTGGCTACGCTGTGTAAGATATCTGGGCTCTATGGGATTCTGACCCTCGGAGCTTTTCACTTGGGAAGAGAAATCTTCTCAAAAGGTAGGAAGGTCGACTGGCAAAGCCTCTTAAACGTCTTCGAAAAGTACGCCGTCGTCTACTTGGTTTCTTTTATAGTTCTGATGGCTGTGCTTGACTTCTTCTGGGCAGGCTACAAAAACCCGTTCGAGCATTTATCCCACATCTACACCTACACTTTTGCACTTCGGGCGCCTGATGTTCGAAAGGCGACCGACATCTGGAGCTACCCTTGGGAGTGGCTGGTGGATCAGGTGAAGATTCACTATGCGACCGTCAATATCTCAGTGTTCACCGATCACGAAGTCGCCCGAACATTCCCAAGCGTGGACTTCATAGGAGCCATGAACCCAACCATCGTTTTCCTGACCATTCCGGCGATGGCGTACAATGTATACCACTACTATGAGACTAGAAGTGAATTCTCGTTGTTTATGCTCGCGTGGTTCGCGATGACCTATCTACCCTACTTCCCCGCGGCGATCTTCGGACACCGGATAATGTACATCTTCTATTTCCTCAACACAGTGCCAGCCGTCGCCGCATCAGTGGCAGGCATGATCGTTGACCAGAAACCCCCAAGAATAGTGGTAATATTCTACGTCGCTGCCGTGGTCATGGGTTTCTACATGATGTTCCCATTCAAGGTTATTCCATGACGCACTTCTGTGACATACCCAAGGCACAAGGACAGTCCGAGTAGCCTGGTCGAAGCCCACGTAGACAAGCTCGATGGACAGCACGAATTCGAAACTGCTTCTATGGACGATCAGTCGCTCTTCTCGATCTTGATGTCCATGGTGGAGACGTTCCGTGTTTCTCCTCCTTCGCCGAGTGCTTGTGTTCCGATCGTGACTTCCTTGACCGACATCTTGCCAGCGAAGAATCTCCTCCTGACGACCTCGACAACATCAACTGCTCGGCTAATCGCTCTTCCTCGAGCCTTAATCGTCAGTACCTTCGCTCCGCTCTGGAAGTGCATCATAACCGCAGTCGCGTAGGCCATTACGGGTTTCTTCCCGACGAGTATCGTATCAGGGGGAATGGGTTCTCTCGGGGCAGTCGGCATTGGCTTTTCTGTCATGCAATGTTCACCTCCGAAACAAAGTCATCGTAGGACAGGTGGAAGGTTATACCTCCGAGAAGTTGACTTAAGCCTTGTCATTCTAGGCTCTCCAAACTTGGGGCAGAGCACGAGAATTGATGTAGTTGAGTATATTCGACGTGCTTCGCTGAGGGCGCATTCCCCTCATCACCAGACTATATGGGCGTGTTCAG
>JBEKGZ010000033.1:0-13109 GCA_050012535.1 Bathyarchaeia archaeon | reverse complement strand
TCGGGAACATTATGGTCAGCGCCAGGGAAAGCGGATCGCGAATAAGTTGTCTTAGCTCCTTGACAGTGACAGTTGTCGTATCACGAGCGAAACGATTCATCTGACTAGCCTCTCCCGTCCCAACCTCAGAAGAACATAGGCAATGCCGTAGAACGCAATGATCGATGCTACGATGAATCCGAGTGGGGCTATCAGGGTAAGCAGAGGGCGTCCGATGAGTATGGTGCCCCTCAATATCTCCATGCCATAGGCCCATGGCAGAGCGTACGAGATCGTGCTAGAGATCCCCCTCAGCAGTTCTCTGTCAATGATGAACCCGCTGAAAGCAAAGAGGAACAACACTAGAAAGAACTCGATGATGATGACTGCTCTCACTCCGATTCCAATCGCAGAAATCAAGAATCCAAATCCCATCGTCAACAAGGCTATGAGGAGCGATATCGCCAAGATTGTTCCGAAGTCAGTATTCGGTCTCGCTCCATAAGCATAGAAAGCGAGCCCGAAAACCAGGAAAGTGCGAATGAGATTGAGCACCAAGTCGTACATTGTCTTTCCGAGCATTACGGCTCCAAGACTGATGGGGCTCACGAGCAGGCGCGCATAGGTTCCCTCTTCACTCTCGCGTGACATGCCACCCGCGACTTCGTAGAATGTTGCGAATACTATGACCAAGGCAAGGATGATCGTTAGCCCGATGTTGAAACTCGAGAATTTGGCTCCTTTCTGAATGATCTCAACTTGTGACGCGCCTCTACTGAGGAGTGGCCCTGCCCCAGCACGTGGACTGAAGTTCTGCAAACTGCTCTGAAGGCCTGAGACGACCTCGTTTCCGAGGCCGTTTAGGCTGTCGTCCACGTAGACTACTAGGCTAACCTGCTCGTTCTTCGCCAAACCATATTCAAAGCCTTTAGGCACAATGATGGCTGCATAGATCTTCCCGGTTCCTAGTGTTCCAATGGCGTTCTCTTCGCTGTAGCCTTGGACCAGGTTATTGAAATCCCCTGAACTTGAAAGAGCCTCAAGGAGGCGACCTGAAGCGATCGTTAGATCATTGTCGACGTAGGCGATGGCTAGGTGTGCTGTCGGTGTGAAGTGCCCGCCGGCCCCGCCGCTAGCTCCTCCGAGAGATACGGTGAAGAAGATAGGCAGGATGACAAGCGAGATTATGATCGCCGTACGGTTACGTCTCAAAAGACGAAACTCGTTGATCATAACTACCAGAACATCGCCGAGGAACGTCGTTACAGACATCGCCGCAGCCCCGTCCGTTTGATATGGCGTCGCTCGCCTGTCGCATCTACTCTGTCCGGGCCTTCTCCAGGAAACGGTCGATCTCTTCTTCGCCACCAGTCAGTTTGATGAAAGCTTCCTCCAGTGTCGGTCCTTTCGTGTTGATCGATCTGATCCTGGCACCTTCGGAGAGAAGGGTCCTCGTTACGTTCTCCGCAAGGGCGTGATCATGTAGGCATGTGATTCTTAGAACTGGGTCATTGTAGGAGATGTTGCATACATCTTCAATGCTTTTGATCTTCTCCAGCTGTTGTGTTGACAATCCTGGCGTCTCGACCTCCATAACAGAGAGCTCGCTAACCTTGCGCTTCAGATCACCGGGCGAGCCGACTTGAATCAGTCTCCCCGCAAACACGATTCCCACGCGGTCGCAGATCTTCTCAGGCTCCGTCATGTAGTGAGTTGTCCAAATGACCGTGACACCTTCCCTGCAAAGGCTCCTAGTGAAATCTTGCAAAGCTGCAGCGGACTGTGGGTCCAGGCCAGAGGTCACTTCATCTAGGAAGAGTATCTTCGGATTGTGAAGGAGAGCAGCACAAATCAGCGCCTTCTTGGTCCAACCAGACGAGAGTGCTTTTACCATTCGTTTTGCTTTGTCTTCGAACCTGAACATCTCGAGTAAGTGCGCTATCCTTTTCTCTGCTTCTCCGCTGGGAAGGTTGTACAATCTGCCAAGGAATCTCAGGTTCTCCTCAATAGTCAACTCCCTGTAGAGCATTACCCCCTCTGAGACAACGCCGATCTCGCGCCTGACTTTAGCGGCCTCTCGTACTAAGTCGTAGCCAGCCACTGTCGCGGTGCCGCTCGTGGGTTCGATTAGGGTGCAGAGCATTCGCACTGTGGTGGTCTTCCCGGCACCGTTTGGACCAAGTAGACCAAACAATTCACCCTGTTTGACATCTAAGTTCAAGCCATCCACGGCAGTGAATTTCCCAAAGGCCTTGGTGAGCCCTTTCGTTGTAATTGCGCTATCAGGCGTCCCGGTTTCCCTCCTTGTTCCAGACCTACTTGAGGTGCAGTGTTAAGGTTTTGTCCGTTTTCCATCTTCTTAGTGTTCGCTGGCAGCCTTCGGGTAGTTCTCGTCCTCCAGCTGGATGGTTGTGTGATCGATCCCGAACTCTTCCTTGAGAATATGAATGAGTTTCGTAACCAACTCCCTACCATCTGTATTATCTTGCACAACCACATGGCTGCTCATGCAGCACATCCTAGTGTCAGCGATAGACCACACGTGAAGATCGTGGATATCCTTCACTCCTTTCATTCCGAGTATTCTGCGCTCCACTGCGGATACGTCGATATGACTAGGAACTCCTTCTAGTAGGACATTCACAGAATCGCGAACCAGTTTACCAGAACTGTAGAAGACCAGCACGCCAATCAGGATACTAGCTATGGGGTCGGCCTGATACCATCCGGTGAAGAACATGATCAGCCCTGCAGAAATAGCTCCCACCGAGCCCAAGACATCAGCGACCACATGCAAGAACGCACCCTTCAGATTCAGGCTCGTATTTCTGGATCGTGAGAGAGTTACTGCCACGAGGCCGTTCGCTACCAGCCCGAGAACCGCGATAACCAACATGTTTAGGCTCTGCACGTCTGAGGGATGTTGGATCCGTTGAATGGCTTCGTAAAACACGAATATGACAACAGCCCACAACAAGATGCCGTTCAAGAAGGCAGACAGAATCTCAACACGATAGTATCCGTAGGTTCTTCTCAAGCTGACTGGTCTTTGCGCAAACCATGCAGCAACCAACGCGTAAGCAAGGGCGACAACATCGGTCAGCATGTGGATTGCGTCCGTTTGGAGAGCCAAGCTATTTGTTAGAATCCCCCCGACCAATTCAATGACAAAGAAGGCCGCGGTGACTCCCACGGCTACTACCAACGCTTTGGTTGCGGAAGCGTGAGAGTGCATGGGCATCGGGGACCTTGCCTGAAGTTTATGAACGCCCCAGAGCCCTTGTCAAACTCTTATACCTTGACGTTGCCACGGGTAAAGTCGTCAGCAAACAGATGCATCGCTCGAAGAGGCTTGAAGCAAATGGCACCTGTGAAAGCCGCCAAACCGTTCTTCAAGATGAATTCAGTACGCATCTACAATACGGACATCTTGGAGACCGATGCGATAGAAGACGAAAGCATAGACATCATCGTGACATCGCCTCCGTACGACATCGACATCAAGTATCAGAACTATGACGACAATCTCCCGTACGATCAGTACCTCGATTTCACTAAGAAGTGGCTTTCGAAGATACGTGGCTTGGCTAGACCTGACGGGCGCTTGTGCCTGAACATCCCGCTGGACAAGAACAAGGGCGGCCAACAGAGCGTGTGCGCTGACATCACAACCATCGCGAAGGACGTTGGATGGAAGTATCACTCAACAATTGTCTGGAATGAGCAGAACATCTCTAGACGAACGGCATGGGGCTCATGGATGAGTGCTTCCGCGCCCTACGTGATCGCTCCAGTTGAGACGATACTGGTCATGTACAAAACCAGGTGGGCAAAGATGCGAAAAGGAGAGTCAGATGTCACGCGGGATGAGTTCATCCAATGGACGAACGGTGTGTGGAACTTCAGCGGCGAAAGCAAGAAAAAGATTGGCCATCCGGCGCCATTCCCCACCGAATTGCCGAAACGGTGCATCAAACTGTTCAGCTTCAAAGGAGACGTCGTGTTGGACCCTTTCCTCGGCAGCGGAACCACACTTATCGCATGTCTACAGACCAATAGAATCGGAATAGGTGTGGAAATGAACGAAGACTACTGCCGGCTAGCCGCCAAGAGACTGCGGCAGCTCAGCACGTAGTGCGAGCCGACAATCATCCCACCATTAGGTCAGAGGCAGATAAAGAAAGATGGGATTTATGCACATCTTTCCGATTTCGACATTCAGGCCGGATATGCTAGGTGTTTCCTGCGGAATACTAAGAGGCCTCCCGCTAGGAACAGCATTGAGGTCACTGTGACCATTCCAAAGGGAAACTCCGGAACCGGAATTGCAGGATCTGGTCCCCAACTGCTCCAGCCATGGATGCTGCAATTGAGTCTTGCTTGGACTTGAATTGTGCCGCTCACATGTCCAATATTCTCTGTTACGGTGAATATCGTTGTTGTTGGTGTGGGTGATATCTGAACAGGGGAAAGCTCAGTCCATGAAGATCCATCTGTTGATGTGCGAACTTGGAAGCCAGTTGGGTAGTGGCTTCCCGTAGGCGGATCTGACATTTGAGAGAAGTTGAATTGAATCGTGAGAATTGTGTTTCCGGAGTCGTCAAGAGAATTGGATATCTGAGGAGATGAGTCCCATGCGTAAGCCTTTGGGTAGACCGCCAATCCGAGCACTGCAAAGAGCACTACTAAGGCCAATACTACTTGTTTACTCATTTTTTCGTCCTCCACTACAACGGTCCGGAGAGTGGGTGTTTCAACTTAAACCCGGAACCAGTCCAAGCGCGAAGTTTTCATGGCAAGTAACTTCCATTCGCAAATTTCAAGGACGATGCCTGCATTTGTCAGGAAAAGTCGGAAAGCGTCAGGTGTGGTTTTCTGAGGCGGACGGGGCCACCAAGCTCAAGGATGGATTTCCACAGAAGCCCCAGCCCAATGACAACCCAGACTAGTGCTATCAAGATACGTCCCATACTCGCAACAGATAGAATCGTTTCGAACATGGCTACTGGTAATGCGGGTTCGGGCAACTAGGAAAAGCATAACGTGTGGAGAAGACTGGAAAAAGCTGAACACTAGGGAAGAGCCCAAGTTGCTGTCACCCATCTACGCGGCCAAGTCTGCAGGTAGTAGTAGACATAGAAGCCTATTCCAGGGACTACCGTCGTCTACGTGAGCCGTTTGAATTTGAGCCTTCATTGCAGCTAGAAAGCCTGTGATCTGAGCATATTATCGAAGCACGAACTGCCGAGACAGTACGGTCGTCGTGGTGATGTGTTAGTCCTTGATTGCCTCAAGTAGGCTTACAGCGTTCCAAATCTTCACTCTAGTGTATTGTGGCATGTTTGGATCTTGGCTGATGTCGTCGAGGGTTGATATGGAGTTCGCTGCCCTCACGCCTAAGCTGACACCTGGCGTCTGAAGCGAGTCCATAGCGGTCTTGGCGGCGCGCCTTATGTTTCTAGGGGTAGTTGTGTCCTGAGACACTTCGTTAAGAACAGCCATGGCTTGCTTCGTTCGTTCCTCGTATTCTTCCTTGCGCTTTGCCTTCGACAATCCTGCCGCCCCGCATCGCTAAATCGCTGATTCACGCATTTTATAGGTCCCGCCCAAAAACCTTCCCTCTTACGGGTGGTCCTGGATGAGCGCAGAAGTGAAACGAATGGCAGATCTCCTCAGATCTGGCGCAACAATGCTGCAAGAAACATGCCCAATATGCGCAACTCCACTATTCAGGCTCGGAAAAGACACGTTCTGTCCAAAGTGCAATCGTCCTGTCGCGATCGTTAAGTCAGCTGAGGAAGAAGTCAAGCTCGCTAGTCAGCAAGTGCTCGACAATCTTGATCAGGCAATCCTTGAAAAGATCGCTGAACTGAACGCGGCCATCAAGAATGAGCATGGACTCACGCCCCTTCGAGAACTTGGAGAAGCCATCAAGACGTACCTCTCCGTATTGGACCAAGTTAGAAAGCTCAGATCTGCGTAGAGCACTAATCGTCGCAGACCTCTGCGACCGGTGTCCCCACAGCGCTAGGCGGCGTTTGATGCTAGCTTGTCATTTAATGCTTGAAAGAACTCATCTAGCTTGTCGAGAGGAACCCGTGCGCCACAGGCTTCAGGATGCCCCCCTCCGGAGGCGCCAAGCTTGGGGGCGACTACTCGAAGGATCCTGTTCAAATCAACCGATCGGTCAATGACTCGGAATGAAATGTCCGCAGAGCCACGACGGATGTCCTTGTCGACGTACGCTCCGATGCTGACCGTCGTAGCGGCAGCAGCATAGGTTGCGCCCTTCCCTGCAGGACCGTTCAAGTCATAGGCAACACCTATTCTCCCGAGCTTCTGAGCGCTCTTCTCTACACGCTGCCTGAACGATTCCTCTAGTTCGCTCGCCTTGACTGCATATGCTACAATTCTGCTATCCTCGCAAGGGGGTCTGTAGCTAGCTAGGAGATCCACAATCTGCCTGTGAAACTCGTGATCAGTTCGCGTAACCTCTAATGCTCCGCACAAGAAGCCTGCTTGGAGGAAGACGGAGCGCTTGTCCCACCTGTTCAGACGGTCGATGCAGAATGGTGTCAGATCCGCATAGTCGCCGATTGCACCCATCAACATCACGCGTTCAGCCTCTCTTCTGAGGCCTGATCTCTGGTGAGTGAACGTCAGCTCCGAGGCTGAAACGTCGCCGGCGACGATCTCAACGCGGGATCCTTTTGGGAAGGAGATTGCAGTGTCGGGATGGTGGTCAATGTAGAGGACTCTCCCACCCCAACGAGACAATTTGTTTACGATCTGTTCCTTCGCAAGTTCGCACAGTGCCAGATCAAGTAAGACAAGATCTCTTCTAGTATCCATCTGACCAAGATCGTGCAGCAGACCGCATGGCTTGCTGAAGAAGACCCTTGAAGCCGGGTCAGTCATCCTCACAAGCGCTGCGCTGCAGATTCCGTCAGCATCCTCATGCGCTATGATCTGCATTGCCGTTCTCAACTCATCATGCAAACTTCAAGTATTTCAGGCAAGATGTTTGTCAACTGTCGGCTCGGCAATTCTTAATTTGCTCGATATCACGCTCTGAGTTGATAGTCTTGGCCCACCCCAGCCTCTTCGATCACCCTCTGATCAATGCAGAGTCGATCGAGAGGCGAACGTATCAAGAGAGGGTAGCCGAGAACGCACTTCGCGGCAATACGCTCGTCTGCATACCGACAGGATTGGGGAAGTCCCTAATCGCAGCTCTAGTCGCCGCAAAGAGGCTGGAACAGTATCCCGACAGGTACGTGGTGGTGCTAGCACCGACACGTCCACTAGTCGAACAACACTTCAAGACATTCAAAGGCTTGCTTCGATTCGATCCTAGTGAATTCGCTTGCATAACAGGGCAGACCTCCCCGGATGACAGAAGTCAAGCTTGGGCGAAACGGTTGGTCGTTTCGACGCCTCAGGTCTTTGTCAATGATCTCATATCCGGCAAGCTCGACCTCGCCGGGATATGTCTCCTCGTTTTCGATGAGGCGCATAGAGCCGTCGGCGATTACGCCTATACGTACATTGGAGAGAGATACAGCAAGGTGAAAAATGGCCTAGTGCTTGGACTCACCGCCTCTCCAGGATCAACCAAGGAGGCAATACAGGAAGTCTGCAACACTCTCAACATCAAACGGGTTGAGGCCCGCACGATCTCAGATCAAGACGTGAAACCGTTCGTTGGAGGAATCAAGGTCGAATGGGTTCGCGTGGAACTGCCCACTGTTTTCCTTGAAGTCAAACGGCTGCTCGATGACTATGCGAAGGATGTGTTGAAGGGAGCCAGAGACTATGGCTACCTACCCACCGCTGACGCGGATCGCATTCGTCTACGCGATATTCTCGAAGCAAGAGAGAAGATACGCCATGACACGATCCATGAACCGGCTGCAAAAGACCTGCTTCGGAGAATATCGTTCGGCTTGTACTCCTCGATTCACGCGCTCAAGGCAATGGAACTCCTTGAGACACAAGGATTCACACCACTCAAAGCCTACCTTGACAGCTTGCAAGAACGACTGAAGAAGCGAGCAATGCCCTGGCTCAGAGCGTTTCTTGAGGACTCAAGGATCGTCGATATTTCGAGAATAGCGTCGCAAGAGGTTGCCAGAGGGAACGAGCATCCGAAATTGCAGGTCCTCCTCAAGAGGGTTAAAGAGACGTTCGCGATCGGTTCCAGGCGGGTCATGGTATTCACCAACTATAGAGCAACCGCAGCCAGACTTGTTGAAGAGCTGAGCAAGCAACCCGGTATTTCCGCCGTAAGGCTTGTAGGGCAGCAGACGAAGAGCGCCGACAAGGGCCTTTCTCAGAAGCAGCAGACGATGCTTCTTGAGGACTTCAAATCAGGCCAGTACAACGTACTCGTCGCCACCCAGATTGGTGAGGAAGGTCTAGACATCGTTGAATGCGATGAGGTCATATTCTACGACACTGTGCCGAGCGCGATCCGATATATCCAGCGGAAAGGAAGGACGGGCAGAAAGGGTCCTGGTAAGGCAACCGTACTGATGGCCATCGGAACTAGGGATGAGGCATACTATTACATTTCTCGACGACGAGAAAGGATGATGGCCGTTGCCTTAAAGGAGGTCGCGTCTCAGGCGACCGAAACGGAACTTGACCAGCCCAACTTGGAGGAGTTCCTGACGGAGGAACAGATGAAAGAGACATCTCAGAAGCCGACGATAATCGTCGACGCGCGTGAACTGGGCTCACCGACCACCAGAGAACTTTCCAAGTACGATATTCTCATCACGCAGGAGACGCTCAGCATTGGCGACTTCATCATTTCAGACCGAACGGCGATAGAACGAAAGACCGTTGAGGATTTCGTTGCATCGATAATCGATGGGAGACTGTTCGAGCAGATCTCCAACCTAAAGTCAGCATACGAGATGCCGATCTTGCTGATCGAGGGAGAAAGCTTCCAGACCTCACGCAACATCGCGCCGGAGGCTGTTATGGGGGCGGTTGCAAGCATCATCGTAGATTTCGGCGTGTCTGTGGTGTGGACTCGAAGTCCCTCTGAGACCGCTCTCCTACTACTTTCAATCGCAAGGCGTGAGCAGTCAAAGGGAGAGCGTCGGCCCCGGATAAGAATGGAGCGCAAGCCCGACTCGGTTTCACGCGAGCAGGAATTCGTTGTGGCAGGCCTGCCGCTCGTCGACACGGTCATCGCTAGGCGACTGCTGAAGGCATTCGGCACAGTGGAGAGGGTCTTCTTGGCATCGGACAAGGAGCTTCAAAATGTAGAGGGGATAGGCAAGAAGATTTCTGAGCGGATCAGAAAGTTGGTTACAGCTCCGTATCGAGAGGATGACACAACCTCCCACGACTAGCCACAGATCGAACCTCAGCAAAGACATATTGTCTCTTGCGGCAATAATGCCCCAAGAGTGCCAGTTACCTATGAGCGAACTGAATTCTGTGCTCGAAAAGTACGCGACCATGGTGAATCGACAGATCGAGAAGTATATCCCTCGGGCAGGCCGACCGGTCACGCTTCATCAGCCGATGTGGGAATTGCTCGATCGTGGAGGAAAGAGGTTCAGACCAGCTCTCACGCTTCTCTTCTGCAAGGCAGTTGGAGGTCAAGAACGAAGGGCTCTACCCGCTGCAGGCGCAGTTGAAATCCTTCATAACATGACTTTGATCCACGATGACATTGAGGACCAGAGCGAACTACGAAGAGGAAAACCGTGCATCCACATAATGTTCGGACAATCGGCAGCAATCAACTCGGGCGACGCGATGCTGATCAAAGTCTTTCAAGCTGCCGCCGACGGATCACTTGACTCAAAGACCAAGAACAAGCTCATTCAGCAATTCGCCGAAAGGGCATTCCAGATAACGAAAGGTCAAGCACTGGAATTCGAACTCAACGACCGACAGAGCTTCACTGAAAAGAACGTTATCGAAGTGCTCCAGAACAAGACAAGCGCGCTCATCGCTTTGGCATGTGAAGTGGGCGTGATCGCGGCGGGCGGAAAGAAAAGTCAGATGTCTGCCGCAGCTAAGTTTGGCGAAGCGACAGGCGTGGGCTTTCAGATCGTTGACGATCTGCTGAACGTCACAGGTGATGTTCTCAAATACGGGAAAGAGATCGGCGGCGACATTAGGGAAGGTAAGCGCACCATCATGGCCGCACACCTTGTCAAGTCCGCCTCGGCAGAGGACAGAGAGCTGTTCATGAGAATGCTCGGAAAGTCAACCATCTCACAAGAAGAGATCGGTGAAGCAATAGACCTGTACAAGAAATACGGATGCCTAGATTACGCGAAGAGGCTAGCAGATAGATACATCGAAGACGGATTGAGTGCCCTCAAGAAACTCCCGAAATCGAACGCCAGAAACACGATTGAGGACCTTGCTCGATTCATGGTTCGAAGGGAAACCTAGTGAAGCGGCTAACCCTGACCGATCAGAAAATCCTACGATACTCGCTGGGGCCCTTCTACGAACCTGTCCTTCGAATAGGATCGGGAGAGACAGTTCTCGTCGAGACCGAGGATGCCTTCTCAGGCCAGATCAGGAGTCCACAAGATAGACGTGACACAAAGACAATGCCGTTCTCGAACCCCGTAGTCGGACCAATCTATGTTGAGGGCGCAGAGAAGGGCGATGCCCTCGCGGTCAAGATCAAAGATATTCGCCCGAGAATAGGCCAGGGTGCAACGCGTATCCCGTCTTGGTGGTGGTACCTATGCGACCAAGCAAAGTACGCCTACCAGGATTTCCTCGGAACGAATCTTCCACACGGAACACGCATCTGCCCGATACGCGACCGCAAAGTAATCTTTGACGACAAGCACGCCCTTCCATACTCTCCAATGATTGGCACAATCGGAACCGCTCCCGAGATCGAATCGATCTCAAGCGAGAAGCCTGGTCCTCACGGAGGAAACATGGACGTACCTGATGTCACATGTGGAAACACGCTCTACTTGCCGGTCAACGTCAGCGGCGCCTATCTCTACATCGGCGATGCTCACGCAACTCAAGGCGACGCGGAGCTATGTGGAACGGCAATAGAGATGCCTGCTGAGATTGAGGCGACAGTCGAGGTCATCAGGAAGAAACAGATAGGTTGGCCTCGAATCGAGTCCAGAGATTTCATCGCTGCCATCGCGTGCTCTGGCACTGGCATGCCGCTGGATGAAACTGTGAGAATCGCTTTTGTAGAGTTGATACGATGGCTTGAGAACGATTACGGTTATGATCGATGGGACGCGTATCAGCTCTGCACTCAGATCGCAAAGGCTAGCCTAGGGAACGTGTGGACGATAGTTGCGAAATTCCCGAAGAAGTACCTCTAGATTTCCAGTTCTCGGAGTTTGCGTTTGACCAGGTCCAAGATATTCTCAGCTACTTTCGCGGTCGGTTGGGTTGAATCAACGAGCGTGAGTTCTCCTCCCTGAACTAGTTTCAAGTACTCGTCTCTGACATGCCGTTGAAGTTCGAGTTTCTCTAGTACGCTCTTCTTTCTCCTTATCCTGCTCATCCCAGTCTCAGCGGGAACATCCAAGTACATTGCGAGGTCTGGTTTCACTGCGAACCGGTTGATCTCGCGGAGCCACCGCGAGTCCATACCCTGGGCGCCTTGGTAGACGAAGGAGGCGTACATGTAGCGGTCACATACCACGATCTTTCCGTCCTTGATTGCAGGTAGTATCTCGGATTCTAGGTGTAGGAATCGGTCAGCGGCGAATAGAAGCGCCTCAACTTCCGGCGAAGTCTTCGGGCCATGGAGTACCCTTCGCCGAATTAGTCTGCCTACGGTGCTTCTGCTTGGCTCTGCTGTCGAATGGATCTTGTATCCCATGTGTCTCAACGCGGAATGGAGCGATCTTGCCTGAGTTGTCTTGCCAGAACCATCGCCGCCTTCGAGAACTATGAATGCCCCTTTGGAGGGTCTATTCACAACCCATCGCTCCTGTCGTTTGGAGGTCCCCGCCACCGCCGTATAGAAAATGGTGTCGGTCTGGCTTCCCTTTCTCCTGCATGTGCTTGGCGTCTTCTTGCCTTTTAAGGACAAGCCGAGCAGTGAATGGGAGACACATTCTGTGAGACGAACAACATTTGACTGGCAAGAGCTTCTGGGGCTTCATCAAAGATCCGATTTATGGTTACGTTAGGCTCACAGAAACTGAGAAGAGGATACTCGACACCGGACCGGTTCAGCGGCTTAGAAGGATCAGACAGCTCTCTGGAGCCGAGTACGTGTATCCTGCGGCTACCCACACTCGCTTTGAGCACGTGCTCGGGACAATGTACTTGGCTGGAGTCATGGCTGAGAATCTCCCTACAGAACTTGATGAACGTGAGAAGAAGGCGGTGAAGGTTGCTGCGCTGCTGCACGACGTGGGCCATGCGCCCTTCTCACATCTCTTCGAGCCGATCCTACAGAAGTATGTCGGGAAGACACACGAAGACATGTCCGCGAGTATAATCCTCAACTCAGAACTCTCCAGCGTCCTCCAACAGGAAGGGCTGGATCCGAACCTCGTAAGCAGACTATGTGTTGGAAGACTCGGGGATCCCAAGCGGGCCTATCTTGATCAGATCATTCGGAGTTCAGTGGATGTTGACAAGATGGACTTTGTGCTTCGAGACTCGTACCACACCGGAGCCGGGTATGGCGGTGTGGACATTTTCCGTCTAATCTACACAATGGATGTTCTCAACGGCAACTTGGCGGTGGACGTGACCGCGCTCTCCACTCTCGAGAGCTTCATATTGGCGAGGCTGGAATCATTCAGAACAATCTACTTCCACAAGACTTCACGCGCGGCTCAGATAATGCTCCTGAAGGCTCTAGAGTACGCAAAGGACGACCTCGGCATCGCTCAGCTTGGCTCCGTGGATGAGTATCTTGCGCTCGATGACGACGTCGTGTGGGCTACACTCCGTAGGAACGCAAAATCCAGAACCATAGTTGAGAACCTCGACCACCGAAAGTTGCTCAAGTGCGCATACGAGAAAACTTTCTTCGTAAAAGACGAGTTTCTCTCAAGCCTCTTCACGAAGGACACAGTCAGACTCAAGATGGAGGAGGAGATTGCGCACAAGGCGAAAGTCGCCGTCGAAGATGTTAGCATAGACTT
>JBEKGZ010000032.1:0-14211 GCA_050012535.1 Bathyarchaeia archaeon | reverse complement strand
CCTAGGATTCGCATGAAGACGAAACTTCCGATCTCGATTATTATGCCTGACAAAAGGGCGCTCATCGGGCTTGGGGCGGCCGGGTGAGCATCAGGAAGCCAAGTGTGCATGGGTGCAATTGCTGCCTCGACTCCAAATCCTGCCAAGATGAATACTAAGGCCAGACCTATCGGCATCGAGGGCTGGGCCACGAGTGGTGTCAGGCTCTGGATATTCAGTGTACCGGTAATTCCGTAGAGGAGGGCGATCCCATACAGAGCGGTCAGGCTTCCGACACCGCTCAGAAGAAGGTATTTGATTGTTGCCTCGATGGCTTCCCAACTGCGCTTCTGAAAAGCCACAAGTGCATACGCGGAGACGCTCATGCCTTCCCAGAAGATGAAGAGTGTCAGTAGGTCGCCGGAGATGGTGACTCCTACGATGCTCATTGCGAGGAACAAGGTGAGCGCGTAGAACATCGCGGCATTGCCTGACTTCGACAGATAGGCGACCGTGTAGATCGATGTGATAATACACAACAGGATTGCTATTGCAGAGAAATAGATACTGAACCGGCTGATCACGAGCGTCGTGGCGAGCGACGATGAGATGACCGATACTGTGACGTAGCCTTCCTTCGGCAGCTCGCCGGCGATCCTAAGGATTGAGTATCCTATGATCGCGTATGCGATAGTGGCTATGAGGCCAGCAACCATCGTCCGATAGCGTGGAGCCTTCTTAGCGATCAGATC
Source organism: Bathyarchaeia archaeon (assembly GCA_050012535.1). Taxonomy (GTDB): domain Archaea; phylum Thermoproteota; class Bathyarchaeia; order 40CM-2-53-6; family 40CM-2-53-6; genus CAVPLU01. The sequence goes on along the minus strand of JBEKGZ010000032.1, from coordinate 13,480 downwards.
AACCAGCAACACGAGAAGTGCAGCTATGAACCCGCAGCCGAACGCTAGGATAATCCATTGATTCATAGTGCAAGCACCACTAGAGCGACAATGAGTATGAAGAGAAGGATGCCCCACATGTTCTTCCCCAGCGATCCGGTCTGGATCAACCTCACGGCCGATCCAAGCTTCGTCACCGTTCTCGCAAATACTCTATCGTAGAACGCGTCGAACCCGTACCCTTGGAGCAGCACGCTCCTTGTTGCCGATATCCAGCTGTGCGTGGCAAGAAGTTGTGAAGGCTCCGGGCTCTGTCTCAAATACAGAGCGTATGCGGGAAGGAAACCGATCACTAAGGCACCAAGAGAAGCCGCATAGATCCACGGATTTGCGGCCTCTGGCTCGGCGACGCCAAGCAACCTTGAGGCTCCGCCCTCCATAAGCCACAGTGTCACTACCGCGATACTCAGCAGGCCTAGAGGAATTGCCATCGTCCACGGTGACTCGTGAATCTGCTTTGACTTCACAAGGTCGGACTGCTTTCCGTAGAACACTTTGAAGAATGCTCTGAATGCGTAGAATGATGTGCAGACCGAGACGAACAGGGTCAAGATGAGGAGTGTCGAGTCACCTGCGTTGTGAAGCTCAGCGATTATGAGATCCTTGCTCCAGAAACCTATGAATGGGGGCACCCCCGACATTGCCAAGATCGAGAAGAAGAAAGCAACGAAGGTCACGGGCATCCTTCGGCCCAGGCCTCCCATCTCGTTCATGTCCCTCGTGCCCAAGACGTGAATCAGTGAACCTGCCGCGAGGAAGCCCAGTGCCTTGAAGGCAGCTTGGCTCATCAAATGGAACTGAGATGCAAACCAACCCCCCGGTGAGCCTATGCCAAGGGCGAGAAACATTAGACCCAATTGACTTATCGTCGAGTATGCGAGGACGCGTTTGACATCAAGCGTCGCGCCCGCCATAGTCGCTCCCAGAATTGCCGATATGATTCCGACCCACGCAACTACCCCAAGCCATACACTGCTGGATCCGAAAATTGGAGTGACTCTCGCCACCAAGTAGACTCCGGCGTTAACCATCGTCGCCGCGTGTATCAACGCGCTGACGGTTGTGGGCCCCTCCATGGCGTCTGGCAACCAGACGTGCAGAGGGAATTGTGCCGACTTTCCCATCGCTCCTAGGAGGATGAGGAGCCCACTTGTGAGAAGGATGCCGGCCGCAATCTTTCCTCCGCCAGCCATTTTTTCAAGCGCATCGAAACTGAACGTTCCTGTGTTGACGTATAGTAGGATCAGTCCGATGAGTAGTCCGACGTCTCCCACGCGGGTGACGATGAAGGCTTTTAGGCCTGCTCTCACTGCTTCGGGCCGATCATACCAGAATGCAATCAGAAAGCTTGAGCAGATGCCGACAAGTTCCCAGAAAATGTACATCTGCAGGAGGTTTCCAGCCATGACTAGACCCGTCATCGAACCAATGAACAACAGAACCAGGCAATAGTATCGCGTGAGTCCGGTCTCCCTTTCCATGTAACCCTGCGAGTAGAGGACGATGAGAAAGCCTAGCAGGTTCACGATCAACGCGAGGAAGACTGAGAGACCGTCAACTCTGATCTGTAGACGGAACCCGCTGATGGGGAGCCATTCCGTCGAAAGCTGTGTCCCTCCGGACAGGGCTACGGGAACTAGTGTTACTGCGAAAATTGCCGCCAAAAATACGACGAGTGCGGCGAACCACTCACGTGCCTTTCCGCCAAGAGCCGAGACCACAGGCACGAACACGACCGCGATCAGCGGAAGGAGCCACACGAGCCATTCCGCATAGTAATTGTTCAGTGTCGAAGTCTCCTGATTTCCCATGGATTGAGAGTTCCGTAGTGCCGATAAACCAGTATCACGAGTGAAAGTGCGAATGCTTCGACGCTCGCTCCGATCGAAATCGAGAGAACCAGTAGAGCCGTCGTGAACATCGATGGCCCGCTAGGACCCAAGCCTGATGAGAAAAGTGCCAGGTTGACGCCGAAGAGAACTACTTGGAACGACATGATTGCTTTCACGAGGTTGCGCGTGGCTGCCAAGCCAGCCAGTCCCATGAAGAACATTGCGGCAGCGGTTATCTGGAGGATCTGTTGATCAATCATTCGTGATCTCCTTCCTTTGAGAATAGGTTGAGTATTCCCGCGAGCGCGGCGGACACCAGGATTACTAGGAAGAGGATATCCCATGATCTGAGAGACCAAAGGAACGATAGTGGGTCATCAGTGGCGAAACCCATCTGTCGGGCTAACACTGTCTCTTCCGCTGGTATGGGTGATGGGCCAAATTGCCACAGTATGCTTGCGACGACAAGGAAGCCCATGATTGATAGTCCAAGTCCTATCACTTGCTCGCGTGAGATGCGCTGGCCTGTAGGTGTCGGTTCTCCGCCTATGAGCATCAGTATGACCATGAACATCACGGAGACGGCGCCTGCGAATGTTATGATCTGGAAAAGGCCGGCATACGAGGCCCCGTAAGCGAGGAAGATGCAGCCTAACAGGAGGCCAGAATAGAAAAGCATGATCAGCGAGTAGACGAGTCGCTTGATCAACAGTGCTGAAAGGGTCACTCCGATCAATAGCGCGGAAAGCAGGATCGTTAGTTCTATTGCCATTTCTCAAGAGCCTTCGTCATGATCAGTGTCTCCTTCTGCGGTGTCGCTAGCTCGAAGTCCTTGGTCATTTCGAGGGCGCCGAAGGGGCAGTTGTCCACGCATTCAGCGCAGAAAATGCATGTATATAGGTCGAACTTGGGCCTCTTGACGACCACTTCCTTCTCTCCTACTTTCCTTTTGCCGACATCGATCATTGTGATGACTGATGCTGGGCAGACGTATGCGCATATGCTACAGCCGGTGCACTTCATTGGATCTATGTCCAGTTTCCCGCGGTATCTCTCGGGCACAGTTATCTTTGTGAACGGGTAGGCTTCGGTGTCAGGTTTCTTGACCAGACTCCGTATCATCTCCGGAATTGCTGAACCGATTTTTTTCGGCACTGATCTATATTCCTCCAAGTATCATAACGAAGGCGAGTTGGGCCAGCGCAAGCGGCGTGAGGATCTTCCAGAAGAACTCTGCTGCTTGTCCGATCTTCAGCCTCGCCATTGCAGAACGCAAAACGAAGATGAGCAAGACGACGACGAGCAATTTCGCCAAGAAGTACGCGGTGTATGCAACTGGAGCCAGGATCGCATCCGTCGGGACAGGGCCGAGCGGTCCGCCCAGAAACAACGATACTGCTAGGCCCGCACCAAAAACGAGACTCACCTCCTTCGTGAGCTTCAGAAAAGCGAGCGCTCGTCCAGAGAACTCTGTTAGCCAGCCTGCGACAATCTCGGTCTTGGCACTTGGGATATCAAATGGCGGCTTCTCAAGTTCGGCCATCAAGGCGACAATGAAGACAATGAAGCTGAACGGCATGTAGAGGATATTCCAAGCTGCGGCTTGCGCTCCCACTATGCCTGCTATCGACAGGCTGTGCGAAAAGACTCCTGCCGTAACCATTGCAATCACCAAAGGTATCTCATAGCTCACGTATTGCAGAACTAGCCGTCCAGATGCGACTGTTGTGTATCCACTAGCTGACGCGAAGCTCAGGATCACCACAACAAATGCGGAATATGCAAGAAGGAATATGACGAGCAGCAAGTCCATGTCGAACGTAGCCACTGCTCTAGTGCCAACGACTGGAACGAAGAGCATCCCGAGGATGGGCGCGAGGAAATACAATGAAGGAGCAATCCTGTAGATTGTAACGTCGGCGAAGCTGGGCACGATCTCTTCCTTGTAGAGTAGTTTGAAGAAGTCCGCAACGGGCTGCAGGATCCCGTGAGGCCCCGCGACTAGTGGTCCAACTCTTCCTTGCATGTGCGCTGCTACTTTTCTTTCAAGCCACTCGAAGAGGAACCCAAGCCCGACTGTGAAAAGGAAGCCAGGGAAGAGAATGGCTTCAATTGCTTCGGTGAGCATCAGGTTTTCCTCTCTGGGAAGTACCTCTTGATTCCGTATTGCCTGAGTTCTTCGCCGGTCCAGCTCCACTGGTTGCGAGTATCCAAATCCACGAACGACAGTCTGTCCATGCATCCGAAGCATGGATCGATCGCGGTTAATACGACGGGAACATCGGCCATGGTGTGTCCTTTCAGAAGCTCAAGTGCTGTGGGCAGGTTAGCGAGGGTGGGCGTCCTAGCTTTCACGCGCTCTGGAATTGCTGTACCGTTTGATTTCACGAAGTAGAAGAGCTCGCCTCTGGGTGCCTCGATGTGTGTGGCGTACTCGCCTACCGGTATGTTTGGAGGTATCTTCAGTCTGATGGGGCCGCTAGGCATGTGAGCAAGGGCGTAATCGATGCAGTTCGCTGCCGTAACAATCTCGTCCAGTCTTACATGTAGTAGTGAGAACACGTCCCCGTCGCCCCTAGTCACCACGTCGATAGGCACGTCCCCGTACGCCGCATAAGGGTCGTCAGCTCGCACGTCTCTTGCCAGTCCCGCGGCTCGAACGAGCGGGCCGACCGCACAGAGCTTCTGAGCCGTTTCTGCCTTGAGAATCCCAACCTTTCGTGTGCGAGCGAGGAGCGTTGTTTCGGTGTCGACTATGCCTTTGTAGAAATATGCTCGGTCTGCAAGGTGCTTTGTCCTCTCCAAGATCTTGCCTTTCATGACGTCTGGAATGTCTTTCTTCACCCCGGCGATTGTGGCCAGCGATTTGTGCACGCGATTGCCAGCGACCGCTTCTACTAGGTCTAGGACGATTTCTCTGTCTCGCCAAACCCACATGAACAACGTGTCAAATCCAGCCCAATGGCCTAGCAGGCCAACCCAAAGTAGGTGACTGTGGATTCTCTCAAGCTCAGCCACGATCAGTCTGATGTAAAGAGCGCGCTGAGGAATCTCGTAAGATGTCAGACCTTCAACTGCTTGTACGTATGCGAGGCTGTGCGCGAAGCTGCAAATCCCGCAAGTTCTCTCGAACATGTAGGTATTCTGCGTCCATCTTCTCTGCTCAGCCGCCTTCTCTAGACCGCGATGAACATACCCTATTCTGGGTATCACATCAACGATTGTCTCGCCCCTCAGGTAGAGTTTGAAGTACTCAGGTTCCTTCAGGGCTGGATGAATAGGGCCGAATGGAACGAGGTTCTCAGTGGAATACTGGATGAGCCCTGCTCCTGCCTCTTTTCTTGTTTCCTTGGGTTCGGTCAACGCTCGACCCCCACGGCCTTGCGGATATCAGAGGATTTCGTACCCTTCAGGAGAGGCGGCGGGAGATCCGACGGGTAATTATCTGGTAGTAGGAGTTTTCGATCCATCCAAGGGTTTCCATCGAATACGACGCCGAACATGTCGTGCACTTCCATCTCATAGAGGATAGCCCCTGGAACGGCCTCGACGATCGAAGGAGCATGTGTGATGGATTTCGGCACCGAGATCCTGAGTGAGGCGATCACATCTCCTTTCCAGAAATGGTACAGGACCTCCACGTTGTCTCCTGAATCGAGCCCAGTCATTGTCGAAAGATGAGATAACCCATACCGCTCAGTGACCGCTCGGACCGCCTCAATGAGACGTTCGACAGGTAATTTGACGGTTATCGCGTCCTTCGTGGAGGATTGGACTTCCCCTCCAAGGCCCTTCACGGTGCCTTCTATGTTTCGTATCAAATCGTCACTTTGACTTGTCATCGCTCTTCACCTTGTTTAGAAGTTGTACAATGCCGTAGAGAATGCCCTCCGGTTTTGGTGGGCATCCGGGGACAAACATGTCAACGGGCACTATGTTGTCAACTCCTTGCCCGGCATTGTAGCATCCCTTGAAGACGCCTCCCCCACATGCGCATGCGCCTACTGCCAGCACAAACTTGGGCTCCGGAATCTGGTCGTAGACGCGTAGCAGTCGATCCTTTGTCTGGGGGTTCACGACGCCCGTGACGACGAGAACATCTGCGTGTCGTGGGGATGGAACCAGTACTGCCCCCAATCTTTCTGCATCGTATTTCGGGGTCAGTGCCGCGACTATCTCTATGTCGCAGCCATTGCATGAACAGGCGTTTATGTGAAACAGCCAGGGCGACCGTGTCCTAGCCCATGTAGAAAGTCGTTCAGGTAAGTTCAGCACCTCCCGTTCCTACAAACCATAACATCACAACCGTAAGTGATACGCCTCCTGCGACGACGAATAGCAGAGGCCAAATGTGGCTGTGCAATCTCAGTGAGCTGGCGACGAGCAACGTGACTACCTCGAAAGCAACAAAGAGAGATGCATAGACGAACATCTCTGAGTGATACTTGCCCCTGGCAGGAGGCAGCTCTTCTCCTCCTGAGAACGCCTCGTACTTCGGCCCCTTGCCGTGAGTAGTTTTGCCCAAGAACCCAACCATGTAGTAGAGAACAAGGATAGGCACGATGACGATGGCCAGAATCGCCAATATCATAAAGTCAGCCAAGGCCTGCTCACGACCGCTCCGCTATGACCTTGTATACTGTTTGAGCAACCTGAGTGCAGGCGGCCTTCACTTCCGCTGACATTTGTTCTCCGAATTCGGTGGTTCCTGGTTCAATCCCTATGAGAAACGCACTCTCAACATTTCCCATCACGGTACCTAGGAGCCTTAGCGGAACGTTGTGTGTCGAAAAGTACGGGTATTCAGTCTCGTCTAGAGGGACTAGTCTGACTGTGCCTGGAGGAGTTCCCATTACCGCACTGTCTATGAAGATCAACGTATCAGCCTTGAAAGCACGTATTTCCTCGGTGAAGTTCTCCGGAGCATCTTCAGCATCAAGGACGAGAATCCGATGAGCGGCTTCGTTGAATCTGCTCATCAGCTTCTTGGCAACTAGGGATCCTGCGAAGTCATCACCTTTCATCGAATTGCCGACGCCGATGATTGCGAGCTTTCGGGCTCTGATCTCTCGCAGCCGCATCTCCATTTTCTTGACTGCGCCTGCAGAGGGCCCCTGCGGCTCGACGAGAGTCATGGACGCACATCCAACGAATTGCACGAAAAAGCGTAGCGATAGATTAGCCTTTGCTACATACTCTGTCGTGTAATCAATTCTTACAGAGTCTACTGGTGTAGCTTGATCCGTGTAACACTACGAACTCGCTCAAGACTCAGTTCAAGTCTGATGAATTCTCCAAATCACAGACATGAAGGCGTTGCTCTCAAGAGCATGACCTAGACGCGTCTTCCTCTTCGGCCGCCTGGGCGTCTTGTCCCATCATGCGGAACGGGCGTGACGTCCTCGATCCTGCCGATCCTGAACCCTGCTCTCGCCAGCATTCGAATCGCGGCCTGAGCGCCCGGACCGGGTGTTCGGGCTCCATGTCCACCAGGCGCCCTTACTCTAATGTGAAGAGCAGTGATGCCTCTGTCCTTCGCCGTCCTTGCAGCGGCACCAGCAGATTGCATTGCCGCATACGGTGAACCTTGGAGTCTATCCGCCTTGACGTGTTGTCCACCGGAGCTTCGGGAAACGGTCTCTGCTCCAGCAAGGTCGGTAATATGCACAAGCGTGTTGTTGAACGAGGAGTAGATGTTCGCGATACCCCAGCGCTCAACACGTTTCTCTGAGATGTCTGCTTCCTCCTTTTGCCACAGCGAGTCGTATCGTACGATCAGGCGCCGTTTATTATAGTTTTGTCGGAAGCAAATCACTGGGTGTCAAGGCTCGTCTTACCCAGAGAGGAGACTGCAAGCACTACTTTCATCTTTCAGCGCGATGGAATGAGATGCTGTAGCTGCGCGAGCATACTTGTACGTAGTCCGTCGTGTGGAAACATTAGATGCGCTTGGCGTCTACGCAGTCGAAAAAGCGTGTTTCAGTGACCCATATCCATCCGCAGTTCTCACCGATCTGATCGACAAGCACCAAGACTGCTTCTTTGTCGCATCATATGATGGGGAGATTGTTGGATATGCCGTGGCCTCGGCAAATGCCACGGAAGGCCACGTTGTCTCCGTGGCTGTGGACCCACGCTATCGTCGAAGGCGCATTGGGACCGCGTTGTTGTCCGCCGTGACGACGAGGCTTGCTGAGGAAGGGATTAAGCAGATCCGTCTTGAGGTACGCAAGGGAAACCCCGGTGCGATCGCGTTCTACGATCATATGGGATACAGACCATTCTCCGAGATCCGACATTATTACGCGGATGGAGAGGATGCCTTGGTGCTGGCACGATCTGCAGAATCATGCGCGTCCGTTCGACAGTAGAGCCTGATCGCATTGAAGAGTCTCAGATTCTTCTTACTAGACTTGGGCGAGGAGACGACATCACAGGGTTCAGAGATTTGGCTCTGGGGCATTGATGAAGATGGCAAGAATGTCCTGCTCGTTGACAGGGAGTTCAGACCATATCTATACGCGATTCCAAAGGAAGGTTCCGCTCCCGAGACAATCTTCGATGCTCTGCGTTCATCGGGAAGTGACTATGCGAATGTCCTCGAGAGTTCTGTTGAGGAGAAGAAGCTATTTGGCCAGACAGTCAAAGCGGTCAAGATCACCTGCGCATCAACCGAGTCGCTTGAAACTATTGCAAAACATCTCTCCAAGCGTGAGCAAGTACAACAGATCGTCGGGCACGACATTCGATACTCTTCGCTTTACCTGTATGACAGAGGCTTGATTCCCTGCAGGTGGCATGAAACAGAAGCAGATGAACTGAGAATCCCCCAAGCACTTGGTGGCAATGCCTACCTCTCACACGGTTCCCCGCACCCCATCGTCCTCAAAGACAGACCAAGACTCCGGATTTTGGCATTCTCGACAGTCGCGTTCGCGGAGAAAGGTTCCCCGCATGCATCGCAAAACCCAGTTTCTGTGATCTCCGTTGCGACAAGTGATGGCGAGGTTCGGACTTTCTCTCGGTCGGATGGGTCGGACCATGACATCATCACAGAGTTCGCAAACTACTTGATGAGATTCGACCCGGACATTGTCGCGGGATTTGAAAGCAATAGGATCGGCTGGCCGTATCTGATTGAGAGAGCGAGAATAGCAGGTGCGACGCTGGGTGTAAGCAGGCTTGGTTTGCAGCCGCATACAAGCCTCTATGGGCATATCTCGATCGCCGGAAGGGCAAGCCTGGACATGCTCGACTACGCTAATGAACTGCCTGACGTTAACGTGAAGAGCGTCGAGAACGTAGCCGGATCTCTTGGCATCAAACTGGACACTATCCTTCCAGATCAGCTGGACCTCGCGAAGATATGGAACTCGCCACGGGACAAGCTTCTCTTGCTGCGTGCCGCAAGCGCCTACGCCCGCGCTATGCTGGAGATTACAGGGAGATTCCTCGAATTCGGAATGGCGCTATCTTCACTCACTTGCATGCCCCTCGACCAAGTCGCTACAGCACCGGTTGGCTATCGCGTAGACTCGTACCTGATCAAGGAAGCCTACAAGCAAGGGCATCTGATTCCTCCACGGCGAAAGCAAGTCTATGAACGATATCAAGGCGCCATAGTGCTTGCGCCTCAAGCAGGCTTGCACGAGAACGTAATTGCGTTAGATTTCGCGTCAATGTATCCCAACCTGATGATCCTGTACAATCTCTCCCCTGACACGCTCGTCAAATCGACAGAAGATTGCGACGATTCTTCCTGCTGGGTTATTGAAGGTTCAGAGTGCCGATTCAGAAAGACACCTCCCGGACTATACAGGAATGCTATCACTAGTCTAATCGCGACGCGGAATGAGATCAAGAGAGAGATACAGACCGAGACTCTCTCCGACTCAGAGAGGCAAATTCTACAGCAACAAGAAAGAGCAGTCAAAGTGATCACAAACGCATGCTATGGATACGCCGGTTGGACAGGTGCTCGTTGGTACGTGCACGAAGTGGCCGAGTCCGCAGCCGCACTTGGGCGAAAGAGCATCACACAAGTCATTGATCACTGCAATGAGACCGGCCTACCTGTGATATATGCGGACACGGACTCAGTCTTCGTAACACACGATAAAGCAAAAGTCGATTCACTACTTCGGTGGGTCAACCAGAATCTCCACATGGAAATCCGACCCGACAAGGATTACAAGAGAGTACTCTTCACCGAAGCCAAGAAGAGATATGCGGGCCTCTTGACAGATGACACACTGGACATTGTCGGAATGGAGGTTGTCAGGAGCGACTGGTCCGAGATCGCCCGCAAGGTTCAGGAGAAAGTGATTGAGCTCGTGCTCCGCGATGGTTCGCCGGGCAACGCCAAAGAGTATGCTTTGAATGCAATCGATGAATTGAAGCGCGGAAAAACCATAGTTCGAGATCTCATCATATGGAAGAGCCTGACCAAACCAATTAAGGAATACAAGGTCAAGGCACCTCACGTGCAGGTCGCAAAGGAATACCTCAAGCTCGGCCGAAAGTTAGTGCCCGGAGACAAGATCGGTTATGTGATTACCAAGAAGGGCACGAAACTCTATGACAAGGCACGGCCCTACTTTGAAGTCACTTCCGACCAAGTCGACGTGGAATACTACGTTTCTGGCCAAGTTGCGCCTGCCGCGGCTCGAATACTAGGGATCTTTGGCATCAGTGAGGACGAATTGCTAATTGGAAAGCAAAGATCGCTGCTCTAACTAGCGGCTGCCGAGTTCTGACATTGTCAGCACCATGATGTCGGAAGGTTTCTTGGCGATTTCTGACAAGCGGTCTCCTAAGACGTACTTGATCTTCTTCTGGTCTGCTAGGTCCAATATGCGTTGTGTTATGACTCCATCAAAGACTAGGGTGTAGGGTGCTTCCATTGTTGGTAGCTGATTCGCGAGTTCGCTGACCGGCAAGTGAGCGATCTCCTTCCCCGTCTCGTCGAAGACAGCGGCTTCGAGTGTCCCTTTCAGTTCCTGTGCCTTTTGTGCGACTCCCTCTGGAAGGGCCACCTTAGCAACGGTTGGCTTCGCTTCTGGCTTGGGTGCACCGTGCGGGACGCGGTCTCGCAGCGCTTTCATTATCTCCTTCGGGGTGAGCTCCTCGACCTCTTTTCCGGGTGGAGCTCGCGTCAGATAGTCGAGCTCGGTGACTTGATCAAGTTCCTTCAGTATGAGGTCACCACCTCTGTCTCCGTCCAAGAATGCTGTGACCTCCTTGCTCTTGCAGAGAGCTATGACTGATTGAGGGATCTTCGTGCCTTCGATGGCTACCGTGTTCTTGATTCCGCATCTAAGCAGATTAAGAACGTCAGCTCTTCCCTCAACGATGATTATTGTTCCGCTACTCTGTGCTTCCGGCCCTGCAGGGAGCTTATCCGGACCGAACTCCACGACCTCTGCTGATCGTATGGCGCCCCCCACTTCCTTAACCATCTCATCTGTGCTCGGGGAGCCCTCGATGACCCATTTCTTCAGAATGTCCTTTGCCTTGTCAAGGATGAGTTTTCTCTTCTCTTCCCGAACATCTTCAACTCTCTCAAGAGTGACCTTTGCCGTGCACGGACCGATTCTGTCAACACTCTCAATGGCAGCAGCGATTATCGCCGTAGAGACCTTATCCAAGCTGGACGGGATCATTATCGTCCCGGTGGTCCTGTCGTGCTTTGACTCCAGCTGAATCTCTATTCTTCCTACTCTTCCACTCTTCTGAAGTTCTCTTAGATCCAGATCAGGTCCGAATAGGCCCTCTGTTTGCCCGAAGATCGCGCCGATCACATCGGGTTTCTCAACCACTCCCTCCACTTCGAACGCCGCCAAAACGACGTACTTGGTGGTGGGTGCGTACTGACTTTCTGTTCCCAATTGATAGTGAACCTCCATTTACAGACGCGGATACGCGCATTACTATCCAACCTAACGTTCCTTCTCCATAGCGTCCTTTCTAACATGAAGCACCCGCTGTGCCGTCCGTAGGAAAGCGAAGTTTGTAAGCGCTTTCGCGCGTCAGCTTGAAGGTCCTTACGTATGCAAACGTTGATAAACATTTTCTCGCCTTCTAGGGCAAGAAGACGGATTTTTCGGCCTTTCGGCGTATTGTGAAACGATTTTAAGAAGGATGATTTCCCCTTAGGCGGGAAGGGTGCAACCGGTTGGTCGTGAAGATCGGCATAAACGGTTTTGGTAGAATAGGGAGAGCTTTTGTCCGCGCCTTCAAGAACGCGAAGATCAATGCGGAGATTGTGGCCGTCAACGATGTGACTGACTCGAAGACGCTCGCTCATCTTCTCAAGTATGACTCTGTCTTTGGAAGGTTTGATGCTGAGATTAAGCTTCTTCCGGACGGGTTCTCGGTTGATGGAAAAAAAGTACGGGTCGTGTCTGTCAGGGATCCCGCTGAACTACCTTGGTCGAAGCTGGGTGTGGATATTGTTCTCGAGTCCACGGGGTTGTTTACAGACCGCGATAGCGCGTCTAAGCATTTCAAGGCCGGCGCCAGAAAAGTCCTGATCTCTGCGCCTGCGTCGAATCCTGACGTGACGATTGTGCCTGCTGTCAACGATTCGAAGTACGATCCGAAGACTCACAACATTATTTCGTTGGCTTCGTGCACAACCAATTGCGTCACGCCTGTGGTGAAAGTGCTCCATGAGAACTTCGGCATTATGCGCGGATTGATGAGCACTGCACACGCATACACGAACGACCAGAGAATCCTAGATCTTCCTCACAAGGATCTTAGGCGTGCACGTGCGGCTGCCCTTTCTATTATCCCGACAACGACCGGTGCGACAAAGGCTACGACGGAGATCTTTCCAGAACTGAAAGGGAAGATAAACGGGCTTGCATATCGCGTACCAGTCCCTGACGGTTCCTTGGTCGATTTCGTAGCTGAACTGAAGAAAGACGCCACATCCGAAACAATCAACAACGCGTTCAAGGCCGCAGCCATTCTTGCATAATTGACGGGCTTTCCACGATGGTCCTCGACGGGAGGATGGCCAAGGTCTTAGCCTGGTATGACAACGAGTGGGGCTACGCAAACCGCCTCGTCGACATGGTAGGAATAATGTCAAGAACGCTTTAGCTCGTGGCTAGCATGCCTTCCTGTCTGCCAGCAGGGATGCCGCGAGCCGATCTAGGTACTTTCCGAGGTTCTCGATTCCCACCATCTCCGACCGACCGAGAGCCTTCAATTGCTTCCAGATCTCGACGTTCACCTTGACCCGGTTTTGTAACAGATCCCTGCGCAGGCGCCAAGCGAGGGCTCTACCCTCTTTATCGAAATCTGTAAGGATTATTACTTCCGGGTGCTTTGCGACTGAGTCGAGAAAATCAATGAGCCCAAGGCGACGAGACTTTGCGCAAAAGATCGGCCCTGCGATCCCCAGCTTCCGGAGCGTTCTAACGTCGTTTGGGCCCTCAACAATCACCGGTACCCCTCGCCTCGAGTGGGCGGCAACAGTACTGACGAGCTCTGTAACTGCTTCAAATCGTCGTTGTTCGGCGTTCAACTCAGCTTAGGGACCTACCGTGTGATTTCCATGGCCTTGATACGTCGTAATAACTCGGGATCCTTCTTTAGTT
>JBEKGZ010000031.1:0-13902 GCA_050012535.1 Bathyarchaeia archaeon | reverse complement strand
TTTGGTTCAGCTGGCTTGGCCGCTGGTGGTTTGATTTCAGGCGGCTTGGCTTCGGGCGGTTTCTCTTCAGGTGGTTTGGTTTCGGGTGGCTTCGTCTCTGGTGCCTTGGCCTCAGCTGGTTTCGCTTCTGCTGGTTTCTTTGCGGGGGCTGGCGTCGGGGGTGCTGGTTCTTCTAGGGGTGCGGCTTCGCTATTGATCTTGGCAGCAGCGTCAGATAGGAGTCTCATTTCTGAATAAGCCTGCTTGACGAGATCTCCAACGTTCTCTGATGTTGGATACTCGATCTCGTTCGCTAAGTAGAGAGCTTCTCGGTAGGCGCTGCCGATTATCATGGGGGCTGTCTCGGGGAGGACGTATTCCGTCTCGACCGAAAGTGCAATGGCATCTCTGCATGCTTCCTCAAGGTCGCTCTTGTATGAGTCAAGGTCGAAGACAAGATCGTCCAGATTGAGAACCATCCCTGCATCGAACGCACGAACTATCGACAACCCAGCCTCCATCGGCTTCATGCCGAGCTTCGATAGCAGCGATGCGAGCTTCGGAGATATCGTGTCGCCTCTCTCGGCAACAACAGTATCCTTCGCGACCCAGATACTACCGCCCTCGATCCTTGTTACGACCTTCACTTCTCCAAATTCGCTTATGACCGGCCCAGGCTGTAGCCCGGTATTGCCGGCTGGTATCATGATCTCGCTTGTTGCCGTATCACCGCCTTTGGCGGGAACACGAACCTTGTTCCTGTTCAGGAAAAGGATGAGCGCATAGGGGTTCATGCCTGTGAATAGCAGTAGGCTCGAGCCAGCTATGCCTTCCGCAAAGTCACTGATGTGAGGTTTCTTTTCGCCGATGGCGCTGGCGGCTTTCTTCAGGATCGTGTTCTTCGCGACCAGCACCTCGGCTTGTCCACGAAGTTTCTTCCGTATCTCTTGTATCTGTGATGATCTTACTTTTTGAAGATCAGCGATCGCCACGACTGGGTACTTCTCAATCAGCTCTGCGAGCTTCTGGAAGATCTCTTTCTTCCAAGAGGCCACGTGGGTGACTTGTCTTGTGAGCATAAGCTAACCCTTCGTAGTCTGGACCTTCACAGGTTCACCCATAGTGGTCTTAACGAGCACTTGACCTATGTTCTTGGCGCCCCGCTCGAGCTTCGCCTCGATGCGGCTGAAGACTGCCTGAGCGTTCTCAGCGATCTCTTCGTCAGGCATCTTCTCTGTCCCAATCCTACACTGTACTACAGGCTGTTCTCGAACTCGGACACGAACGAGTTTCCTGTGGCTTTGAACGAGCTGGTCGATCGGGGCGGTAGGCGGAACAGGAGTAGGCATCTTCCCTTTCGGCCCAAGGATCGAGCCGATAGTCTTCCCGACCAGAGGCATCATAGGCGCCTCGGCGATGAAATAGTCGTACTCAGAGGCAAGCTTGCGGGTCGCCTTCTTGTCCTTCCCCAGCTTGTCCAAGTCTTCTCTGCCCATGACCAAGTCGGCTTGGCCTGCCCTTGCCCTCGTCGCCAAGTCTCCGCTTGCGATGACGCAGATCTTCGTCTCCTTCCCTAGGGAGTTCGGAAGCTCAACCGATTCGTTCAGCCGGTTCTCAGGCTTCTTCAGGTCGATCTCTCTGAGTTTGACTATAAGCTCAACCGAGTGCGTGAAACCGTGCTTAGCGTCAGGTTTCCTTAGCCCTGCTAAGGCGGTGAGAAGCTGATCCTTAGCGAGGGGCAATCGCGTTTTCCTTCTGGAAAGTTCCGCAGGCTGATATTCGGAGGTTGATAAAAACGTTTGGAGAACTCGCAGGAGGAACGGCGGACATCAAGTAACGCTAGTAATCCCTACCCGATGACCTGAGCGGCACTGCGCCTTGCACCACGGCGGTCGTTTTGGGCTCAGCTTTATAGTGAGGACTGGGTTCCATAGGACCTTCGTCTGGTTAAAGTGAGGACTGTTGGCCGAGGTCAAGACTTTCAGAATTACGGGGGAAGTCAAGAAGCCGCGCACGACGATTCCGTTTGCAGTGGAGCTGAGAGCAACGAAAGAGCAAGACGCGATCGATAGAGTCTACACTGACATGGGAAGCAGACACAAAGCCAGGAGACTCGAGATCAAGCTGAAGAAGATTGAGGAACTCAAGACTAGCGAGACGGAGACTAAGCAAAGTGCAAAGTGAGAAAGTTCCACCTGATGACGAAGACTTTCAGAAGAGCCTAATGCAGCTAAGAGTCTATGAGGGTTCGGCGCGAGCGCTTCAGGCGCGACTTGAGATCGTCAACGCCGCCCTGAACGAGTTCTCCCTCGCGTCAACCACGCTTGAAGGTGTGAAGACCCAGAAGAACGACGAGGATGCCCTGATCCCAGTCGGGGGAGGCTCGTATGTTCGAGTGAAACTCTCTGACATCTCCAAGATCGTGATGGGCGTGGGTGCAGGAGTCGCCGTCGAGAAACCGATCCAAGATTCCATCAACGAGATCAAGGAACGAATAGCGGACTTCGACAAAGCTCGGACATCACTTCAGGAACAGCTCAATCAAGCATTGATCAGGATTGAGGAGAACCGAGAAAAGATTGGCGACCTCGTGAAGAAGCACGGCGGAGAATCCCTCACAGTCATCTAGAACCCTACATTCGGTGAAGTACGTCACCTGTGCGCCCTGTCGAGGTGCTTGAGGTTGTTCGAGAAGCTCAAGTCAGGCCTAGGCTCAGTTGTGGAGAAGATCTCAAAGACCGAGCTTACAGGGAAAGACCTTGAGAACGTACTCCAGGAACTCAAGACGACGCTCGCTGAAAACGATGTCGCGTACTCAGTGGCAGAACGCATCTGCGACGGGATAAGGCAGAGAGCGCCCAGTATCCAAGTCGCACGAGTCGGGGACCGTCGACAACCAGTTGCAGCGATCGTCCGCGAAGTCATCCTCGACGTGCTCAAAGGAAGCGGTGAAGCCAGCTTCTTCGAAAAGATCAACACGAAGAGACAGGCACACGAACCTGCTGTGATAGTTTTCGTCGGAATAAACGGAACAGGCAAGACCACAACGGTCGCTAAGATCGCGTACCTCCTCAAGAAGCGCGGTTACTCTGTCGTGATCGCATGCGCCGACACGTTCCGCACAGGATCTATTGAGCAGCTTGAAGAACACGCCAGGCGCATTGACGTGAAAACGATAAAGCACACTTACGGTGCCGACGCCGCTGCGGTAGCATTCGACTCGATCAACCACGCTCGCGCGAATGGAATAAACGCAGTTCTGATCGATACGGCGGGAAGGATGCAGAACAAACGAAACCTGCTTGAAGAGATGAAGAAGATCATTCGTGTCGCCTCTCCGGATTTCGTAATGCTCGTTGTCGACTCGTTGACTGGAAACGACGCTCTTGAACAAGGACGATCATTCAGCGAGTCGGTCAAGATTGACGGCGTAACCCTCACTAAACTCGACGCTGACGCAAGAGGCGGAAGCGCGATCTCGCTTGCGGCTGTGATCGGGAAGCCCGTGATTTTCGCCGGCACGGGGCAAGCTTACGAGGACCTGATATCCTTCGACCCAGCCACCATCGTCAACAGGATAGTCGGTTGACATGCCCAGTACTCCGAGACGTTCAGCTCAATGACCGTCCTCATTGTCGCGTCAGAAAAGGATCGGGCGGGCCTCAACATAGCATCCTGCCTCGCCCGCGACTACGGCTTCGACAAGTCACCAGAATATTCGGACCCTGGCATCCTGCAAAAGGAGAACATTCTGCTCACTCGAACGAAGGATGAGACGATTCACCTAGAATCAATAGACCCGTTCCCCCATACAACATCTGTAATCTTCGCTTCGAGACATACGAGTGAGAAAGGCGACCCGTGCCTAACGGTCCACTGTACGGGAAATGTTCTCAACGAGGCCCCCTATGGAGGCCAGCCGAGAAGCCTCGCGCTGGTTGAACCAAACAGAATGAGGGCTGCGCTGCTATCGCTCTCTGAAAGCCGTGAAGAACTTGGACTCTCGTATCTAGTCTCCCTTGAAGCTACACACCATGGCCCCACTGAACTTCCGGTGCCTTGCATGTTTGTGGAGATCGGTAGCTCTGCAAAACAATGGGAAGACCCGGTGGCAGGGAAAGTCGTGGCCCACGCGATCTGGACAGCTGCCAATTCCCCAGCAAACGGAACTCCAGCGGTCGGTTTCGGAGGAGGCCACTACTCTTGGAAACATACAGATGCCGTCGTAAAAGGTCAATTCGCGTTCGGACACATTCTCTCAAAGTATTTCTTCGAAGGCTACGATCCGGCCATTGTTGAGCTTGCCTTTCGCAGAACGATAGGCGACTGCTCACATGCTGTCATAGATAAGAAGGGAGTTCGCGGGTCTGAAAGAAACACGCTGGTTGAGTTTCTGAGGAGAACAGGCCGCGAAATCGTGATGATCTGAACAGCGAACCCATTAGTACTTGGATACCTTAAATAAGGCTCCAAAATATTAGGCGGCAACACGTTCAGAAGAAGAACAACATTCAGACGGAGGAAGCAGATTGGCGGCTCGAGACTTCTTGTCATCCGTGAGAAGACTAATCCATGTGACGACGCGGCCCACAGGGGAAGAGCTTTCGCTCATGGTGAAGATCTGCTTTCTAGGAATCGCTCTAGTCGGAGGACTGGGGTACGTGATACGCATACTCTTCCTCTTCGTCGGATTGCTTCCACAGGGATCTTGAGGTAGCTTTTCTTGTCAGGCGAAACCCAACAGAGACCGAGCGTCATCTTCGCAGTCAGGACAACCAGCGGGCAAGAGAGAACCGCGACCGAACTGATAGCCTCTAAAGCCGGAATCAAGAAAGCCCCGGTGTTCTGCATAATAGCCCCTGAAGTGATCAAAGGGTACATATTCGTCGAAGCCGCGGGTGCCCACATCGTGGATGACGTGATCTCGGGTGTCCGTCATGCAAGGGCTCGAACGAAGGGCGTAGTCTCTCCTCAGGCCATGGAGCGTTTCATTGTCACAAAGCCTGTTATCGAGGACCTTGCT
Organism: Bathyarchaeia archaeon; assembly: GCA_050012535.1. Taxonomy (GTDB): domain Archaea; phylum Thermoproteota; class Bathyarchaeia; order 40CM-2-53-6; family 40CM-2-53-6; genus CAVPLU01. The sequence continues at coordinate 8,900 of JBEKGZ010000031.1, read as the reverse complement.
GTGGGAGATTCGGTTGAAGTTGTCGGAGGACCATTCAGAGGCCTCAGAGCCAGGATCACTCACGTCGACAAGGTGAAGGAGGAAGTGACGATCGAGCTACTTGAGGAAGGGTTCGCTACGCTTCCGATCACTGTGCACGCGGACTACGTGAAACTTGTTACTCGAGGAGGTGGAGAAGCTGGGAGAGAAGAAACAAGTTGAAGCTCTCCTGAGCGGCGGTGAGGCCACTGCGGGCCCACCACTTGGACCGGCCCTTGGACCGCTTGGAGTTAACGTGCTTCAGATCGTGAATCGTATCAATGAACTCACAAGCGGCTACTCAGGGATGAAAGTCCCTGTCAGAGTCATCGTCGATGTCGAGACGAAAGCTTTCGAAGTGGAGATCGGCACACCCACCACGTCTGCTCTGATCGTGAAGGAACTGGCCATTGAGAAAGGCTCAGGCAATCCGAAAGCCGAGAAGGCGGGCAACCTAACGGTGGAACAAGTAGTGAAGATAGCCAAGATGAAACTTCCAGGCAGCTACGCATTGTCAGACAACAACGCTGCAAAGGAAGTGCTCGGATCATGCATCAGTATGGGTATCACGGTTGATGGAAGAGACCCCAGAGAGATCCAGAAAGAGATCTCTGAGGGAAAATGGGACAAGCTCTTCAAGCCGTAGGATTCAAACCGGGCACAGCCTTTTGTGCTAGTGGATTCCGAGGGTCCTTGTAATCGCCATCAATTCAGGTCCGCTGGTCACTGGACCGACGACGGCGCCCTTCGTATTCGCAAGAAGGCCTGCTTTGATGTAAGGGACTCCGCCATTTATCGTTCCTGGTTCCACCGGCACTTTCAATGCTTTCTCAATGATCTCGCGTTCTCGATCTGTCATAGCATGATAGGCTAGCACTCCTTTGTTGGTTGCGACGCCAAGTGACCCAACATATGGAAGCCCTCCGATGGTCGCAGTGACGATGTCAACGTCCAGAGTTTCTGCGACTGTCTTTGCGAGGGATTCCGAGGCCCCAGGGTGTATGACGGCGCCATTATCGTTCGCAAGTACGAGATTTCCAAGAGCGGTCCAGCGCTCCTGAGCTACAGTGACTTTTACCTCGAGCTCCCGAACGGCGTTCAGTTCATGGTCTTGGATAATATGTGGGAGAACAATCCCGTTCGAGTTGGATGTGACGAGTATTCCTACAAGTGCACATCCTCCGATATTCGTCACGCACGATCGAACGCCCAAGCACTGTCGGAAGTCTTCTGCTTTCTTCTTCGTCATGCCTGGCGGGAGGATTGCAGTTGTCTCGTTGGAGTGACAGTATATTCCGATGTTTGGGTTACCATAGACGTCGGCGCGCAGAATCCCCAACTAGGAGATCACCGGCGCCAAGAGAATCAAGCCGCACATTTGGCTTCCCTGAGCTGTTCTGAGGAGAACTGACGGGCCGGGCCGGCGTAAGCTCAGGCGGTTGCAGGGTATACTATGACCCTGCCTTCCTTGTCTTTGACCAACCGCACCGTGATCTTTCTTGGCGGCTTTCTGATTCCTCTGGCCCAAAGCTCCTCGTTTACCTCATTACTGATCTCCACATTCTCGGCCTTCATATGACGCTTCACGAATGCACGGAGCAATCTCGCAGCTCGAGGAGTTCGCTTACCTCTTGGGGGGCCCCAGACTTTCCGGAGGGGGATTGTGTACGTTCGTTCTTCAACGACCTCTATCTCCTCTCTCTCTTCCTCGGGTTCTTCCTCTTCCTCCGCCTCTTCCTCTTCTTTCTCCTCAACCTCTTCAGCAGCGGTCTCTTCCTCAGCTGAAGGTTTCTCCTCTGTTGTCTCTTCCTCAACTTCTCCGGCGGTTTCCTTGCTCTCTTCTTGCGGGCTTTCGGAGATTTCTTCTTCCTCGGCGTTGACTTCTTCTGGGGTGGGTTCTTTCTTGCTCAACTTCTGTTACCTTCACTATACTTTCAGTCTGCTGCTATCACGCCAGCTCTTCTTCTTCGGGTGACTTCTCACGTGTCCTCCGGTCTTCGAGACAACCCATGTCGGGACCGCTCTTCTCATGCGGTGACGCCTTGAGAGACGCCTCTTCTTGCCGGCGGGTTTGTGTGTTGCCATCTCACATTCTCCTGATCGTGATGTCCTTTCTTTGAGACTGCATGCGAACAAGCGCCTCTTTGAGTTGCGCATCGGATATCGGCAGCTTAACTCTGCCTGATTGTGCAAGCTGAATCAGTTGGAGCTCGAGCTGGTCTGCGAACTCTGGCTTGACCATCTTTATGTTCGTGAGCCTCTGCCTCGCTTCCACCGTTAATATCCTCTTCAAGATTGCCTGCTTCTGGACCTCAACTTGCTGGTGGACATCAGCTCGCCTATCCTCCTCAGCTGCTGCTCTTTGGAGCTCGGCAAGCCTTCGTCTCCGCAGCTGCTCTAGCTCTTCTTCGCCGATGTCATCTCCACTCATTGCTTTGAGCCCTCTCCGGAGGAGCTCCCCTTCAATATCTCGCCTGAGACCCTGTTGATTAGGCTCACGCCTTCTCCTGAGAGCTTTCTGCCTTTGGGACCGTCCTTGGCCACTAGGCCGGCCTTCTCCAGCTGTTGGAGCGGCTCTCGGATCGCCGATCCCCCGCTATCTTTGACGTGCTCGATGCTAGTTCCCTTCCTCTTTCTGCCGCCGTACTCGACTCGGAGCCTTTGCGTTCCGATCGATCCGTGGATGTAGAGTTTCCTAAGAAGCGAGGCACATCGAACGTACCACCAGTCTGGGTTCTGTGGTGGACGCTCTTTATGTGCGCTCGTTTTGGATGTGAGGGCCCATGTAGGCGGGGTTACTTCTCCGACGTTCTCCTTGAGATGTTTGGCCAGTCTCTCAACGAGGACGTTGGCCTTCACATCATAGGCTGTTGGCAATTGTAGTCTCTCCGATTCTGGACTAGTCTCGCACTAGGGGACTTTAGCCAAAATATAAGTTGAGCTGAGCTAAGCGGAGACGGCTCGCCTACGAGCTTTTGGTGCAGATTTACGCGCCTTCTTTTGCCTGTAGATAGTGAAGGTTCGTCCTCTCACATCGACGATCTCAGAAGTCGTTTTTTCACCTATCTTGTTAGCGAGTTCAGCGATCTCAGCGTCCTCCGGCGAGGTTTTGTGGACCTTCACCTTGACGATTTCGTTTGCGTCAAGCTGTCTGTCGACCTGGCCTAGGAGCGCGTCGGTAACGCCGCTTTTGCCAATCCAGACAGTCGGCTCCTTCTCCACCGACCGCTGCTTCAGCTCCTTCATCTTCTTCTTTTGAGACGTTTCTCCTTCACCGCTGGGTATCGTTTTGCCGATCCACATTCCAGACACGTCACGACCACATGAGTCCCGTGCTCTGCACGTACCCGCACTCTGCAGTTGATGCCTGGAACAAGGAGGCTCTTGCAGTTCTTGCATATGAACTGCTTCCGTTGAGGGCCGAGCCTAACGCCCGAACGCATGGCTATTCGTTGTGCTAGCTCAACGTATCTCTTAGAGAGAGACGGATCGGATCTCACCGCGTCCTTGGCGAGACTCAGGAGTATATCGACGCGCTCCTCTGCGATTTGACGTAAGTTACCGTTGTTCCTCTGACGAGGCAAAGTCCTTCCAGTGCTCACTCGCCCAATTCGGGCATAGAGAAATACCCTTCGAACGCATCTATGGCTTGCGTATGTCTCGACACGCCAATCCTCCGTCTTGAGGACAACAATACTCATCTCTCCGCTGAGCCTGACACTCAGTCCAGTAAATGCATGGTGCATTCGAGGGAAGTCACGTGTTGACGTTGATCCTTGCGGAATCGTCGATTGAGAGAGTCCCCCCGCAGCTAGCTAAGCATCGATCAGTGGCTGCACATGCTCGGAGGAAGAACAGAGAGCCCAGTTCTCTGATCCTCGATAGAAGCTATCATCATTCAGCGATTAGGGCAGCTGAAGGCGGGGATTCCTCCGGAGACTTCCTAAAGCGAGGAAGGCCGGACATCGCTTTCCATGTTCTTCTGCAGGCCTTGGGATCCCCATTGAACCGAGAGGGGCTAATGAGAACGTACGTTCACACCATCTACGACAACGTGATCGATATGGACCCCGGCGTCAAGCTTCCACGAAACTATGAGAGGTTCATCGGGCTGCTGGAGCAGCTCTACGAAGAGAGAAGCGTACCGCCGGGCGAAAAACCGCTCCTGAGTTTGCGGAAGTGCACCCTCCCGGAGCTCGTCAGAGAGTTAGGAGTCACGAGGGTTGTCGCATTCAGCACACTCGGGAAACCTGTAAGCCTGAAGGAAGCGTGCTTGCCTATTGTCGAGGCTCACGCGCCGGCGGTGCTCATTGGAGGTTTCCCCCACTCACATTTCAATCAAACAACAACACAGCTTGCGAACTATGTCTTCTCTATCGACAAGGAGCCTCTTGACGCGTGGGTTGTTGCCGCGAGAGTCATCTATGAGTACGAGTGCGGGATCCAACTACCCCAAAAGAGACTTCGCGCTTGATGAATTCGCGCACTTAATAATAGGACGCGTACTACTCGCGTTGCCGTGGGGAGCTAGCTATGTCCGAGGACTCTGAGCTGGAGCGTCTCAAGCTCAGAAGGATGCAGGATATGCAGCGACATCTACGCGAGCAAGAAAAGGCAAAGACGACAGATGAGAAGCAGCCGAGCCCTCGGGATGTTCTGAAGACGATTCTTGTTGGAAGGGCATGGGAAGTACTAGATGCCGCAGCAGCTCAGTTCCCTGAACCGACGCGAGCACTTGAGGCAGAGCTGGCGAGATTGGTGCGTGAAGGTAGGTTGAAGGACCCTGTAACGGCAGAGCAACTGCTGTACCTTTTCCGGAGCCTTGGCTTGGACGTGAGACTTGAGACGACGATTCAGGTCCTTGAGAGCGGCGAAATGAAATCACTCGCTGACAAGTTCCGAGGCGGCTAACTCAATAATCGGAGCCGCCCAGCGACACCTTGAGCGGTTGTATTCACTGAACTACTTGCTGATGACATCGCGGATCTTCTGCTGAACCGTCTTCACATCAGAAGCAGTGTTTACTAAATAGCACGGCGCGAGCTTGAAGAGCCTCCTGAAGAACCGTTTTCTGACCTCCACTTTCTCGTCGGTCTTGACGATTAGGTATGGATTCAGGAATTGTTCTGGCTGAGCGACGAGGTACTGAACCGCCTCCTCAATCTCAAGCCTTCGAGCTATCTCGGGATCGTTCTTGTCGCGTTTCAGAAGGATGACCTTCATCGCTCGGGTTGTGTCAACAAACTTCTCTGGACCCGCTATCCACAAAGGATCCAGCATCGCACGCGAGTATTCATGCGCAATGTAGTGATCCGAAGCGAGGATGCGTATCTCATCCCCGCTCATTCCCTGTGATCGTAGTTTCTCAGCCTCTTCTGAAGAGAGGGGAATCACGTTCTCCAGCTTGCAGCGATCGAGTAGTGGTCTTATCTCTGGGAAGACTCGCGCGATATTCGTTCGTATGTAGAATTTTCGCTCGCTGATATCTGCACTCGCCCTGCCCTTCTCGCCACCGATGAATCGAACGTACACCCAATCGTCACTATGAAGTCTCGCACCTTCCATATTCAACAGAGCGTATGAGTGAGTGCTCTTCCCAGTTCCCGTAGGCGCGATCAGAACTACTCCTTTGCCGTCCACCTCGACGCAGCTTCCGTGGATGCTGTGGATGTCGTGTTGGTCTTCCGCGATGTCGCATGCGACGCCTAGGGCCCAGCTTTTCACTTGACCGTAGTATTCCGTGTTGAAGATCACCGCGGTTTTAGTATCTGGGTTGTAGAACGCCTGGGGCTTGCCCTCCTCGAAGGTCGGATCAAGCACGGCATAGAGCCTGCCGTGAGATTTCACTTCGCGAGGCATCGAGAACCAGTTCTCACGCCAAAACTCGTCAAGGTGGTTGCTGTTAGTGAACAGTTGCATGCAGAATCCGTCGATACTGGCTTTCCAGCCTAGGCCTTCGTTACCGAGAACCCGTTCCGCACGTGCGACGAGTTTGTCTCTCTCGTCCTTTCCGACGATACTGCTCTCGACACGCCGCCTAGTGGCTGTTATGTAGTTGTACCTGTTGCTCGCCTGCATCGCTGACAGCTCGCCTGATGCATGGAAGCTGATGCCTAATATCAGCATCTCCAGACTTAATAGCCGCGTAGAATCGGTGACATCCGCGGTCGCTTCATTGGATACATCGCAGATCGAGCGGGACTACGAGGAATTCTCCAAGGAAGTCCTCAACGAGTACTATCAGAACTGGGCTGGACTCAAAGAGGAACTGAACATCTCGCAGATCTTCCTGAAGTACCGCGAGCTGTTCACTCCCGACAATATCGCGACGATCAAGAGAACCCGCGAAGCCTCGTCCGGTGACGAGCATCGACGGTTTAGCCGTCTGTTTGGAAGCCTCGTCGACATGTACTTGGGGCAACAAGTTTCAGAGTTAACCGACAAAGCGACCACTCTCGAAACCCAAACCACAATCACGGTGTATGGGAAGCCTGTCCCATACCGATCGACTCTGCCAATGGTGATGAACGAAGATGAAAGAGCACGGCGAGGAAAGATCCAAGCACTTGCCGAGGAGGCCGTTAAGACCTTCAATCCTGTCCTTGAGGAAAGGCTAGCTAAGCTTCACGAAGCTGCGAAGGCACAGGGCTACCCGAACTATGCTGGTTTGTATTCGGAGGTCAGGAGCATCGATTACGAGAAGCTGTTGAATGATCTGAAAGCACGCCTCAAGGCAACAGATTCGCTCTACACTGAACAGCTCAAACTCGCGCTCAGATCAATCGGCGTTGAGCTGAAGGATGCGAGCAGACATGACATCCTTTACCTCTACCGAGGCAAGAGATTTGACACGTATTTTCCGAAAGGCAAAGTTGTCACAGCACTCCGCAAGACACTCGACGGGATGAATCTGCAGCTTGAGAAGTACCCAAACATCACACTGGACCTTGAAGAACGCCCGAAGAAGGATCCGCGAGCTGCATGTTTCCCTCTCGAAGTTCCACAGAAGATCATTCTAGGCGCCATGCCCATAGGAGGACGATACGACTACGAAACAGTCCTACACGAGGCAGGGCACGCGCTCCACCATGCCAACACACCCGCCGACATGCCTTTCGTGTTCCGATTATCAGACGAGAAGTCCCTCACCGAGACCTACTCATCCCTATTCGAGAACCTCACATTAAATGAGAAATGGCTCCAAAGGGTCGTTGGCATAGGCGACACGAAGGAACTGCTCGATTTTGCGTATTTCTCCAAGCTCTACATAACGAGACTCTACGTGGCGAAGTTGGAGTACGAACTCCAGCTGCATAAGGAAGGCATCCAAGGGAAGCAGCAACTCTACCAGGACCTGCACGAGCAAGCTGTGAAAGTGCGCTTCAATCCAGTCAACTTTCTGATCAACGTGGACGACGGATTCTACTGTGCGGAATACCTGCGATCATGGATCGCTGAAGCCCAACTTCGAAAGTATCTTGTCGACGAATTCGGAGACGAGTGGTTCGCCAATCCAAGTTCTGGTTCTCTCTTGATGGAGTTGTGGAAAGAGGGAAGCCGAATCACAGTCGAGGAGATGGCAGAGACGCTCGGCCAAACGTTCGATCCGAAATTCCTTTACGATGAGATCCGCCAACATTTCGAGTGAACAGGCGCACAGATCGACATGATCTACTGGTGGAAAATGCGAAATACCAGCCTGCGATTCCTTGCATTGCTAAGGCCCGTGGGAGATTGAGCCTCTCAAAACGAGTTCGGTCGATTGAGCCCTCGCCGATACGGAAGATAATCGACCTTGCCGAGACACGGCCTGACATAATCGGACTTCACGCTGGAGAGCCTGACTTCCCGACGCCAAAGCATATAGTCGAGGCTGGAAGCCGAGCCTTGGATGATGGTTACACGCATTACACTCACACCGCTGGTTTGCTTCAACTGCGCGAGGCGATCTCCCGCAAACTCCTCGAAGAGAACGGGATAGACGCGAACCCGAAGACCGAGATCTCCGTCACCACAGGAGGATTTGCCGCGATATTCGCGACAATCCAAGCAACAATCAATCCTGGCGACGAGGTACTGATCCCTCAACCTTCTTGGCCGTCATACGCGGGTTTCGTTCACCTCGCCGACGGAGCGCCCGTACCTATCCCCCTTCATGGTCCCGATTTCGAACCAACCCGGGAGCAAGTGAATCAACGCATTACCGAAAGAACGAAAATGATCTTCCTCAACTCGCCAAACAACCCCACTGGCGCGGTTTACTCAGAAAGCTGCCTCTTAGAACTGGCCAAGCTAGCAAGAGAACATGGCCTACTCATTCTTACGGACGAAGTATACGAGAAGATAGTCTACGACGGAAACAAGCATTTCAGCATCGCCTCACGACCCGAATTCAAGAACTCTACGATAACCGTGAACTCATTCTCCAAGACGTACGCGATGACGGGCTGGCGTCTCGGCTATGTCGTTGCCAACGAAGCCATCACCAACGGAATTAGGAAAATGCATAGTTACATGGCATCCTGCGCTGCTGCACCCGCACAGAAAGCCGCACTCAGCGCCCTTTCAGGACCACAAGACTGCATCAGCGAAATGATCGAGGAATACCATCGCCGGCGAGACCTCATCGTAAGCGGGCTGAACAAAATCGATGGCTTCCAGTGCGAGCCGCCGAAGGGAACCTTCTACGCCTTCCCCAACATTAGCAAGCTCAAACTTCCTTCAGCAAAGATCGCCGAACAACTTCTGGAACAAGCAAAGCTAGCAGCCATCCCAGGCAGCGCGTTCGGAGAAGCTGGAGAAGGTTACCTCAGATTATCATTCGCGACCTCTCAACGCAATATCCTAGAAGCGCTTGCCAGGATCAAGAAATGGCGTGCTCA
>JBEKGZ010000030.1:0-29115 GCA_050012535.1 Bathyarchaeia archaeon | reverse complement strand
TTCTACAGCAACATATTCTCCGCGGGCTTGGCGTTCAGTATTGCATACTTGATGCTCAGATCCTTCAGGGTGGTGCGCAGGGATTACCTGCTAGGGTTTCCGATTGGTTTCAGTTTCCTAGCACTCTCATACCTGTTCATCGCTGCGTCTGCAGCATTTCCTTCGTTGAGTGAGGTCGCTCGTTGGTCTGATCTATTCTCTACGACCTATGGATTCGCATTCATAGCGGGAACCTATTTCTTGAGGCGAAGAGGGGCAGTCGGATCCTTCTCTCGGTGGCTCTTCTCTCTCGCGATTCTAGCCGTTCTTGTCGTTGTTTTGGTCGAGGTTGTGCCGCCTTTTGGGGCCTTTCCTCCCTACGCAGTGGCTGCCCAGGTTTTTCTAATTGTGAACCTCGGCTTGCTTGGCTACATCTTTTTCAGTTTGAATTCGGCTCTGGCACAGCATCCCCATGAAGTCAACCTCCTGGTCCAGGCAGGGTTCATTCTTCTCGCCTTCGGGCAATACAGCCTCTTGGTATGGACACTGGATCAAGGATTCTGGTCATTTGCGTTGGCAAGTTTGTTCCGACTTGCGGGTCTGGTCGCGCTCTTGATTGAAGCTGCGACTGGCGTCACACGATACCATCACGAGTGATCAATGTTGCGTGATGTTGAGGAAGCAAGATCTCGTCCGCGGAATCGTACGAAGATCTTTTACGACATTCTCTCCTCCATAATCAAGCAAGAGGAATCTGCTGGCATTGCAAGGATTACACGAGTTCAGAATGAGGTTAATCTCCCTTCAGACCGCTTCCGGACGCATCTTGAGGACATGAAGACGCTAGGACTCGTTGAATACGGCGACGGCCTGGCTAGCACGGAAAAAGGTAGAAGCTTCGTATCCGAGTACGAAAAAGTCGCTGAAGTTTTGAAACGCTTTGGTCTGGACTAGTTATCTGGATAATGATGGACATACATGAGATCGTATCGCGAATGATCGGATATGCGACATGACGTCAATCCTTCTGATATGCCCCTCCCACTATGTATTCACTGACGCTCCAAAATTCGGCTTAATTCAGTTCGATGGATGTCTTGCAACTGTATTTCCCATCATACCCACATCAATGATCGAAAATACACTCCTTTGGATGAATTGCGACTAACGCCGCTTGGGTTAGAATCCCGCGGTGATGTCGCCAGTCCTACCGTCCACCCTAATGTTGCCGACAGCATTGCCGTTGGCATCTACGATGGGCACGTTGTAGGTGAATCCGTGTTGTTTTGGTTCTCCAGCGCTCCATCCCCTGCCTATGGAGTCTTGGACAGCTTTTAGAGCATCTCCAGATGTTGGGGTATTGAGCTTTCCAAGTAGCACGGTCATGACCACCTTATCGTTGTATTTGATGCTCACCATCCATACGCTGCCGCCGTCCTTTACCTCGCCGATCTGCAACGCCTTCACGGCTCCGCTTACTATCGTCGCAGCCTGCTCACTGGTCACCGTTACGTTTCCCTGCCAGGGTGGTCTGGTCATATTCCCAGTTCCATGTCTCCAGTGTGTGGCTGTTGAGTAGTCTAGGGGCGAGCCTGCTAAACCTGTGTTTGTTACAGCTGCGAAGGCTCCGCTTGCTAGCAGCCCTGAAGCCGTTACTGCTGCGATAACTATCGCCAACAACACGATTCTACGGTTCAAACCCATTTTTTCCACCAATGCTAAGCAAACTATGCCTTGTAGCTAGCTTATAAGCGGAATGAACCAATCATCCTCATCCATCTTCTTACACCTGTCCGAACGCACGCATACGTCCAACACGTATCAAGATCAATTTCCTTGATCGTATGACGGCTTTCAATCTATCCGCATATCCCAATGTTCCGATACGTCAATTCAAAGCGGCCTCAATTATCGGATGTCTGTTATCATCATTCGGTGCCATGCATTGCGGGGCATCCGGATGTGCGTCATATACGTATGATGGTAACCTTCAGTTTATCCGCATATCCCAGTTGAGATATTCGTCTCGATACGATCAACTTGAGATTCTCTAATTCCATATTCAATATTCGCGTGATCAATCTGACGGTATGCCGGGATTATGTTCGATATCCAAGAGGATAGGGTATGAGAAGGCGAGAGAGCTAGAATAGCGAAATACTGCACGAGATATGCGAGGAAATCATATCCGGTAGACGCTCATTCTAGCCCCGTCTCCTCCGTAGAAATAGGACGAACAACGCTATGATTACGCCGAGAATCACAGACTCCACCGTGAAACCAGAGATCGGGGGGGAGGAAGTCGGTGATTCATATCCAACGTAGACCGAGATGCCCTCTGATCCTTGATAGATGTGACCAAGGGCATCTCTGTACTGGAATCTTAGGGGAACATAGTACGTTCCATTTTGGATCATGGGGGACGTCTCAAGTCTTATGGTCCCGACATATTTCCGCCCGTGTTCAAGAAAAGGTATCTCAACAGGGCCGTCTTTCGTGCCGTCGAGGTATACAGCTACCCCTTTTGGTGACTCCGTCGTCACTCGAATGTCCCAAACGTTCGCGTAGAAACTCGCAATGGCAACGTTCGTGCTTTCCGTCATGCCGCCGTGAAGCACGCTCACATATTGGGAAGGAGAGACTTTCAGTACTGGTGTTTCAGAAATGTGGGGTAATATTACAGCCAACGGCAATAGTGCCCCCAGAACGAGTCCAAGATAGACGAGGCGACTATTTCTTCTTCCATAGTCCTCGACCAGTGCCTTGCGCCTCAGAAGGAATCCGATCACAATTGCGACCATGACCACGGCTTCGATCATTATGCTTGTCAGGAATGAGTCGTATCCAGCCCAAGATACGAGGACAAATCCAGCCAGACCTACGCCAGCGACATTCCAGACACCTGTCACCCAACCATGCTTCTTCTCCAGAAATCGGTACAGGGAGATCGCGAAGGTGACAGAACCGCCAACTAGGACGACCCAGAAGTACGGGTCAAGGCTGAACTGTGGATCTTGAATAAGGCTGCCGAGCATCAGACTAATTGGAGGACTTAGCCCGCTAAGCAACTGCTTAGAGAGCTCGGTCATACTTCTGGAGCTCTGAGACATGGAGTCCACCAGGGTCCAAGCTATCACTTACTACTGAGTCGGGGCCCTATATCGTTATCACATCCGCAGGCGCATGATGGTTTATGCTCTCCGCCATGATCTCATTCGATGTGAAAGGGTGAGAAGATTATGAGAATTGGATGTGCGCCCATCGGGCGATATCTCCTCCTCAATGAGCCGCACTCATATCGCGAGACAATGCCCGATAGTAGCATTGGCGCCCGCAGTATAGACGCGACCTGATACGGGATGGGGAACCCGAGATATCACGCCCACATAACGAGCATGCTTTATGATCTATCTTCCTTCTCGCCTGATATGCACAACGAGCACTACAGTAGATCATGTCGGGATTGCTACTATCAGGCCATACGCCTGATCCACATATCGGAAAGTCATGTTGCACGATCTCAACATTCATGATTACCTATCAACCTACCATAACCCCAATGAACCTACATCATCAACTCAAACGAGACCAGATCACACACACCTACAGACAACAGGACACAGACATAGAATAAACGGACGTGTCGCGCTATACAGAAAAACGCCAGCTACCCCGCGTACCATCAAAACTGGATATTATGAACACGATAACTCTCCTTACTTCTTCTTACCTTATCTCCCTCTGATATCGCACCTATCTTGAAATAGTCGCAGAATATGGCGCTAGGGGATCGATTCTAGAAGGGGGACCATAATCGGCTCGGAGTTTTTTCTGAGCCAATATTTTGTAGATATTGCACCGATGATTAGGATGCTCTTTAGTTATGGTATCGACCCTAACATAGTGATATTGGGGGGTATGATGCTGGCTTGGCCATGGGCCATGGGCAATGGGCATGGCCGCGACCAATTCTCATCTTCATCCTCGGTATGCTCGCACTTGATGTCTTGGCTTGGCAGGATACCACCCATATGGACCCAATCTCATGTTATGATTCTCACAGTATCCATCGTCATAGTACATGCCATCATCATAGAAGTGGCATTCCTCATTGGATCTGCGGCCCACATCGCATTGATCTGTTCTACCACGAATCCATAATATCCAGTATGATAATGCCCTCAATACCCTATCCGGATGGTGCATATCGTCCATGGATATGGCGTATTCATCTGATCCAGAGGGTATGAATCCATGATTATGCTTTGATATCTTAGACGATACCGATATCATCGGGTATGACTTGAGGATGTGTTGGATGGCTTCCTTGGGTCTGAGTAGATTGACGCCGTGATCCTTGAGCCATTGTCTCGCGTTGTCCGTTATCTTGGATGGGAATGTGCCCATGATGACTCCTATCCGTATGGTCCATTTTCCATGCAGGAATTTGACGGTGATATCCCGTGCGTGCATTAAGGTGAAGGTGTAGTTGTGTGTCCTCGTCTTGATCTCGATCCCTATCTCGGCCAGGTCATCCTTGATCTTCTGTAGTTCCTCATGTGGCACATGTCGTTGGAAGATGAGGTAGCGTTCCTGTTCTCGATTGAGGCATAGTAGTGAGTCAGGATTAGGTGAGTCGAATGGGTCTGTACTGTGCTTATTCCTTGGGCTGCTGCGTATCGCTCCCAATGCTTCTGTCCTTTCTCGCCTACCGCTCTCGCATATTCACGATGATTCGGGTAGTGCATCTGAGGTCCATAATCAGGACTGACCATGCGTTGGGTTGTGGTTGATCTTGGGACCTGCATAGCGATGACCTCATTCATTTCCATGATTCATGAATCGTGTCACATTACGGATGATTCTCAAGTTCTCCGAATCTAGCATGATGGGCGCGCATCTGTATGCGAGGGATTTAGAAATCTCACAAGAGCCTCTCGTATGTTCGATAGAGAAACCGAAGTGCGGCCTGAGGAATCCGATTCTCCGACACTTCGGACATTTCACAAGTTCATTGAGAGCGTCCATAGTCATCATAATATATATCGCGCCGCCTATCTAATTAGATGGCGTCCTATGTATATGCTATGTATATAGGCATATATAAAGTCGTTGTTTTCCGCAAACGGAGCCCATTATGCGCCGATAGACGGCTTTAAAGGCCATTTTGCCGACTTCTCAGATATGCCGAAAATGGAAAACGAGCAACGTGGGCACGTTATGGGGCTATGTGGGCTATGCCATGGTGGGCATATGGGACATGGGCATCGGGGATATGGGGATGGAGTGATGCTAGTATATGGGGGCGTGTGACAGGGTTGCGTTGCGGTTATTCGTTCCGGTTATTGCGGTCTAAGGGTGACGCTTCTTAGCGACGACGACTACGGTTCCAATGCAACCAACCACGCCTATGGCTACGAGCCAAGGCGAAAGCAAAGCAAAGGTGTTCACTGGTTGAACGCAGCCGCCGACGGCGCAGCAGGGACCTGCCACATCGAATGGGCCCGAAACACTTAGTGCCGAATCATCTACCGAATAGGTTGTTCCGACAAGGGGGAACGTGACGATGACAGTGTAGTGACCGCCGCAGGTCGCGGACTCGCTGACTACGAAAGTGCACATCGGCTTCCCAACGGAGCATTCTGGATTGGCCACGAGTCCAACTGGATCCGATGACAGGACGGGCGTGATGTAAGAGAGTGGTGACACGGCGGCGATGCTTACTCCACCGCCAACGATGTCGTCGGGGGGGAGAGTCACCATGACCCTCGTTCCCGGGCAGGCTGACGCGGGGGTCAAAGTGATCGCGATCCTTTGGGCGAAGACTGGTGAACCAACCGCCAACGCGACCAGGACTACGAGCAACACCATCGAGATCATCTTGTAACCAGCCAACCCTATCACCTAACGCGTTGGAGTCTGCCGTCGAAGAACTATAATACGCTTGCGAGAGCAGCACGAGAAATGAGCGGTACGAGCGAAGACGACTCAATGAGTTGGAGACTTAGGACTCACGTTTCTTAGCGACCACACCTACGGTGCCGATGCATCCGACTAGGCCGATGACAGCAAGCCATGGCGTCACGATAGCAAGCGTATTCGCGGGCATAACGACGCCGCCAACGGGGCCAGCCGGGTCATTGGTGAAAGTGCATATCACCGTGGAATCAGCAACGAGGTGGATGGCCACCCCGTGTTCCGCGAGATTTACGCTGAAGGTGCTCGTTAGATCATCCTCATCGGTGGCTACGACTGCGCAGGATATGCTCAGAGTCCATCCAGGCGGAACAACCTCTAGGACAGCATAATCGCCGGGAGCAAGCTCCTCCTTGAGGCAGATATCCCCGCCATGGAGATCGCACACCCAATTAACTGGACCGGTACCATCGAAGTGGAATAGTGTTGTGACATCATGGTTCGTTGTCTCATTCTGAATAACGATCCGAGAGGTGGTGGTTTGGGCGGCAACCGGGTAGAACATGGAAGCAGCCAAAAGAACAGCGAGAACCGCAACGGCAAACAACCTAGCAGACCGCATAATCCCAACACAACCCCTGAACGAGACAGCACCATACGCCGGGTTGTAACTATATTATGCTTACTACATTGGTACGACTTCGCGCCGCTATGGACGACGCTTCCTAGTTATCACAGCTTGTTTCTCGCTCATGAGATTCGCCGTTTATCATTGATCACGCATTGTATGTCCATGGTTCACATGTGAGATGCTCAGATCGCAATCCGGAATATGTCCGCATGCATGAGTGGCGATACTCTAGCATACACGCTGTCGTATCGGATGGTGAGTTTGGAGATATTCATGTGTGTGAATAGACGCCTTTCGCTTAGAGAGCCCTCATCGCGAAAGGATCCTCCATCCGTCAGGATCGTATCAACCGAATAACGAGACTTATCATATGCCCCTTCGTGTTTGCCATTCAAATCAGCACTCATTTCGACTATTGTGGTGATAGTGGTAGTCGATTGCCTGTCCTTCTGTCTATCCAGTCGCCTAGGAAAAGCGTGATTGCAGCAATGAAACTCAGTATCTTTGATATTCCGTTGAGTGCGACGGGTATCGGGTCGGATGGATACGAGAAACCAAACACAGCCCACACTGCGAACACGAAGAACATTCCCGCTAACGAGAACAAGGTGTACTTTGACAGCTTCGTTAACGGTGATAATGTGAGAAGCGAGAACGTTGAAATCTCTACGAGAAATAGAGGTAAGAAAAAGAGCAGCCTGTACAGGTTTGGTGAAGGAGGAATAGGAGGGTATGTTCTAAACATGACAATCAGGTCAAATGGAAGCTCGAATATCATTGGAGCCGCCGCTGTGCCGACAAAGGCGCTTCCTAGCGCAACCTTCCACCCATGATTTATAGCCAGACACACGATGATGATGAAGGTTGCCAGTCCACAAAGCTCCGTGATCGGACTAATCGGATTTGTGGGCGGAGTACCGAGGAGATTCTGTTGGTATAACTGCACGCCGTAAGTCACAACGGCAATTAGAAACGTTGCCAAAGAGAGCCCCCAGATAACTATCATGAAGACACCAACAGTCTTCCCAACAGGCCTCTTGATTCCAACAGCGCCAATCAACCTCGTCCCAAGATACGTCAGCAAGACTACGATGGCAAGAACGATGACCGCTAGGAATATCGCATCAGTGCCCACGTAAGGAATCCAAGTACCATACTCAGGCAAAACATATTCACCTCGGCTTTTCTTTGCTGAATTCCCTCATATGTCTGCTACCTAATCATTGATTGGCTTGACTATGACAGGAGTCGCCAGCCGTCAGGATCATTGATCGCAACGGGTAGCACCCTATGGACGCTATGTGGGCTATGCCATAACGGCATATGGGACATGGGCTTGGAGGGGATATGGGGCTAATCCAATAGGGCCAATTGCTCTTTCACCCTGGCCAATTGCTTCATCTTTTCTTCGTGCTCTACCTCCATGTTGATTGTCGTCTCCTCTTTGTGAACAAATTCCTCCGGATTATTCCCTTCCTTTACGAATTTGATGTACGAGGCATGTAATCTTTCGATTTCCCCTATTCGGGTTTCGAGATATGTTCTCGCTATATCGGATACCTTGGCCATCTTCTCATCCCGCGCTTGTAGTTCCTCCGTTGTTACTGGTGTGGTGGCGTTCCATAGCTTGGAAAGTTCGCTGACCACGTATGTTTCGTCCGTGGTCTCTCTGGAATATCCGTATCTTTCTCGGCCTCCATGACCCATTTGACTTTCGGCTACTGCGTCGGCTACTCCAAGTCTACTACATTCGCTGCGAAATGAGGATCGGAGCGTATGAGGACCAAGACCGATTTCCTCAATGCCAGCTCTACGTCTTGCCCTTGTCCAATTCATTTCAGCGTCGATGGATGAGACTGGCTGCTTTCCTCGGTTGCCGTAGTCAGTTGTCAGGATTGGAAATTGTGGAACATACTGTTTTGGGATCAGGGCGAAATAGGAATCGATGTTGGATTTGCGGGGCCTGAGGTCGATGCGAATGTAGCTCTTGTCGTTGTTTCTCTGGGCCTCGATATGTTTCTGAATCTCCGCGCTAGATTGAACCTCATTGAGTTCATCGAGCCCTAGCCCTGACCATAAGAGGAATCTGAATACATCTCTGTAGGGTGGCCTTGATTCTGCGATTATCGCCTCTGCCTGATTCCATGGTAAGTATGGTTTCTTTCTTGTCCGTGGAACTCTGACTTTTAGGCCGTTCAGGGGTATGGATGCTTCATGGAATGTGATGAATGAGCGTAATGCGGCAAATTGTGATCTTGCGGCTGCTCTTGACTTCAAGGAGCCTATGTATGATTTGACGGCGATGCTGAGAGCTTTTGGATTCGATTCAGCGTTGGCCAAGAACTGTTCTGGTGTCGTGCCCATGCCCTGCATGAATAGCATGAGATTGTAGGCGTATCTGTTGCTGGTCCTGTTTTGGCTAATGGCCTTGAACCACATGGAGGCGGGTCCATGTTCTTCGATCCACGGAAATCCGTATCTTGCAAGGGCATACATGGCCCTCGCAGCTCTTTCCGGCGTTTCATAGGCTGGAATGCCATACTTCTCAAAACGTGTACGGAACTCCTCTGCCATTTCAGTTCCCCCGACATCACATGCAAGGATGGGTTTTGTGTAGCCCCTGTGAGTCTCGGCGATCGCCTGGACTACATCGTCGAGAATGGGTGGTGCTTGGTGAAACGGCATGACTAAGACTCCGTCAACCTCGGGGGCATCCATCAGAATTCGCAACACCTTCGCGAACATCTCACTTGTTCCCTGACCTGAAAGGTCCAGCGGGTTGGATCCTGTCATGATTCCGAGCAGCTCGCCCTTGGCTTTCATCTCTTCAAGTCTTCTGAGAGTGATCTCAGAGAGGCTGTCGACCCTCAAACCTGACTCGATACAGGCGTCAGCTGCAATTACCCCTGGCCCGCCCGCGTTCGTGAGGATTGATATGCGGTCTCCAAACGCCGGCTTCTGAAATTGCAGAGCTCTGCCCATGTCGAAGAATTCTTCCAGCGTTTGGGATCTCACGACTCCGGATTGAGCGAATGCTGCGTCGTAGATCTTGTCGACCCCAGCCAGTGCTGCCGTGTGCGAAGCCGCTGCCCGAGCACCTGCTTCAGTCCTGCCAGATTTGAAAGCGATTATCGGTTTACTCTTCGTGAATCTTCGTGCAGCATCAACGAATTCTCGCCCTCCCTTGAGGCCCTCGATATAGAGCAGAATGACCTTCGTCTTCTCATCCTGGCTGAAGAAATCCAGCAATTCCTGCTCGTCCACATCGCATCTGTTGCCTAGGCTCACGAATGTTCGCACGCCCATCATGCTGCCGGCCATGTAGTCGAGCGCCGCGACGCCGAATCCTCCGCTTTGGCTGATTAGGGAAATGTACCCTGGGAGAGGACGTGGCGTTGCCACGACTTCTCTGCCATCTGAGAGCATCTTGACTTCAGGGAGGAAGAGTGTGTCCATTCCAGAATACGGATCATATATTCCTAAGCAATTCGGTCCGATGATCCTGATTCCTGTCTCCGTGTTCACTTTGGTTAATTTCTCGTCAAGTTCGGTGTTGCCTACTTCCCGAAAACCTGATGAAATCACAATTGCTGCCTTGGCGTTCTTGGAGGCGGCATCTTCGATAACACCTGGAACGCCGTCAGCAGGGATAACGATAACTAGCGTTTCAATATCTTGGGGAAGCTCACGCAGAGACGCATAGCATTTCTGCCCCAGGATAGTGGTATATCTTGGGTTGATAGGGAAAAGCTCGGCCTTGAGGAGGCCCCTTTGCTTGTTCTCTATGAGGTTGTGGGCAATTATGTTCCCGACTTTGTTGGCAATGGGAGAAGCACCGACTATTGCTATGGAGCGAGGGTCAAAGAAAGCTCTGAGCTTGTCTTTTGATTGGGCCATATTACCTGCCAACAAGTATGGGGTATTTGAGTTGGGTCAAGTTCGATCAGGACGCTCTGTGCTCGTTCAGGCAGAGTCAGCCATGTGCCTACCCTGCCTCACTCATTATTGACAATTCCTGCCTTGCTTAAGTGTACCGGAAGGTCCCTTGATTCTATAGTCACCAAAGTCGTCGGGTCGGGTCATGGTCACGCTTGCCGGGTTCCAGCTATTTCCTAATCCGTATTCGCTTTATGACACATTCCCGACCAGCTGATATCGAGAGAGGCTTGCTACACTGTGGACAGTTGAATGTGGGCACGACTATGTGGAATTGCTTGTCGTCTAGATATGATAATGGCCCGTCGTACCCACAGCTCTCACACTTGCCACGGCCCGGTACCGGATTGATCTTTAATTTGGAGTTCTTCGCGATCGTCTTGTCGGTAAGAATCTTGTATGAGAACCTGACCTGCTCGATTCCGAGGAACGTCAAATCGCCGATCTCAAGCTCAACTTCGATAACCTTCACTGCGTGTTGTTTCTCTGCCTCGCTTAGCACTACCTCTACGATCTGGCTGGTCCTTGAGAATTCATGCATGGACTCTCAGCATTTATGTTGGCTTACGAGGCCGATTTGATGCCTAATGCGGCGGCAACTTCCTTTACGCCTTCGCCAGTCCTGCAGTTGACGAGGGCGACCGATGTTCTCGCATTTATGTTGCGCACGTCGCCAGCAAGTTTGCCCGTGTCGACGCCCATGGGCGCAGCAAGATCGATCTTGTTGATGACAGCAACGTCAGCCTCTGCGAAGATGAACGGATGCTTCACTACCATATACGGGCCCTCAGTAACGCTAATCACGACTACTCTCTTGTCCGAGCCAAGTGGAAAATCTGCTGGACAGATAAGGTTCCCAACATTCTCGATGAAGAGCAAGTCAAGAGCTGTCAAGTCGAGCTTCCCAAGCGCCTTCCTTACCAAGTTCGCGTCGAGATGACACTCGCGGCCGGTGTTGATCTGAACAGCCTGAATTCCAAGGCTCCCTATGCGCTCAGAATCGATCTTGGACGTGAGGTCACCCTTGAAAGCCGCAATCCGGTATCGCCCCTTCAACAGTCGGACAAGCTGTTCGATCAGAGAGGTCTTTCCGGCTCCGACCGATCCCATCACGTCGATCGCACGGATGCCGTGCTTCCGCAGTTGTTTTCGATTCTCTTCGGCTATGAGATCGTTTGCACGCTTCAAGTTCTCGTCAAGCTCTATGTCGAAGATCTCTCCTGGCTCGCTTTGCACACTCAGCGTCATGATGGATCCGCGTCCAGAAGCCAATCGCGATCTCCGATTTATGAGGTTGTTGCGAACAGGCTCACTTGGCGATCTGTCGGCAGTTATCGCTGGCGCGACGCGCAGACTATATGTGGGCGGTAGGTCTATCGGCTATGCCTGACGAACGATAGCGAATCTCGCTCACTGAGAATTCCTTGGATTTGAGGTGGTTCAGTTTGACCGATGAGTATGTGTCAATGGCCCACGGTGCCGGCGGGTCCGCGATGGACGCACTCATCAAGCGGTATATACTCAAACACCTTGGCGGGAGCACGGCAGAGGTACCGCTCGAAGCACTTGACGACGCCGCCGTAATCAATGGGATAGTCCTCAAGTCCGACTCGTACACTGTGAAACCGCTTTTCTTTCCGGGAGGAGACATTGGAAGGCTGGCCGTATCTGGGACGGTGAATGATATTTCTGCACTAGGGGCTGAGCCCCTAGCGCTCGCCGCAGGATTCGTCTGTGAAGAAGGATTCCCATTCGCCGACCTCGAACGGATACTCGCCAGCATGAGCGAGACGTGCAAGGAGGCCGGAGTTTCTGTGATAACAGGCGACACGAAAGTCGTAGAGCGTGGTGCTCTCGACAAGTTCATGGTGAATTGTTCGGGCGTAGGCCGCAGAAGCCCATTTCTTGACAAGAACCTAGATGAGGTTAGGAAATCTCGCGAGTTCCGCGCGGAATGGTTGCTCGACTCCAATATTTGGCCAGGTGATCAGATCATTCTCTCAGGCGCCATAGGCGACCACGGAGTAGCCGTGCTCTCCGCTCGCGAAGGATATGGGTTCGAGACAAAAGTACAGTCAGATGCTGCGCCTCTGAATCACATGATTGCGCAAGCCCTGGAAGTCGGAGGTGTGGTGAGCATGAAGGATCCGACTCGGGGAGGGCTTGCGAACTTGCTGAATGAATGGTCCGAGAAGTCAAAGGTCGGCATCCTCGTCCGAGATGAGAAGATACCGGTCCACACGGGCGTTCGAGCAGCGTGTGAGATGCTGGGCCTCGATCCGCTTGAAGTTGGCAACGAGGGAAAGATGGCACTCGCAGTCGTACCTGAGAAAGCTAATCAGGTTCTCGCGAGGTTGAGAGACACGGACCACGGAAGAGAGGCCGAAATCATCGGCTATGCCACCCGTGAATTCGACATCGTCGCCGTCGAGACCTCAGTCGGTGGAAAGAGAATTCTCGCAAAGCCGCTTGGTGATCCAGTGCCGCGAATCTGCTGAGAAACCTGCAATATAGACCCAAAAACGTTTAATGTGTCCGCCGCGGGTTCAGATGCGCGCTGGCAACTAAGACGCCCTGGTCGTTCAGCGGTCCAGGATGATGGCCTGTCACGCCATCGACGCGGGAGATCAGGATGGCTGATCCGCGAGTTCGAATCCCGCCCAGGGCGCCAGCTACCTCTATTCCTAGAATGCGTGAAGCTGAAGGTTCGACTCTGTCTCGAACTCCGTGTTGAGATCTGACAAAGTTATCTATGAGAACGCAAGTTGTCAGGTAGGAAAAGTCATGACCGACACCGGCTTGGATGTGCCATTCGTTCCAACCCCGAGACCGATAGTACGGAGGATGCTGAGCCTTGCCGACACAAGGCCCGGCGAGCGACTGATCGACCTCGGTGCTGGTGACGGAAGGATTGTGATGACCGCCGCCAGCGAATTCGGTGCTAGAGCACTCGGCGTGGAGCTTCACCCCGAACGATACGCTATCATACGCAACAGCGTAGCCTCACTGAAACCGAACCTGCACGCCCTAAGAGAGAGCCTCTTCCAGACGGACCTTTCGAATGCGGATATTGTAACGATGTACCTTCTGCCTTCGGTCAACGAGGCTCTGCGTAAGAAACTTGAAAGAGAACTACCTAGTGGAGCTCGTGTCGTATCACACGACTTCTCGATTCCTGACTGGACACCGGCGCGGGTCGAGCTTATTCAAGTCCCCTTGGGGCTGCACGTTCTCTATCTGTACAAAGTGTAGAGAAAGGGCCTGTTTCCCAGGCATGCTTTCACAATGGTAGTAAGCTAGATAGGGGCGGCTCCCTGAAGACTGCGTTTTGGCAATCATGTACGATGCGCTTTCTCGTCACCGTGCGATCGAGTCGATTGTTATTAGCGATACCGAACAAGGACAACTCAGAAAGTACTATCGTTTCCGAGCGGATCGATGGTATGGTGGCATCGCAACTGCCGATGTCGTTGGATGCGGCATGCTCTGCAAGTTCTGTTGGGTTTCCGAAAGCATCTTGGAACGACCTGATTCATCAGGACAATTCATTGCGCCTGCGGCAGCCGCTCAGAAACTCCTGCGGGTAGCCATTGGAAGACGTTTTGTTCAGATGAGACTAAGCGGAGGCGAGCCCACGATTGGAAGATCCCACCTCTTGAGCGTACTCACCGAGATCGAAGGGCAACGCCGATTCCGATTCATACTTGAGACAAATGGCATACTGCTCGGAGCGGATTCAACCTACTGCGCTGAACTGGCCGCTTTTCGGTGTCTCCATGTGCGGGTTTCACTCAAGGGATCATGCGAGGATGAGTTTGAGAAACTCACGGGAGCCAACAGCGAAGGCTTCAAACAGCAACTAGAAGCGCTCAGAAACCTAAGCGATGCTGGAGTGAGTTGCCATCCCGCGGTCATGTCCTCGTTTTCTACCGAAAGCAACATCTGTCAACTGAAGGACCGCATTTCAAGGATTGAACGGAAACTCGCGAACGATCTTGAGCTCGAGGAGATAATACGGTATCCGCGGGTAGAACGTAGGCTCCAGAAATTCCATCTAACGCCAAGTGTGTCGCATGATTCAAGGAATATCCCAGAGCGGCTCGTCTGAGATTCAGCCTCGCTTGGCACATGCCAAGATTTGGGGGAATGAACAACGGGATGCAGAGAAGCGAGGTTAGTGAAGAAACTCAGCAGCAGAAATCCCAAGGCCCCGAGGCATAGAACAGCACGCCCGATACGTGAGATCAAGATGCTTCTTGTGCCGCTGATTACGATTTCGATGCTTTCTTGATGAGTGATTCGGACTTGTTCGGACCTAAGCTTAGTTCGAGTCCTGCCGCCTGTCCGAGTGTCTTACCGTTCAAGCCTTGGTGTGGGCATATGTGCTTTTTGTAGATGCGTTGGCCATCCAAGATCGAGGTATCAGCATTCTTGATGGCTCGAATGCCTTTGGTTCCCTCCTTGAATGTTCCGTGAGAGCGTTGCAGCGGTTTGATGCGGACCGTCGTCAGCGAAGCCCTCCTCTCAAGGGAGGCCGATGCCTCGTACCTTTGTTGGACTTCGTGCGGCGACAATTCCCGAAGAAGAAGCGTGGTCCCGCGGGCCTGATTTGAACAGGCGACACTCCGGTTTCCGTTGTCCGCCTGATAGGCTGAGCGGCCCGCGCCATGGGCGCAGGTCTACAGCGTCTCCGTCAGGCTGTTCACCTGGCTCGGAAGCTCTACCAGGCTGAGCTACCGCGGGATCGACAGCACTGACCCAGCGGCCCTAAAATAAAGATTATTGGCAATAGTTCAGGGGAATTCTGTACTGATCGAGAAGGCACACACAGTGCCCGCTCGGTCTGTTCTTAGAGAACTTCACAGCTTGATAGATGTCTCTTCCTTGATCGTTCTGAGAACGATGACGGTTTCTGTTCCAGCGACGCCTTCGATCTCGCCAATCTTGTCGAGTATCTCTGCCAGCTGTTCGGAGTTGGTTGTCCTCAACTTAAGGATGGAGTAGTAGGCACCGGTGACATCGTGAATCTCGCAGATGTCCTCGAGATTCATCAGTTGTGCGAGCATTCTCGGATAAGACTTGGGTTCCGCCTTGACGAGCGCGAATGCAGTCACCTGCTTTCCGATACTCGGAGGATTCAGAATTGCCCTGAAGCCCCTGATGACCCCGCTCTTCTGAAGCTTCTTGACCCTGACGAATACCGTGGCTTCGCTTGTTCCGACCTCTTTAGCGATCTCTTTGAATGAGATTCGGGCATCTTCTTGCAGCTTTTTCAGAATCTTCTTATCGATCTCGTCTAGGTCTGGCAAGACGATCACTCAAGTGCTGAGAGGAGCACATATATCAAGGATTTCTAACAGCAAACAGGCGAGGTCATGCGGAAACAGTTGGTGCCTCCCTAAGGCTTATTAATGATTCCATATGCTCTATGCGGTTTCAATTACTGAAACATGAACGAGTGAAAACGAGATGGTGGAACGAGTCATTCTTGCCTATTCTGGTGGCCTCGACACGTCGGTGGCCATCCCCTGGATCAAGGAAAAGTACGACGCTGAAGTCATCACCTTCACTGCTGATGTGGGCCAAGGCGACGATTTTCAGGCGATCGAGCTGAAAGCGTTGAAGGCCGGCGCTATCAAACACCACTATGTCGACCTGAAGGACGAGTTTGCCAAGAACTATGCATTCGCGGGAATCAAAGCCAACGTACTGTACGAAGGCAAATACCCGCTTAGCACCGCGTTGGCTCGACCGCTCATCGTAGAGAAACTCGTCGAGGTTGCCCGCAAGGAGAAAGCTAGTGCAGTAGCGCACGGGTGTACGGGCAAAGGCAACGATCAGGTCAGATTCGATGTAGGAGTAAAGTCACTATCCCCGGACCTTAGAATCATTGCGCCTATTCGCGAGTGGAACATGACAAGAGCCGAGGAAATCAAATACGCAAACCAGAAGGGCATTCCAGTCCCCGTGACTCTAGACAGCCCTTACAGCATCGACCAAAACCTATTCGGACGATCTGTGGAATCAGGCATTCTTGAGAATGCAAGTCTCGAGCCGCCAGCCGATGTCTATGAGTGGACAGTTCCTCCAGAGAAAGCCCCCGACGAACCTGAGTATCTTGAAATCGAGTTCGACCAAGGCAGACCTGTCGCTCTAAATGGGAAGCCATTGAGCCCGGCGAAACTGATCGAGAGCCTAAACGCGATCGCGGGACGCCACGGCATAGGCAGAATCGACCATCTCGAAGACCGTCTCGTCGGCATCAAGTCAAGGGAAGTGTACGAATGCCCGGCTGCAATTGTGCTTCTGGAGGCCCACCATGACCTTGAGAAATGTGTGTTGACGAAACACGAACTGTACTTCAAGCAACACGTGGAACAGCAATGGGCATTCCTCGTCTACACGGGACTCTGGTACGATCCGCTACGCGAAGATCTTGACGCATTCATAGAGAAAACCCAAGAACGAGTGACTGGGGTAGTCCGTTTGAAACTCTACAAGGGACTTGCCATCGTCGTAGGCCGTTCGTCGCCGATGTCGCTCTATGATGCCAACCTCGCAACGTATGAGAAAGGCTCTAGGTTCGATCAAGGATGGTCTGTCGGATTCATCCAGATCTGGGGGCTACCATCGCAGGTTGCACACAAGGCCAAAATCGAGACCAAGAAGCAAGCCCCTCCTATCGTCTCCATCATACCGAGCCAATCCAAAGCGAATCCGTAGACTTGGAATCCTAGGAGCGCCTTCGAGCCATGAAGCGAAGCTAGCATCTGACGTTTGTATGAGCTACCAGCGTACTGCAGAAGAGACAAAGCGCCTAATCATCATCAGATGGTGCCCAAGGAGAAGAGAGTCCTGTGTCGCTGCTATACCGAGGCCCCAGACTCGGGCCGGCTCGAAGAGAGGCTCGAAGCTTCGTTTCCAGCATGGAATCTGACAGATATCTGTTCGAATCCGTGGTCGAGATCAATCGGGCGCATGTCGTCATGCTCGCACGCCAATCCATCATAACTCGGGATCACGCTCGCAGAATTTTGAAAGTGCTTGCGAAAATGCGCGCGATGCCCAAGACCCCGAGCGCCGAGGACGTGCACGTGACCATTGAGGAAGTAGTGATTAGACGAGCAGGCAGCCCCGCCGGCGGGAATCTTCAGCTGGCGAAGAGCCGAAACGATCAGGTCGCTACAGCCATACGGATGCGTCTTAGAACAGAGCTCCTCCAGCTCATCGACTTGCTCATTGCACTTCTGGCTGAGTTGCAGAAGATGATCGGCAAACATTCGAAGACGCTGTTTATTGGCAGGACACACATGCAACCTGCTGAGCCAACAACTTACGGGCACTACCTGATGGCTTTTCACGATGCAATCGCCCGTGACCTTCAGAGGCTTGAGGACTCCTACAATCGCCTCAATTTGTCCCCGATGGGAGCATGTGCTCTTGCAGGCACTAGCATCCCAGTTAGCCGAGACACGGTTGCTGCACTCTTGGGGTTCGACGATCTTGTCGAGAATTCACTGGACGCAGTAGGCTCCAGAGACTTCGCGCTCGAATTTGTGGCCAACATGGCGACGTTGTCAGTCGATATTAGTCGGCTTGCGGAGGATCTGATCTTCAACACAACGCCGGAAGTCGGTCACCTGCAGCTACCCAAAGATCTCTCCTTTGCGAGCAGTATCATGCCACAGAAGAAAAACCCGGACGTAATCGAACTCGTTCGCGCAAGGTGCGCTTTGCCCATCGGGGCGTTTTCGCAGATCGCGACAATCCTTCACTCTCTTCCCATGAGCTACAACCTAGACTTGCAGGAGATTACTCCAATCATCTGGGCATCATCAAAGGCCACACAAGACGCAACATCGATTGTTCGTATCCTGATCTCCCAGATTGAGGTCGCAGACATCACAGCAGACCGTGCAGACCTTATCATGACCGCATCCACGGAAATTGCCAACACACTGACAACCAAGTTCGGACTCCCGTTCCGTCTCGCCCACCAGCTCGTGGCATCGGCTGCAAGCGAGTTCTCTCAAAGCGGGTCGAACGAAGCGGATGTGTGGCTTGAACTCGTGTGTCGGAAAGCAGAACCGGTCGTTCGTGATCGAATCGGCAAGCTGAAAGCTGAGCTGTCTTGGGCTCAGACTCTTGGGGCTGTTGTGATGCGTAAGAGATCTATTGGATCTCCCGCACCAAGAGAGACTCTGAGATTACTGAGAAGACGATCCATCAGCCTGAGGAAGACTAGCAGCCGCCAGCGCGTAAGACGCAAACAGCTCGCCCAGTCAAAGGCCCGATTGCAGAATGAGATACTACGACTGACCAAGTAGCGAGCGTTTGGCACGAGTCGCGAATGGTTGGGTCAAGCTTTCCTCTTCAGGCCAGCCATGAGTGCTTCGGCGGCTTTCCTTATCTCCTCTATGGATCCCTGGTCTTCTATTGTGGAGTAGTCACCAAGCGGCTCTCCCGTAATCACGGCCTTTATGAGACGCCTCATAATCTTGCCACTCCTAGTTTTGGGAAGCATATCCACGAAGTCTATGTCATCAACTACAACGATCTTGCCAAGTGATTTCCGTACAAGTGCTTTGAGGCTCTTCCTCAACTCGTCGTTCGGAGCATAACCGGCTTTCAGAACAACGAAGGCCGCTGCGACTTCCCCTCTCACTGGATCTGGCTTGCCTACGACAGCTGCTTCAGCCACGGCCGGGTGACCTACGAGCGTGCTCTCGATCTCGATCGTACCGATTCGATGACTGGCTATCTTGATGACTTCATCCATCCTACCGAGGAACCAGATGTACCCGTCCTCATCTCGCAGAGCCGCATCTCCCGTATAGTAGCGGCGCGGAATACGATCCCAGTAGTCCTTCACGTATCGATCGTGATCCCTCCACAAGGACGGGGTCAGCCCCGGGAAAGGACGTAGACAAACGAAGGTTCCCTTCGCGTTCACTGGAAGCGACTCGCCACTTTCGTTTACGATGTCCGCTTCGATCCCAGGCAACGGTATCGTTGCCGAGCCGGGTTTGACCGGCAGCATCGCGATACCTACAGGGTTGCCGACCATCGGGCCACTGCTCTCGGTCTGCCACATGTGATCGATTACGGGCACCTTATCCTTCAGCACAGTCTGCTGTAACCATTTCCAAGCTGCGGGATTGAGGACCTCGCCTGCGCAGACTACGAGGTTGATCGAACTGAGATCATGTTTGGCAGGATACTCATCACCGAACTTCATCAGAGCCCTGACGCCTGTTGGAGAGATCCACATCTTGCTGACTCGATGCTTCTCTACTATACGCCACCAGACATCCGGCGCTGGGTAATCCGGGACGCCTTCGTACATGAGGGTGGTGCAGCCGAAGAGCAACGGCGCATAGACGACGTAGCTGTGGCCAACGATCCATCCGATGTCTGACGTCGACCACCAGATGTCTCGATCACTCATGTTGTAGACCCATTTGCCCATGGAGTGAATGTAGACTTGGTAACTGCCGTGAGGTTGCACTGTTCCCTTCGGCTTCGCTGTAGTGCCTGACGTGTGGAGTATGAACGCTAGTTCATTCGACTCAACCGGAGCGAGATCGGTCTTCTCTGACTTGCCAGCTTCGAGCGCTTCATCCCAATACAAATCTCTCCCTTTCTTCATGTTGGGCTCTTTTTTGGCTCTCTTGAGGAGCATAACTTTCTGGACTTGACTGGGCGTCTCTAGAGCCTCGTCAACAACCTCCTTGAGCCCAACATCTTTGCCTCGCCTGTAGCCCACGTCAGCAGTCAGCAGGACTTTGGAACCCGCATCCACTATCCTCTCAGCCAGAGCCGCGGCTCCGAAGCCGCCGAAGACCACAGAGTGAATAGCTCCGATCCGGGTACACGCTAGCATTGCCTCGGCTGCTTCTGGAACCATCGGCATGCAGATTGTGACTCTGTCACCTTTCTCTACGCCTAGAGCCCTCAGAGCAGCAGCCAACCTCTTCACGTCATCCAGCAGCTCGCTGTACGTGAGAACTCTGGTTTCGCTTGTCTCTCCCGACTCCCAGATAACCGCGGCTTTGTTACCTCTTCCTTTCTCCAGAACGTGACGGTCCAGACAATTGTAAGAGAGATTCGTTGTCCCTCCGGTGAACCATTTGAAATTCGGATACTTCCATTCGAAGACACGATCCCAAGGCTTGAACCAATGGAGCTCACGGGCGGCTTCGCCCCAGAATCCTTCCGTATCCTTCAGAGCACGTTCCAGAATCTCCCTAAGATGCGGTGGATATTCTATCTTCTGCGCTCCACTCATTCCATTGACACTCCGGACGGAACGATCCGAGCATTGACATGCAATAAAAGGCTTTGATTGAAGATGCGATAGAACGAGTCTCATGCCGCAAGTAGGGGGATAGCACTGTTGGAGCGAACCCACTGGGGCAGTCGAGATCTGGAAATACTAAATACTCAACACGCTAAACCCGAAGAAAGGAATCGAGATGTCAGTCGTCTGGAGACCGACGGGCCGATACGTCGACAATAGCAACATCACGAGGTTCATGCAGAAGCATAAGATACGCACCCTCGACGAACTAATCAGACGATCCATAGATGATATCGAATGGTTCTGGGATGCAGCTGCGAAGGATCTAAACATCGAATGGTTCAGGCCCTACGAGAAATTGCTGGATACCTCGAAAGGGATTCAGTGGGCCCGCTGGTTTGTTGGCGGGAAACTCAACATCACTCACAACTGCATCGACCGGCACGCGAGAACGAGAGGAGACAAGACGGCCATCATCTGGCAAGGTGAAGACGGAGAAGTTAGGAAACTCTCGTACAGGAGTCTATGTGATGAAGTGAATAGGTTCGCAAATGGCCTCAAGAGCCTAGGCGTAAGGAAGGGTGATGCCATCGGGCTCTATATGCCGATGTCTCCACAGGTGCCAATCGCGATGTTCGCCGCGTTCAAGCTCGGAGCGATATGCGTACCGATATTCTCAGGCTTCGGGGCTTCAGCGGTCGCGTCACGACTCAATGATGTTCAGGCAAAGATCCTAGTAACAGCAGACGGAACACTCAGAAAAGGAAAGAGTCTTCACGTCAAGAAGGAGGCAGACGCCGCAACCGATCTCGTGAAGAGCATCAAACACGTGATCGTTTACAAGCGGCTCAAGATCGATGTGCCTTGGTCAAGCGCTCGTGACATATGGTGGGATGACCTAGTCAAGAACCAGTCTAAAGAGTGCGCATCAGCTCAGTTGGATTCTGAGGACGTGTCTCTTGTACTCTACAGCTCAGGAACCACTGGCAAGCCGAAAGGAACCGTGCACACACACATCGGGCCGCTAATCCAATGCACGAAAGATGTGGGATACCATTTCGACACGAAGGATGATGATGTCTTCTTCTGGGTCACCGACATTGGCTGGATGATGGGTCCATGGATGCTCATCGGCGTCTTGAATCTTGCAAGCACCGTGTTCCTATTCGAAGGCGCGTTCGACTATCCACGCCCAGACAGACTGTGGAAGATCATCGACGACTTCAAGATAACCATCTTTGGGATCTCACCAACCCTTGTTAGACTGCTCATGAAGTATGGCGACGAGCACATTACGGGTAACGACCTCTCAAGCCTCAGGATACTGGGCTCCACCGGCGAACCTTGGGACCCAGAATCATGGACCTGGTTCTTCGAGAAGATAGGTGGTTCGAGATGCCCGATCATCAATATCTCAGGTGGCACCGAACTCATTGCACCTCACCTAACACCCTCTCCGCTTTCCCCACTGAAACCCTGCACCGTGGGGGGACCCGGCCTCGGAATGGACATGGATGTCTTCAACGAGAAAGGACAATCAGTGCGAGAAGAGGTGGGCTACCTCGTCATGAAGAAGCCATGCCCGTCTATGACCAAAGGATTCTGGAACGACCCGCAAAGGTATATCGAGACCTACTGGTCCAGATGGCCGAACATTTGGTATCATGCTGATTGGGCACTCGTGGACAAAGACGGATTCTGGTTCGTACTAGGCAGAGCAGACGACACGATCAAAGTCTCAGGCAGGCGCGTAGGCCCAGCAGAAGTTGAGTCGGCACTCATGGAGCATCCGAGCGTCTCAGAAGCCGCAGCCGTCGGAGTCCCAGACGAAGTGAAAGGCGAGGAAGTCACATGTTACGTAGTCCTCAAACCCAACGTCGAAGCAAGCGAGAACCTCAGAGAAGCGCTCAAGGACCAAGTCGCAAACGTAATGGGGAAGACTTTCAGACCCAGAGATGTGCGATTTGTAAGGCAACTACCAAAGACACGTTCAGGCAAAGTCGTAAGAAGACTGATCAGATCCAAGCTGCTCGGCAAGACAGAGCTGGGAGACCTCTCTACTCTAGACAACCCAGAAGCTCTCGATGATATCGCAAAGGTCAGAGACTAACTTGTCGATCTCACCTTCGGTGTTGTAGAAGTGCGGCGATACTCTCAGCCTGCCACCTCTGACCGAGATTACAATTCCTCTTTGCAGCAGTCGCTCAGCAACCAAATCAGGCTCACGACATGCCAAACTGACGATGCCAGATCTGAAGGCTTCCTCTAGGCAGCTTTTCACTTGCACGCTGGTGTTTCGCTTCAACCCATCGATCATGCGGTCGACAAGAGCATGGATCCTCATTTGCACCGTGCTGATGCCCACATCTTGGAGGAGAGCAAGGGATTCTTTCATTCCGGCAAAGCCTGGAAAATTCAGTTGACCACCCTCATACCTGCGCGCCGTGTGAGCTGGCTCGAATTCTCTAAATCCAAACTCCTCCGAATTCTCGTCGGAACGATACCCCACAATCGTGGGCCAGAGCTCCTCAAACAGCTCACGTCTCACATACAGGAAACCTGTTGAGATCGGTGAAAGTAGCCACTTGTAACCGCTTGTTGCGAGAAAATCAACGCCTAGCTTCGATACGTCAACCGGCGTTTGACCGAGCGCTTGGACCGCGTCCGTAACGACGCAGGCGCCATTTTCATGGGCGATCTTCGATAGTTCCTCGAGGTCGATCTTGAATCCATTTGTGTACTGGACATATGAAATTGCCACGACTCTCGTTCTTGAGTCGATTGCCTCGGAGAAATCTTCACTTCGCAGTATTCCGTCTCGGTTTCGGATCACCTTCAATTGTAGGCCTTGGTGTTTCGAGAGAGCCTGCCAAGGATAGAGATTTGACATGAATTCCATGTCACACGTGACTATGTTGGATCCCTTCTCGTATGTCAGGCCGTTTGCGACGATGGCTATGCCCTCGGATGTGTTGTATGTCAAGGCGATCTCCTCGACTTTTGCTCCAATCAGGTTTGCGGTTGATTGCCTCACTGCCTCAGCGGTTTCCTCCCAAGATTCCCAGTGAAGATCTCCTTCGCATTTCTCCTCAGTGACCCGGCAGACGGATTCAACGGTCTTCTTGGGGAGTGGTCCAACGGCCGCGTGATCGAAGTATGCGTATTTGTCAGTGATAGGGAATTCCTTACGTATTTTGTCGATATCCAAAGAGAATCTTCCAACAACAGGGGAGAGTGTTTATCAGGCAATTTAACTCTTAATCGCGAAAGCGGTGGTTGTGAGAGAGTGCCTTGAGGTTCTGTCCGCGCTGCGCATACTGGTCGGAAGCGAACTTCTGCTCCAATTGGGCATGGACTTGCGATGCTATCCCTCAGTGTATCTTGTGGCGTCGATCTGAAACAGAAATTCTCGGTTTTCTAGGCAAGTGTAATATGGCGTAGACGAAACTCATGTACGTCAAGGGTTGAGCAAGATGCCTGAATGCAAGGAATGTCACCAACAAAAGAAAGCTCTCACCAAGACAGCCCACTGTTACGAGTGCTGGCATAGGCTACATGCGATGGGAGCGATCTAGCATGATCGTCAAGTTTAGACTATACGGAGATCAAGCACGAGAAATTCATAACCATGAACACGTCGACCTGAAAGATGCAGAAGTTCACAAGGTCGACTACGACACGAAGATCACGCTCTCACTCAGAATAGCCAAGGGGTTCGGCGCAGCAGTCGAAGGAGAGTTCGAAATATGAACAGAAGTAACCCAATTCTGGGTTCGATGTCTCGATCAATCAAACTGCTCGCTGCTGCGAAGCCACGGAAGAAACGCGACAACTAAATCTTTTCTTCTTTCCCGCTCCAACGATTCTTACGAACGATGACATCCCGGGGAGTCTAGAGAGTCCCTAAGTGTAGACGTGTAGGGGTCTAGGTGTCAGGTGTAGGTGTCAAGCATAGTTGATTGTTGTCTTGAAGTGGTGTCTCTAGTAGGGGTCATTCTCTTCTCCTGTTGTTGCTGCTACTCGCGTCGTTCACATAGCCAAAGTTCTTCTCAGCGACGTTTGATTCCACGCTTGGGCGTTCTCTTCACTTGATAGTAGCCTTCGCTGTTCCTGTAGTATTCCTCCACAAAATTCCCAGCCCATACACTGTCATACAATTAACATAAACTTAACGTTAACTGTTCTCTGTACGCTACAAACAAACAGCCTCTAACACGAGAAAACTGGGCGTTTCTACGCTTCCTCTTGCAGCTTCCGACGTCCGACGACGAACCATGACGTGACAAGGACGCCTACGGTTTCCTTGTATCCTTCCAAGGAAAACAGGCATCATCGTCCTAGTAACGTAATGGCTTTAAGCCAAAGGAAGGTGTCATGGGCCCGCGGATCGTCATTGTCATCTGATTCCAAGACCTGTATGACCTGCAAGAGAGAAAACTCAGCCGAAAACAAGCATTGTAGCGGGTGCGGATCGCTTCTGCAAACGGGGGGACAATGCGGGTCCGGATGCAAATCCGGCTCCTGTTGCTAGAGTTCCTTTGACGGCCAAAGGGGATACGCCCCCTCAAAAAAGGGGGGCTTTGCGTTCTTTCTTCTTCTCGCGTGCTCTCGCCACCTTCTTATCTCTACTAGCCGTCCACGCTTTCTTAGCTCCCCTACTTCTCTTGCTTGCCATACATTAGTCACCTCTCAGATACAACATAGCACTAACACTCGAATAAGCAACTTCCGACAATGCGAGCCTGGGCTTCGAGTGGTAGTAGTTACGCCGCCATTCTATTTGCTAGATAGCCGACTGACTTGGCCAAACGATTATTGAGCATGAGCAGACGAAAAGCGGGGATTCGTCAAAGAGATCAGGGCCGTGAACGCCAAGGCAAGTGCACCACCTACGTCTTGCCGGCCTGGCTGGTGCTGCCGGTCGTCCTCTCGGCCTGGCTGCCAAGACAAGTTTCCCGACTGGAAACAGCTTCCAGTTTCTCGAGACCGCAAACCTCTAAAACGGCATAAATCCGCTATCGTTTAACTCTTGGAACCATGTTGTCGCTCAGCCTAACCTCTGCACTCCCAACGATCAAACGATGAGAAACATGACCTTAGTGACTCAAAGACCTGAAACAGAATCAGGCTACAAGTGGATGGTTCTGCTGGTAACAACGATAGGCTCTTTCATGGCGCCATTCGATGGCAGCATCGTCACGATAGCTATTCCGTCAATTGCATCTTCGATGATGATCGGGCTTGAAACCGTCGTCTGGATATCCCTAGCCTACCTACTTGTACTGACGGTGCTCCTGATCAACGCGGGAAGACTAGCTGACCTCAGGGGGAGAAAGCGCACCTACATTCTTGGCTTCATTATCTTCACTGCAGGATCGATTCTCTGCGGCGCATCTGCAACTGGATCTCAGCTCGTCGTCTTCAGAGCACTTCAAGGCATTGGGGCAGCTTTCATCGCGGCCAACAGCCCGGCTATCGTGACCCAATCGTTCCAAAGCTGGGAACGAGGCAAGGCATTAGGCATCAATGCAATGGCAGTCTATGTGGGGCTCACGACCGGCCCAGTCATCGGCGGTATCCTCGTCCAGAGTTTCGGTTGGAGATCGATCTTCTATGTCAACGTTCCAATTGGAATCCTAGTTGTGAGCCTAGCTTCAACGAAGCTCAAGGAGAAATGGGCCTCATCGGCTGGTGAGAGATTCGATTTCGCCGGAGCTGTAACACTCTCAGTAGCGTTGGCTTCATTGCTGGCAGGTTTGACGCTTGGCGGTAGCTTTGGTTGGTACTCTTCCGCCACTCTGGGGCTTCTCGTACTCACCGTGAGTGCATTTCTTCTGTTCATCTACGCAGAGCGTAGCCTGACCCGACACCCGATTTTCGATCTTTCTCTCTTCACAAAGAATCGTTTGTTTGCTGCCGCGAATATCGCGGCGCTTCTCAACTACATCGCCATCAGTGGCGTGACTTTCATGATCTCGATCTACCTGCAGGATATTCAAGGACTTCAACCCGAAAGCGCGGGAGTATTCCTGATCGCCATGTCCATCGCGATGGCGCTCCTCTCTCCCCCCAGTGGCTGGCTAGCAGACAGGTTTGGCTCGAGATCACTCAGCACAGTGGGCATGGTCATCGTAACGGTGGGATTGCTTCTGTTGTCGCAGCTGAATGCTGCATCACCGGTTGGTGACATTGTCCTGAGGCTGACTTTCCTTGGGATCGGTTTCGGTTTGTTCTCTTCGCCGAATACACGCGCCGTCATGAGCTCCGTAGACGGGAGTAAGCTAGGCGTGGCCTCAGGAACTCTCAGCACAATGCGAGCTACCGGACAGGCAGTGGGGCTAGCTTTGGCGACCGCAGTGATTGCCACGACAATACCTCCGCAGCTAATGCTTCAACTCTTCACAGGCCTGACTACACAGAGTGCCATCGCAGGAGGCGACTTCATTGTCGGAATGAGTAAGGTGTTCCTGATCGCATCAGGCATAAGCGCGATTGGCACAGTGGCGTCTTTGGTGAGAGGGCACGAGTCATCGGACAGAAACCCAGAAGCACAGCGCCACGTAGGCTCTGGAGAAACGTAGCTAACACGACTGTTTCTCAACGCGCAGGTTCTGCTGGAGGAAGATCTTCCAAGCGGAAGTACTCCGCGTACGAGTCGGCTCCGACCTTCCATTTGGCTGGAAACGCGTCTTTGTCAACAGTGCGGGTCAACTCGTAGAATAGGGTCTTGAGCGTGCACGGGACCACTCCGGCGCCATACATGCGCTCCAGAGCAGGTCGAGCATGATGTTCAGACGTGAATATACAGTCCTCCAGAAGGAAGACCTGCAAGCCCATGTCGATTAGCCCCAGCGACGATTGGAGCACGCATACGTCGGTCTCTGCGCCTGCCACAACCACCTGTGGAAGATGCATCTCGTTAATCGCTTCTCGAACTGCAGGGTCAGAGCAGCAGTTGTACGTTCGTTTCACGAATCGCTTGCCATGCGATGGAAAGACCCACTCAAGACGCTCCGGAAGCCAACCTTTTGTTTCGACGGGATGTTCGAATGTTGCGATTAGCGGCAGCCCAAGCCAGTCAACCAGCATCAGCAGGCGCTCGACTCGCATGAGTATCGGTTCCTTCGCCCCGTGCATAGTATCCCAGAAGAAGGGTTGCGCATCAATCAACACGACACCCACGCTGCTCGCCTCGACCATGGGAACGGACATCTGCGATCTCTGAGAATGATGTCAGTGTGTATGATATTGTTACTGATAGAGGAGCCTGAGCTAGAAAATAGAAAATACGGATGCTACCCGATCAAGATACCCGACTGACGTGAAGATAGGACGCCGAGGGTAGGGGTTGCTTGTCAAGCGAGAGCATTTCTGAGCACAAAGATCTCGGCGCGACCGAATATCGATGCGGCGTTAGAGTGTGATTACCTTGTCATTGCCTTCCTAAAGACGGGAATCGCTATGCCCAGAGTCACGAGAGAATAGAGGATCAGAACCCCGGCATCCGGGAAGATCTGATTTAGGCTTGCATTGAGAACGACAATCTTCCTTAGGGCGTCAGCGGCATAGTACAAAGGAAGCGCCTTCCCAATCCACTGCAACCAAACCGGTAACTGATCCATAGGGAAGAGGATGCCGCTCAGGAACATCATCGGGAACTGTAGAAGCAGCATCATCATCGTGGCAGTTTCCTGTTCTGGGGCTATGGAAGTGGCGATTATCCCGATGCCTGCGAAGCTAGCAACCCCCAGTAGCATTACTCCCACCATCAAAAGGGGGTTACCATAGACCCTGACGTCAAAGAGCACCATGGAAAGTCCTAAGATCGTGAATGCTTGAATCCTTGCTCTTTCTCCCTGGAGATTGCCGAAGCCAGTCCAGATAGGGTTCCCATCACTACGGTCAGCGCCATGAAACCTGGAGCTAAGAATTCAAACGAATTTGTGGTGCTGCTGATCAGATTCTCACGTTGAACGCTTATTGGCTCAATAACAAATGATGGATCGCTTGCGATACCCATCTTTGTTATGATGATTCGGCCAAGATTATCGGATATCGCCCCAACGATTGAGGATGCTTCCCCGTAAATGATGGCACCCATCTGAGCGTTGGTATCGTCTACGGTGATCAAAACGGTTGCTTGGCGATGCGAGTTGAAAGCCTCGGTGAAACCCTCCGGTATTACAACAACTCCTTTGACACTGCCGGTCAGAATTCCATCTCTAGCCGACTCGTAATTTGGGAAGTCTCGCACTTTGAACAGGCCTGTTGAGGATGCTATGTCTTTGAATTGGTCTCCAGCCTGGATCGCGAGGGATCCATGGTCCTCCAAGACCATGGCCATCGGTGCGTT
>JBEKGZ010000029.1:0-14988 GCA_050012535.1 Bathyarchaeia archaeon | reverse complement strand
GCGGCAGTCATCTTGAATGTTGCGCAGACTAATTTTGTCAAAAGCTTCGAACTATCGCTCGAATTCGGTTCAATTCTCTCCGTAGTGATTTCCTATTGGAGACTCCTTCTTGATTGGGGGGTCTTGAAACGATTGGCTGTTGCATTTCTGCCTACAGGCATTGTCGGGCTTCTTCTCTACAGAGTATTCAAAGATGTCCTGCTAGGCAATCAATACATCGTCCTCTGGGCTCTGTTTCTTGGTGGAGCATTCCTTGTCCTTTTTGAGTTACGCTATCGTGAGAGATCAACAATAGATGACCTGTCAAGAATACCATACAGGCATTGTTTGGTCATCGGACTCTGTCAGACCATCTCCATCATACCGGGCGTGTCAAGGTCCGCCCCTACCATCATCGGCGGATTAGCATTAGGAATGAAGCGAAAAACGATAGTGCTCTTCTCTTTCCTATTGGCTGTTCCTACAATGATCGCAGCGTCCGGATTTGATCTGTTGAATTCGGCAGGAACATTCTCCTCAAGTCAAGTGGGCACACTGCTGATAGGCTTCGTGATATCTTTCTTTGTCGCGCTGGCGGCAATCCGACTATTCTTAGGTTACGTTGCAAAGAACAACCTCATTCCTTTCGGCATCTACCGCATCATCCTAGTTGTCATGTTTTACCTTTTCGTGATATTGTAAGATGGAATGTGTGGAAGGAGAGCAGTCGTCTGCCTTCAGTTCACACGGAACAGCTCGAGGACAACGAATGCTTGCACGAGATGCCGACCGTTTAAGCTTTGTAGACTCGGTGGAAAGATCACTTCGCAGAGTGACCTCACAGAGCGGATTGGCTACTCTCAAAGCAGCCCGGGAGAGGGCGAAGAATGTTTTTACGCATGCCCTGTGTCTAGCAGGAACAGAACAAGGCGAGATAGAATGAAAAGGGCGAGGGAAAGTGTGCACCTCATCAGAGCCAGGGGTAAGCGAAAACTGTCGAAGGAGAGCTTGACCGCCTTTCCCAAGGAGATAATCGGAGCCTTTGTCCGCCTCCCCAGAGTCTTCAAGAAAATGGATCTTGACAAAGTCCTCGGCGACGAGATCTCGAGAAGCATGAAGTGGAGGTACGTCAGAAGGATGGAAAGGCTCGGTTTGGTGAGACATTCAACAAAGAAATACTATCAGAAGATCTATGACAGTGTCTCGGACTGGATGGAGAAAGACGCGGTTCCGAAGATCAAGCATATGGAATCAATTGCACTCATTGAAAGAATCTAAGCTGTTTTTGAATATTCGGCCAACAGCTCTTTGGCCCTATCGATTCTGATCTTCTTCTCCTCGATCATTTTCTCAGCTATCTTGTCTACAATATCCCCGGCCGCTCCTGCCGTGGTCGCCACGTTTCTCGCATGAAGGCGCATGTGGCCATGTTGGATTCCTTCTGCAGCCAGTGCACGCAAGGCCGCTAGGTTCTGGCAAAGGCCGACTGCAGCGATTATCTCAGCTAGCTCACGAGCTGATTTAACTCCAAGA
The DNA here is from genome assembly GCA_050012535.1 of Bathyarchaeia archaeon. GTDB lineage: Archaea > Thermoproteota > Bathyarchaeia > 40CM-2-53-6 > 40CM-2-53-6 > CAVPLU01. The sequence goes on along the minus strand of JBEKGZ010000029.1, from coordinate 13,476 downwards.
ATCTTGACGGCGATCTTTGCGATTGGATGAACTGCCGTCGCGCCTCCAATCAGTCCTACCGCCATTGGCAACTCGACTTCTCCAACAAGGTCACCCTTCGCGTCTTTGCGCCAATGGGTCAACGGGCTGTATCGTCCTGATCGAGACGCGTAGGCGTGCGCTCCAGCCTCAACTGCTCGTGTATCGTTTCCAGTAGCCAATACTACTGCAGTGACACCGTTCATTACTCCCTTGTTGTGCGTTGTGCAACGGTATGGATCGGCGGCTGCGAAAGCGTACGCGTTGATTATTCCGTCCACAACCTCCGGACCGCCAAGATCTTCCTTCGCTACCGTGACATGAGCCCGAGCAAGCCTCCTGTCGGCCAAGTTTGACAAAATCCTGAGATAGACGTGACCTCTGGCTATCCTTTCGACAAGTGGCGCGACCGCTTCCGCCATCGTGTTGACGGCATTAGCGCCCATTGCATCCCCACAATCCACCAAGAGCTCCGCAATGACCATAGGACCGATGATCGTGTGAATGACCTTCGCTTCCAACGCGATGGCCCCACCGCCCTTCGAAACAAGGATTGGGTCCTGCTCGTTCGCTTTTTTCAGGATCTCTTCCGTGGACGCAAGAATGGATGCACGCGCTTTCTCCGGGTCAACACAACCGACGACTTGGATCTGTCCAATCATTACGGGCCTCGTGCTTGATGTTAGGAATCCACCCTTGGACCGAGCCATCTTGGCCGCGTGGCTTGCACCGGCGACCACTGATGGCTCCTCGATCGCCATAGGTATCAGGCGGTCCTTCCCGTTGATCAGGAAATTCATCGCAATTCCAAAGGGTACCGGCATGACACCGACTGCATTCTCGATCATATGGTTGGCAGTGTCCATCTTCAATGCACTAGATGCCGCAAGGATATCCAACTCCGTCCTGTCCAAATGAGCGAACTCGCCCACGAAACGAAGTCTCTCCTCAGGCGTCAGCTTGTAGAATCCGGCAAACTCAGAGGGCACCAAGAAGGTCCTCTCACAAAGGCGTGAAAGCGACCTAAAGCTGGTGAGCCTATATCAACCCAGAGGCTTAGGTTTATCCCGAACCAATGGTATACCCGGAAGACCATGGCCGAGAAGACCCACCCGTGCATCCAGCGGACGAAGCTGCGCATCGGCAAGGATGCATGGGAGTGGTGCACGCTTTTCAACGCTAGAATTGACGAGTTGAACTGCCAAACTTGTGAGTATCGGATTGCTAGCGCGAAACCTCTTGAACTTCCGAAGGAAGCGTAAGACTCGCAACTTGTCGCTAGGCGACCTCTGAGGCTGACTGGATGCCGGTGCGTCCTAAGATAGTAGCCCTCTCGCTATCAACCATTCGCGCGTCTTGCCCGTGATTGTGACAGAGCACTTGTGTAGTTGCTCTAGGTTCATGGAGCCAGTTAGAAACATCGCTGTTCTCAGCTCGTCGATGACTGATAGAAGATTCTCCTTTGTTTCCTTGTGGCCTTTGGATACGGATTGCAGAAGCGGCATTGCCAGTCCTCCGTAGTGGGCGCCTAGTGCGATCGCCTTGGCGATGTGAAGGCCGTTACGCACGCCTCCGGAAGCAATTATCTTCACCTTCGTTGACCTAGCGACCTCCACGACACTCGCAGCGGTCGGAATTCCCCAATCCCAGAACGCTAATCCTAGGTGAGCTTGACGTGCGCGACGTTTCTCTCTTGCACGATGATACTCCACAGCTGCCCAGCTTGTCCCTCCTAGACCGGCAACATCGATACCCTTCACTCCAGCCCGCTCAACCGAGACAGCTGTCTCGCGCGAAACCCCGGCACCAGTCTCCTTGACCAAAACTGGAACGCTCAACTTAGTGGAGAGTTCTCGGATCCTTCCAAGTGCACCTCTGAAGCGTGTTTGACCTTCAAACTGAACTGACTCCTGAAGCGCGTTCAAGTGAATGAGCAATGCATCAGCCTTGATCATCTCAACGGCAGCTACAGCGCGCTCCATTCCGTCTTCTTTGATAATCTGCGGGCAGCCCAGGTTCGCTAGAAGCAAAGCTGAAGGCGCGCTCTCTCTGGCTACTTTGAATGTGTAGGCGAGTTTCGGATCATCGATCGCTGCTCTCTGGCTGCCGACGCCCATCGGGATCTGTAGCTCTTCCGCCATTCTACCCAGGGTCGCATTGATCTTGGCGGCAATCGGCGTACCGCCAGTCATGGATTCGATAATGACGGGAGCCCCGAGTTTATGGCCAAGCAACTCGCAGGAAAGATCGATCTCATCGCGGTCAAGCTCGGGAAGGGCATTGTGCACTAGTGATACGTCATCGAATCCCGTGCTCACATGCGCTTGGACATCACGGCTAAGCGCGGTCTTGATGTGGCTTTTTTTCCGTTCGATTGTTTCACTTACCAAGACAGTTCATTCCCAATAGATTTCTTCTGCCTTCATCTACTAGTATGAAACGACGCTACTGACTCTTCTTAGTGATTGAAACCGTTCCTGTCGATGCGTCAACTATCAAATGGTCACCGTTGGAGATCTTCTCGACAGGAATCTGGTCAACGCACGGTATGCCCGCTAGTATGACGCCTGTGGCGACGATCGTCTCGGTTTCCTTGTTCACGATTGCCAGAGGAGCTTGATTATTCTTGGCGAGTCCGTAGATGACGTAGGAGCCTACGGTCGAGCCTTTTCCGCAAGGGAAGACTAGGATCTTTCCTTTGACGGACTGGCCCTCAAGCTCGTGGCCTTTTTCGATGAAGATGCCTGTCTTTGCGTCGACCCCGCCGTAGAATCCGATCGGTTCTCTTGAGACCAGTGTCTCTCCTTCCACTTTGCCAGGGCTTATCGTTCTTCCTTTCAACACTTCCACAATCTGCCACCTCGTGCTAGCCTACACGGTCACCTTTTCGAGTATGTTATCGAGTCTGCCGAAGATCACGCTCTGCTTGCAGAAGCCGGGCAGGTAGTTTGCCGCCTTTCCCGAGTTCACGGCTGTTGTCTTGTATCCCATATCCTCTATCGGTGAAACAACCATGCAAGTGTCGGCCACAACTTTCCCACCAGCAGTCTCGATTATCTGAGTGAAACCCATCCGGTTGGCGGCTTCCTTGACCATTCTCGAGGTACATATCCACAGAGGTTTGTTCAACTTCTTCCCCTCTAGCTTTCGTGAAACCATCATTATCTCCTTGAGCGACGAGTGCGGACAGCCAAGAATGATTATGTCTGGTTCCTTCCCAGTGGTGAGTTTGGCGAATGTCTCGTTAACGTCCTTGTCGCTGACCGACAATTTCTCCAGACCGTTTGTGTTCATCAAGTGAGCCTCAGGGGTCATGTCTTCAACGTGGTAGAGAGCAACTGCGCCTGAGGCCGCCATCGCAGCACCAAGCGCTTTCAGTTGATCTGTATCCGCCTCCTTGATGCCCTTGAAGTATGGTATTCTGTTCTTTGCCTGTTTTCCGACAACGTATCCAAGCGCTCCAAAGTCCGCGCTGTCTTCGAGCCTGGCGTTCACCTCGACGAGCATCTGCGGCTTTCTGTTCTCGTCCAAGTGAAGGCCGTAGTTCGGGGTGACGCCGCACAGTGCAGCTGCGAGGGCTGAAGGCCCTCCCTCCCTGTTGGTTCTTGCGCCAATCACCGAATTGGAGAATGAGATAGCCGATGATTCGGACCAGGCGATGTGTTCCCTGAACCTCGGAAGATTTCCAGCCAGGTACGGCGTGCAAGTTGCGCTCACTACTATGCCCATCTTCTTGAAAGCGTTCATGATGCGCAGCTGTTTCTCAGCGAAGCCCGGCGGTATGTTGAGCTTCTGCCAATCTTCAATGTCCATCCCTGCCGGATTCAGGAATGTGACAACCTTCACCTTCGCATTCTTCGAGGCGTAGTCTTCGAGGAACTCGATACCTGGGTCGCCAATTGATTTGTACGAAACTCCGGCGACCTGGGATGAGTTGACTGGAATCATTCGGTCCGCACCGTAGATTTCGCCGAGTCGAACGAGTAGACGGAACATGCGCCCCATGACTTCACCGTTCTCACCTGACAACATTCGTTCTTCAAGATTCGTAAGATGCATCGATTACCTCAGCTCCGGTCTACTTGTGCGAGACGTAGTCGTCTAAGTTCAGTTTCATCGGCAAGGTGGGTCGTTTGAATTCCTTCTTTCCGCCCTCAGGAATCGTGAGGTCGAACCCGGCTTTGCACGTCATCTGCGTTTCCATGTCCGATGAAGGATCTAGTGACGAGCCCTTCTCTCTAAAAGTAATCATGTTCTTGTCGGCTTGGAAACGCGTTGCCATTGCCCACTCGATGTCGGTTGGGTCGTGGATGTTTATGTCGTCGTCAACTACGAAGACGTGTTTCATGGATTTGTGGCCCTTGAACGCCGCCTCGATGGCCTTCCGGCCATCATCTGGATACTTTTTGTGTATGCTCACTGCTCCGTGAAGCCAAGAACACCCGCCTGGGGTAACCAGTACATCTTTGACATCGCAGACCTTCGCGACTTCCCTGTAGATCGTGGGTTCACGCGGCATGCCCATCAGCACCTTATGCTCAAGCCCACCCGGGAGCAAAGCCTGATACGCCGCATCCTTTCTCATGTAGATCTTCTTTACCTTGGCAACTCTCTGTTTTCGAATAATGTCGAATGTCTCAGTCAGATCGAGGAAAGGCCCCTCGTCATGTAGTTCGCCGGTCAGCTCTGCCAAGATCACAATGTCGCACGGTGGCACCAAGTGACCCTCGAGTCTTAGAAGCGGAGTCTCCTCCAATGCGTTGGCTATGTCGGCTTCACTGATCCCTGCCTCGACAGAGATAGCTGCGGCCACCAAGATCTGCACCGGTGAAGAGATGCAAATCGCGAACTCTTTGAGCCCACGTTGAATGTACGTGTCGAAATGCCTCTGGAGGATCCGAAGGACGAGTTTGTCTTTCCCCAGAACCTCGGCGCGATGATAAGACAGATTGACGCCGTACTCCTTGTCGCCACTTGCGATTACTCCGGATGAAATGTATGGGCCCGCATCCTTCGTGTAATGCGTCAAGATGGGCAGCTTACTGAGATCCGCGCCCACCTCATGATATCCTTGAGCATCCATCACTAGCGCCTTCTTGGGATGGTCTATCGCATCTGCGAGTTTCGCGATGAGCTCCTCCCTGCGGATTCCCAATCCTGTGGCAACGAGATCCCGCGTGGAACAAATGTTCGCGATCACCGACATAGCGGAACCTTTCACGTGATCGAAGAGCAAAGCGTGCCCGTCAAGCATCTTCATCAACGTCGAGACTTCATATTTCGGATCAACAGGCTTGCTGATTCTGGTCAACATACCCTTTGCGTCTAGAACCTTGACTAACTTCGCTAACTCCATTCTCATTCACCTAGAATGAGTTGTGTGTCTGCTAGGCCTCAGACCCCAATGGTCGTACGCAGTGCTTGAAAACCCTTCTTTTCCATCGCCCTTGCCACACGTTCCTGCAGAACCTTAGTTGGAGTCAGCGCGACCATGTAGCCGCCCTTACCTGTCCCAGTCAACTTCGCTCCAAGAGCTCCATTGTTGCGTGCCAAATCTACGAGCAACTCTAACTCGGGACATGAAACTCCAATCTGCTGAAGCATCGCATGATTCTGATTCATGTATTCGCCTACCTTCTTGAGATTGAATGCCTCAAGCTCTTTCCTTGCCTCGTAGACAAGCCGTTCTGCGTCATGGAAGATTTGGCCGTATTTCTCCGGTTCCTTTCCCCTTCGCTCCTTGACGCCACTAACCACGACTTTCGTATCCGCGACGAGCCCGGTGTTTCCCATGACGATCTCTACAGGCTTCTTCAGTCTCATGCGTTCCATGAGATGCGAGGGGCCATCTCGTTTGTACCAGATCAAGCCGCCATACGTTGCGACGGTGTTATCGATGCCTGAAGGCGTGCCGTGGTATCCTTTCTCTCCCTCGTATGCAACCTCGTTGACTTTGTCGTCCGAGTAGTTGAGTCGGAGTTCTTCAGAAAATGCTCGAGCGATCGCCGCACATGAAGCAGCGCTTGCCCCAACTCCGCTCGCAGCGAGCAGGTCACCGCCCAAAGTCACATGATACGCGTCATTTGCTGTGTTGATTTTCATGAACCTCAGCATGAGCTCTAAGGATTCTTTCTGCTGGGCAGCCTTCTCCGCCTTGTATCCTTTGGTCTCAGGCCTCTCGTCCTCGATCTCGACTCCGTAGCCTGCGCGTCGCTGAACCAGCGCCGTTGTCTTTGCCCCAATTGCTGAAGCTATCGCGGGAAGACCGTAGACTACAAAGTGCTCGTTGAAGAGTATGACTTTCCCGAAACCGCTACCCTTTCCCAAGAACCCCGCACCTTCAGTTAGCTACGATGGACCTGAGAGAAAAGTCAAGCGCCGTGTTACGATCGACCAATCCTATGTCCGGTGGCTCACGCTTTCCGACTGAATTTCCTATCTCTGGACTGACGCTGCGAGGTATCCTACGACTTCGCTGTTGTCTCTAGTGATATCGCCACTGGTGCTGTATCCTAGAAGCTGAGCAGTCTTCGCGTCGAGAATCTTCGAAGCGGCAATCATGCTTGCGACTGGGCCGTGACCGCACATGCTAATCCTGTGTGACTCAACGGTCTCCTGCAATCTTGCATCATCAAGCGCGAGGATGGCATCAATGGCAAGCCGGTCCTTTCGTTTCGCCGACTCAGCTGACTCGTAGTGAGTCATGTCTGAGGAAGCTATTACGAGCGCATCTTTGCCCTTGAGTGCTTCCCCAACCGCCTTCCCGACTTCCGCGCTCGTCTCAAGATCCTGCATCATCATACAGATAGGAACGAAGTCGAATCTCGTCTTGAGGATGTACTGCAAGAATGGGAGCTGAACTTCAATCGAATGTTCATGCAGGTGGGCTCGCTCATCGACATCAATTATGTCAGACGCCTTTGAGATCGCGATAGCTGTCTCCTTGTCGACTTCGATTTGCCCGAGAGGCGTCTCCCAAACGCCCTCGGACATCATTGAGACGCCGCTCCCCTGACCTGTATGATTTGGCCCGATGATCACGATCTTGTCCGGTTTTCCGTCGCTAGCGACTTCGAAGTAGGACCTCGCAGCGACAGGGCCTGAGTACATGTAGCCTGCGTGCGGGCACACGAGCCCCACTAGTTTCCTCTCACCTACGTGTGCGAGTTTCGGGAGCCGTCCTGGGCCTAGACGGTGAGTGAAGCATCCCTCGATCTCGCTGGTGAGAGCTGCTCTTGTGCCTGAATAGAATGAGCCTGCGACTTGAGCTCTTCTCAGTTTCAAAGTTCGCCGCCAACTCTCGGCGCGATCGCAGCTAATTTTGTCTCGAAATCGTCTACGGTTGCTGTGATCGTTCCGTCGGCTGGGAGTTCTGCTCGTTCACGGAGTACCTGCCTCGCCAGTAGCCAGTAGACCATCGCCAGAGCTCGTCGGCCTTTGTTGTTCACGGGGATTGCAAGGTCGACTCCTGTGAACGCGTTGTCGGTATCGCACAGCGCGATTACCGGGACGCCCGCGTTGGTCGATTCCTTGATCGCTTGGAAGTCAGCCCTTGGATCAGTGACCATTACGAGCTGGGGTTCCGCGTGTTTTCGTTGCAACGGGTTTGAAATTAAACCGGGCATGAATCGGCCGATCATCGACATGGTCCTCGTCAGCTCGCAGAACTTCTCGATCGGCGTCTTCCCGTAGATCCTCGATGAAACCGTAAGGACACGATCGGAGTCAAATTGAGCGATGAACTTCGCTGCCATCCTGATCTTCTCGTCGGTCTTTCCGATGTTAAGAATGAAGAGCCCATCGGGCCGGACACGGTAAATGTATTGTTGCATGTCACCTGTCTTGATGCGGGTTCCAATGTGTAGGCCAGCGGCAAGCATCTCCTCAAGAGGCAAGAGAAGGTTCTCTACCTTCGGCATTGCCTCCTTATCTTCGATCTCAGACACGCGCTATTCCTCTGCGATGCTATGGTTTCAGATTCGGATTGACCGTACAAGCAGATAGCTCATTTAAGGATAGCACTCGCTAGGTCACCAAACGATCCAGAGGAAGCCTCGGAACAAGTCGTCTACCTGACCTCGAAATGTAGCCTGAAGCCCGCCTCGGCAGGCTCAGTTCTCCGAACTTCGATTCCTCCGATCTCTCTGAGGGTCCGCACATGTGTGCCCCCACACGGGATCGGAAGCTGCCCTTCGATGGTCACAATCCGTAGCTTCTGGCTCTTCGGAAGCCTAGCAAAGTTGGGGGCATCCGTGATCAGACGCTCGGCATCAGATCTGTCCATAGTCTTGATGTCGACATTCAGCCCTTGGCGGATGAAGCCGTTCCCAAGCTCTTCAAGCCCTTTGAGGTCGAGGTCAGAGTGAGCAGGTCCTGCGTAGCCAACGTAAGGATCATCCCCGAGCCAAGAGTCCGTTGTCTCGACACGGGAACCAGTGAGAGTCGCCAGACAATGGTCTAGGAGATGAGCTGCTGTATGCCTTCTCATCAGCAGGAACCGATTCGTCCAATCGATCGTGCATGTGGCAGGGCCTGTATCCAGCTTTCCTTCAACCTTCGCGAAATGGACGATAACCCCGCTCTGGTTCATCGCCCTCTTCACGTCAACGCGAAACGAAGAACCTTCTATTGATCCAACGTCAGACGGTTGCCCGCCTGATCTCGGATGAAAGATCGTTCGATCCAACGCCAGATACGCGCTGTTCTTCTCTTGAACGGCTCGCAGAACATTACAGTCTGTCGATTGCGAGTACGAGTCCTCCAAGTACGCGCATACTGTTGGGGGAATCTCCTGAACGAACTTCGCTAGATCTACCAACTTAATGATCGCCTAGTCCAACTATCTCCAGCCATTGCATGCAATTGCAAGACGGTCAAAGATTCGGAACTGGCTTATATCTGCGCGATTTTGGACAAGAAGGACGTTCTGAATTTTCTGCTCACTTTCTCGATGGGTTCTCCAAGCACTTCTATTCGCTCCAGGTTGCATGTTCCGAGGCCGCATTCCTCTGCCAGGCTCAGGTGTTTCACATATTCGGCGCGGATGCCCATCACGGCTGCACCGACTGCGTCCACTGCAACAGGATCTGTTCCTGCGATTACCAAGTTCATCTCCACAGGATTACCACTGGTTTCATGGCCTTCGCCAGCGATTATGCCGTCAATGACAGCTATGCTCGGTTTGATAACCGAGGCCAAGTCGACTATGTTCTGACTCAAATGCCCGTGCATTGATCCTTTAGGCGTCATGGCGCCCATCATGTTCTTTAGACTCAGAGTTACACCAGCCAATCTGTGCGGCTTCAGCTTTGGGACACTGACAATCGTGCTCTCCAAGGCCGTCCTAGCTATCTTCACTTTGCTCAAGGTTCGAGCCTTGGGGGGATGAACCTCAACGAAGTCGTCTCTGTTGAGGTCGACCATGCGGACTTTCCATCTTCTTGCAACATCATCGACCCCTCCAACCTTGAAGGCATCTAAGGTATCTCCCATTCCGGTTCCCTCCCCGATGATGATTTCCTCCAAATCGTGTTTCTTCAGGAACGTAACGACTCCCTCGATGACTCTGGCATCGGTCGTGATTCCTGTTGAGGGATGGCTGGCGTCGATGTAGTTGGGTTTAATCAAAACCGGCTTGTCGAGCGAGACGACTTTAGCGGCATCTACCGTCTCCATTGCTCGAACGGTCATGTCACGAGGATCCGTTCCCCTCACAATTGCGACTCTACTCATCACTCATCATTCGATCCAGGAAGGTCATGTCATACGCTTATTTGAAGAGAGATCAAGACATCTGACGCCCCGGCGTTCAGATGATCGTGGCAATTTAAAACGTGGAGAGGCAACATCTCGGCCGGGGACCTGAATGCTGCGGGTGAATCTTGAGGATTTTCCGACGGCGCGTACGGTGACATATCTGAACTCCGCGTCTATCTCCTTGATGCCGAGGCCAGCGATTGACAGCATGGTGGAGTTTCAGCGGAAGGTCGCGTCCGGAGGAACCATTGGTTTCGATGAGTCAGCTGAGACACAAGCGTTAGAGGGCGCCCGGAATGAAGCGGCATCCCTCCTTGGCGCCCATAGGGAAGAGATAGCAGTCTTGTCCAGTGCTACGGTGGGCATTTGCTCATTCGCATGGTCTCTGAACCTGAAGAGAGGCGCGAATGTTGTGAGCACGGATGCTGATTTCCCGAGCGTAGTCCACCCTTGGATGCGCCTGCGCGAGGAGAAGGGCATCGAAGTACGACTTGCCAAGAATCATGATGGCGTGGTGGATGAGAACGAACTGGAGAAGCTTGTGGACGATCGCACGGCCGTGATCTCGATTAGTCATGTTGAGTTTGGGACGGGGCAGAGATTCGATCTACGCTGGCTATCCGAGCTAGCGCATTCACACGGAGCATTTCTCATCGTGGACGCGACACAGTCAGCAGGACTCATGCCCATCGACGTGCACCGGGACGAGGTGGACGCGCTTGTGGCGAGCGGGTACAAGGGACTGCTAGGACCGTTCGGTGTATCCCTCTTCTACCTCAAGTGGGACCTCGTGGAGAAGCTTGAACCGCCCTTAGTGGGCTGGCGCAGTGCACCAGATCCGTACAACTTGAACGTGACAGAACTCACCTTTGCGAAGGATGCGAAGAAATTCGAGTACAGCACGATGGACTACGCCTGCCCCATCGGCTTGGCGGAGTCCATGCGATACTTAACAAAGATCGGTCACAAGAACTTGACCAGCCATGTCCTCTCCATGACGAAGCGATTCATCGACATTGTGAGAAACAACCAGAGATTCCCTCACACGATTGCGCTAACGCCTGAGGAGGAAGGCGCTCATGCGAGCATAGCCTCATTCAGGTTCAAAGGGCGAGACCAGTCTGTCATTGCCGGCGAGCTTGTGAAGCGGCACATTATAGTTTCACAACGTTTCGACGGCGTGCGCTTCTCTTTTCATGCATACAACACAGAGGAGGACTTATTGCGAGCAAACCAAACCCTTGAAGAGATACTCTCAAAGTGAGGACGCGGGGACTGAGTGAATGAAAGTCGTCATATTTGGGCCGCCGGGATCCGGGAAAGGAACCTACGCTTCTAGGCTAGTGAACAAGCTTGGTAGCCCACATATTTCTACCGGCGACCTTGTCCGCGAAGAGATACGCAACAAGACCCCGTTGGGGAGGAAGATTGAGAAGTACAGCAGCTCTGGCACACTGGTGCCGGACGAGATCATCACAGAGATTCTGAAGAAACGCCTGGCGTCTGAGCAGTCGAAGGGGTTCATTCTCGAAGGTTACCCAAGAACGGTCGGGCAAGCAAGGGAACTCGAGAAGATCACGAAAGTTGACGTTGTAGTGAACCTCAACGTTCCAGATAGTGTGATCGTGGAGAGGTTATCATCGAGACTGCAATGCAAGACCTGTGGAGCGATATACAATGAGAAGTCGATGCCGCCCAAAGTGGCTGGCAAGTGCGACAAGGACGGCGGTGAATTGTTCAGGCGTGTCGACGATCAGCCTGAAGTGATCCGTGAACGCCTGAGAGTCTACCAAGAGGCCTCCGCACCTGTCATTGACTTCTATCGATCGAAGAACCTTCTCAAAGACATTAGAAACGAAGACCCGAACGTGGATCCCGAAAAAGTCGTGGAACAAATAGTGAAGACCATCAAGAAGTGATCAGGCCGTCCAGCTGAGGAGACAAAACAGCGCCCTGACCCGGCACTGAATATCTAATGATCTTGCGTGATTTGGGTGAGTCCTCTGGACCGTATTGAGGGGCTACTATTGGCACCCAACTGGCAAACGCACCTCTGGCCTGGAGGTTGTGGATTGGGGACGGAACGGCCCGAACGAAATGATCACACTCAACGCGCTCCGTGTGCTCAAGCTCGCGGGACGACTACTCTAGAAACACACCACGCACACACCTGAGAACCCTATTCATTGAGAAAAGAATCTCCTAGCAACCCCTCCTTTCCTATCAACCGTCTCCGACATCTGATGTGAAGGCGTCCTCTAGCGGATTTGAACGAAATCGAGAACCCAAAACCTGAAATGCTAAGCAAACATAGCAAAGCAGTAGCCCTCTGAGACTCACCGTTTGTCTGCCGGGCAGGAGGTTCTCAAGCGCGTGAATAGATGGGCTGTGCTATCCTTGGCATTCGTCGCAATCACGTCCTTACTATATCCTGTCTTCATGAAAGCTGGTTTCCCGAGCCCGTCACTGTGCGTGACCAGGGGCTATGAGTATTGGGACAAGCACTTTACCGCGTTTGTCCGCGAGTGTGCTCCACTATTCACAGCCCCGTATGGTAAGCCCTACGGACTTCAGTTGATAGTGGACCGGCTCTACATGTGGGGTGTTCCCTGGCTCAACTCATTGCTAGCCGCGGCACTCTGCGCTTTCTTCGGAGCCTTACTACTCACGATTGTCCCTCAGCCCCAACTGCTTCTGCGGTTGAGCAAGCGAATTACGCCGACACGCAACAATTTCACACGTAATAATTGAAGAGAGTATCTACCATACTCTACCTTACGTCTTCGCGTCGTCGTTCACGTCTCCGAAATAGCAAATCAACATTGCTGGGTCGGGTTAAACTGGAAAGGACAGGCATCGAACACTTGCCATTAGTGAGGTCAGCCTCCGCCGTCGTTTGTACGTATCGAACTATCATAAGCTATCAGCGGGTTTGCCATGGGACTGTTGTGGAGGATTAGACTGAAATGTCGTATTGCGAGAGTTGTGAGGAATATCTTGGAGAAATATCTAGTTGGGTGGAAAAGCATCGGCGCCTTGGCCACCAAGTAATTGAGTTTCCCTTCTACCCAAATGTGCTCCAATGAGCTGGATGGCTCGTTAACGGACGGTCCTGAAATGAGTTACGCAGATGCGATATACTCACCTTCAGTTCGGCGAAATGCAGTCTATTGCCCCTTACACGAAGCCTACCACGTCCTAGAGGAACCCGATACCTAGGGGACTGCTCAACCAAGCTTTAGCAGACTATCTTGTACCACTGTTGGACCGACCTTTTTTTGTTGTGTGCTGAGATCCAACCTGGTAACTTGTTGGGCGCGAGCATCAGGATTTGAGACGTCCTCAGAGTTGACTTGTGTGCGCTATTCACGGTACCCATGCCGTACTCTGAACTCTTGAATGCTTATTTTTGTGTCCCGTCTTCTCATCGCCCAAAGACGTGGAGTAGTTGCTGATGTCAAACGACGTTCATTGTGCCCATATTCTCGTGAAGACCGAAAAAGAGGCACAAGCGGCCGTAGAGAGGCTGCAAAAGGGAGAGAAATTTGCGAATGTCGCCAAGCAGATTTCGCTTTGTCCTTCGGGAAAACGCGGCGGGGACCTTGGCACTTTCGGCAGAGGAAAAATGGTCAGAGAATTTGAACAAGCCGCGTTCACGCTTCAGAAAGGACAAGTCTCACCCATCGTGAAAACGAAATTCGG
>JBEKGZ010000028.1:0-15932 GCA_050012535.1 Bathyarchaeia archaeon | reverse complement strand
GAACATACGAACGTAGGAGGTGGGAACAGATGAAGCAGAACGAGCTGACAAGACAGGAGGAAGAGGTCATTATTCATAAAGGGACGGAACCGCCCTTTAGTGGCAGGTATGACGATTTCTGGGAAAACGGTACCTATGTCTGCAGACGCTGCAATGTGGCATTGTACCGCTCAAAGGACAAGTTCAATGCTCGGTGCGGGTGGCCCAGTTTCGACGATGAGATCCCTGGCGCTGTGAAGAGGGTTCCGGATCCCGATGGTGTCCGGACGGAGATAATCTGTGCCAGTTGTGGCGCGCACTTAGGTCACGTCTTCCTTGGGGAGGGTTTGACCCGAAAGGGCGTTCGACACTGCGTGAATTCGATTTCTCTTGTCTTTGTCCCAGCAGACAGAAGAATCTTCGGAGGGCAATGATTCCATTAGTCCGGTGAGACAACTCTCGAAAATAGAAAGGGGATGGATACGTTGACTTCTCGGCGAGGCCTCGTTTTGAGGACCATGTTTCTTGGAAAGGGGAAGAATAGGTGCTCAAGAAGGGGGAGTTATCTTGATCGCTTTTACTGGGCATTGCACCTCGCATGCCATGCATTGGATGCAGTCTTTCTCCCTGACAGGGTCTGATTTCTTTTCAGACGTAGGGTGTCCTGGGCTGTCGGTCATCTCGAATACATTCACAGGGCACACGCTTACACAGATTTCATCGGCATCGCATATGTCATGGTCGACTGCAACCATTGTCCCGTGGATTCCGAGCTTGGTTGGGGGGCTGTTTTCACCCCATACGGTGTGACCGTTGTGATCTCCGGCAGCTTTCAGCTTTCCTTGGAATTCAGGATCTATTGGCATAGCCTACGATTTCAGCTCTAGTCGAGCCACTAGGGATAATAGAGCTTTTCTGCTCAGCGACAAGGGTCGGAGGAGAATCATCGGGGATTTCTCTTCCAACCGCGAGTCCTATTTCGAATGCACGTCAAGCTCGGGCACAAAATGCAGTGCTCTTCCCTTCCTCTACTGGCACCATCGCCAGGCACAGCCCTAGAGTGTTGACCCACAGGGTTTTAGCATACTCACCTTGTTCTGACGAGGAAGACCGATGAGCGTTGCGGGCGGAAAAGCGACCAAGCGTGCTCGGTTCGGAAAGATAACGGCGTCGATTGCCCGTGGCACACTGAGGTCGGCACAATTTTGCATCGCGTCGGGCCTGAAATATCACATCGTCGATGCTGAATGGAAGATGAACTATCTCCACGACGACGAGGTCACGGACCTGCTAGAGATCTCAGACCCGACCATCACTACGATCCTGACCTACTCTACTCGCCATTCGTATTGCGAGAGAAACATGCGCCAAGCATGGAAAGGCGCATCGGGTTTTGAGAAGTTTGGCTTTTGTCTTGTTGCAGGAAACGCCGCGTACTTGGACGCAGATGAGCGGAGACGCCCTCTAGCTAAGACAATTCGTGAGGCTGTGAAGACAGTCAAGAAGAACTGTGAGGACCGAGAAGTTTGGATTGGAACGGAGGGCGTTCTACGTCTCGCGACGGAACTGGCAATTGAATACGGCTTGACACCGTTCCTGCTATTCGACAAGAGTCTTGAATCGAATATCCAGTCATTGAGGGACTGCGGGTTCACAGGAGACTTTGCGGTTTACGTTCCTTTCTACATCTCAGCTAACCGCAGACGAGTGCTTCATGATGTTCTGTACCGCCTCTCAGGTTATATGCTCCGCAGGAAATGGGTCCGTGAAGACGCAAGAAGGCTCAGCTACGACTTGTCTCTGCCCCTACTCAGGAGTCTAGTCCAAGAGAAGAAACCTCTGTCAAAGAAGCTCATGAAGAGCTCGCTGGGCACATTGCTTGCGGAAGCGGCAGGCTCTCTCTCGGTTTTCGGAGATCCAGAAGCCGTCGAGAAACGGTTGGGAGGAATCGTAGGTCTCGGACCCAAGGTTATTGTTGGCCTACCAATCAAGGAGAGTGAAGATCAGATCTCCGCCTTCAGCACATGCCTCAACACTGCCACACTCTGAAGACCACGAGGGGTATGGATCACGTTTCGCGTGACGGGCGAGGCATCACACATGATACTCCGTCTTGGATCCTACCTGCATTGACCTATTTCATAAAGACCGGTTCCGAGCCATGTGCGTCGGTTGCAAAGATGATCTTGAGCAGTTTCCCATGCTTCCGTTCATTCTATTCTAATGGTGGTCTTCTTGGCCAAATACGCGAAGAAGATCGGACTCAAAGTCGGCATTCGGTAATGTTCTCGCCTGGCAGATCCCAATTTCAGGTAGGCTCGACCACGACGGCAGTACCATAGGCGAGAACCTCATCCATACCTTCCGCTATCTCAGTGGTGTCGTACCGCATACCGATGACTGCATTCGCACCCATGGCATGAGCGTGGTCGATCATGTGCTGGAGTGCCTCCGATCTTGCCTGTTCACACATATCGATGTACGCGTCAACCTTACCTCCGACAATCGCGCTCACGCCCGCCTGGAATCGCCCTCCAATGCCCCGCGTTCTAACAGTCAGACCCCTTACGATTCCAAGCTCCTTGACAATTCTGCAACCCGAAATAGAGAATGCCGTGGTGCACGGAATCTGTTTAGGCTGAGGATGAGCGGGAAGGCCGCTCACATGTGTCGTCGACCCTCCGCTAGCGCCGAAGACGGGACTACCACAGTTCTGACAGAATGCTATTCCAGCCGAAAGCTGGGCCCCACATTTCGCGCAGAATGGCACTCAGCACACCGATCCCGGTAGATTGAAAAGAAACCCTCATATGCGTATCGGCCTCACGCCATGTGAAATTCAGTTCCGATTCGCCCGCTCTCATTTGGACACGAGGATCGATCTCGATGATATCTGCCCTAGTCGGTGAGGAATGAAGACACGTGGAAATCCCTATCCGTAATCTCGGGGAGAAAATGCGCCAGATCATAACCGATAGAGAGCGGTCCTATCATGGAAAGTTCTCAACCAAGCTAAAGCAGGTCTTTAGATCGGTCGGATCAGTTGAGAGGGCAGCGTCAAACCTCAGAGAGGCCGTTGGGAGCGCTTGGGGGACCCTGAGCAAGCCGGCGGAGCAACACGGCGCCCGACTCTCCGAACAGGTCCTCGGGGCCTGCAGGTTCCTATCTGCTCGCAGACCTGAACCCTCATACGATGAGTTGAGGAAGTTCCAGGAGGAGTCGATTCAAACCGTTCGAGCGATGGTGAAAGCACACGACAGATATATGCCGAGTATAATTCGGACCGTCAAATCCGAGTCCTCAACCCTTGAAGACTCTATTGCCACGCTCAGTCAGAATATCACGGAGCTTGGTCAGACGCTCGATGGCTCAAAATTGAAGGAGCTCCAACTCATAGCAGAGGATGCCGATCAGCTCATAGTGACTGCTCAAGAACTGAGTCTCAAGACAGATGAGGTTGAGCAAACGAAGGAAGCCATAAGGCGACTTCAGGATCGCGAGTCGGCACTCCAGGAGAATCTATCTACGCTTGGTCGTGATCGCGCCCTCAAAGAGCTGGATCAAATTGACCAGCAAGCTCGACAGAAGGAAGCGGAAATCCTTGCACTGCTTGAACCATTGCTGAAGCCCCTGCGAAAAATAGACCGATCTGACAAGGCGCTTGAGGGGTCGAGCAAGGGGATTGTCACCAAGGTTGTCGAGAATCCGCTTGCGAGTGTGATAGAGACTCCGGCCAGCGAGATGCGCCAACTGCTCTTCTCGGTCTACGAGTTGCTTGCGAACGACGCGCTACTCCTGGATCAGAGAAGAAAGCGGAGAGCCTCCGAATCCATCCAGGTACTCCAGGCAGGAGCCCTCGACCGATTTAGGGAAGATCATGGCATTTTGGAAGCAAACCGACGGGAAGTATTGAGGCAACTTAAGGGTTCCGGCATATACGACAAGTGGCTCTCAGTTCGGACGCAGCTTGGTGATCTCACTATGGAAGCCAATGAGCGCCAAAGCCGGATTACGGAATTGGAATCACAAGTTACACGGCTGCGCGCATCGGTCTTGGCCGGCAAGGAGCGAATAGAGTCGGCTCTCAAGAAAGTCCTGGACGAGCAGGTGTCCATACTCTTATGACTCCGGGGATGAGTGTATCTCGCAGATCCGACGGAGTTCGTTGACGAGGCCTATCCGCTCACGAGCGAACGTGCGAGCAAAAAGATGTTGCTTTTGTGTTCAAGAATCCGTCTCTTCGAGTAGGCCCACCAGCTCATGCCAAATGGAATGTATTCACTTACTCGGTACCCTCTTTGAACAAGCTCTAGTTTCTTCTTGTCTCTGATGCCCATTAGCATCTCGAACTCGAAATCTGCATGATGGACATTGCTTAGACGTATCGCTTCCTCGATCAGTTTTTCGTCATGAGTTGCAATGGCAAAGCCTTTCCCGCGTTCGAATATTGTCCGCATAAGCTTTGAGAAGTTCTCATCGATCTGTTTCCTCCGGTTGTAGGCTATCTCGGGACTCTCGTTGTAGGCACCTTTGCATAGTCTAATCGCCCCACCGAGTTCGAGAATGCGGTTCACATCTTCCTCACTTCTTCTCAGGTAGGCTTGGATAGCGATCCCGATGTTGTCGCATCTCTTGCGTGATTCAAGATAGGCGTCAACTATCTGTGCCGTGAAAGGTGAACCTTCCATGTCGATCCAGACGAAGGTCCCAAGCGACTTAGCTTTGTTCTGAACCTTGACGAGGTTCTCCCCGAATAGGGAAGGGTCAATAGAAAGGCCCAGCTGGGTCGGTTTCACGGAAATGCAGCCTTCGATTTGACGTGCTTTGAGTGCATCGAGAATTTCGAGGTATTCTGCGGTGGCGGCAATCGTCTCTTCTCGGCAAGTCATCTCCTCTCCAAGCAGGTTGAGTATTCCTCGCACCTTGTGGGTGTTGGATTGTTGAGCACGCGCGAACGCGTCCTCCCATGTCTCCCCTGCGATCCAATGTTTCGCAATCCGAAGAAGAAGACCGGCCCACAGACTCGCCAATTCACTCACGGCCTATGGAGGAAACCAATACCATATTAAACGGCATTAGTGGCCGATTCGTGGGGGTCCGAAGCTCCAATGGTGGGACTCTAAGGGACTCCCTCCGACCGCGTATTGGACGCTGTGGCGAGATCCATGCCCAATAGGTCTTCACGTCTGAGAGTGGTGGCGCTAGGAGACAGCCTGACAGTTGGCTTCCAATCGTACGGACTCGACGCAGACGCTTGGATGCCGACTCCATATACCGATTTCTTGGTCGATAAGGTCGGTTTGGACTTTACGTCTGGCTCGCTCTCAGTTGAGATTATCAACAAGGGAATCGTTGGCGAGCTCTCTCAACAGATGGTAGCTCGATTCGACTCAGATGTGATCCAGCTTTCCCCCCGAGTGGTCATAATCCTTGGAGGTTCGAACGACCTTGGCTGGGGGGTCGCTCCGAAAGAGATACTGCAGAACCTCAGTACGATGTACAGACTCTCACGTGAGAACCAAATAACGCCGATCGGGTGCACCGTACCGTCAATATTCGGATATGACGAAGGAATCCCTCCACGAATCGTATTAAACGGGCTACTGCAGGAACATTGTCGGGAAATCGGGATACGTTGCGTTGACGTTTTCCGCGCAACCCTCGACAAGGACACGAACCGATTGGCTTTGCAGTACTCTAGTGATGGGCTACACTTGAATTCTCACGGCTACAGAAAAATGGGCGCCGCTATCTACGAGGAGGGTCTGCGTCCTGTCTTACGCGTAATGTTCGAGCGTGGCTTCTCAGGTGCTGACGGTTGAACGTCCATGCGAGGCTCTCTAACGCCCTTAGCGTTCCTACTCATTGTGCCTGGCGTCGCTAGGATAACTGACCTTAGGAGTTACCTAGCGCTCGCATCCGATCGCATCACCGAATTTCGTCTTTGGTAGTGATGCTTTCTTCTCCATTAGGCGGTCGTATTCGGCGTCCTCTAGAACTGCGACGCATCGGCCTATGCTTGATTCCCCGTCCACGAATCGCCACGGGAAGAACCCAATCGTTGTGCGTTGGTTGAGAAGGAGGTCGATGTCTCCACCGATGCACTCGGCGTGGATTATAGTGTGAGGGAACATCTCGATATGCATGAGCTGGTATTTGTCGTCGGAGAAGAACTCCTTCAATGGTTTGCCATACTTCTTTTGAAAGTGAGCGTCGGCTTCTCTTGCTTGTCTAGGCATCCAGTCTCGGATTATAGTATTCATTGGGTGGTCAGCGCTGCCGCAGTCCACGCCAATCCACTTTATCTTTCTTCGCTTGGCCCACTCTGCGAATTCTCTGTCTGGGCCAGGATGCTTAACCATGTATCGGATTTCATCGGCGATTGGTTGGTCCCAGCCGTATCTGTGATAGCCTGTGTGGATAATCAGTATGTCGCCCTCTTTGATCTCAACTCTGTCCTCAATCATCTTCGAAGTATACACATCATAGTCGCCGGCTGCGTCTGAGAGGTCCACTACCGCTCCTGGTCCTACTAGAAAATCCATCGTCAAGCTCGCAATGTCTTTTCCTGGAGTGTAGAAGTGTATCTCGCCGTCAAGGTGAGTACCGACGTGGTTAGATGTTGTTATGATCTGGCCATTCGCTCCATTTGGAGCAAGTCGCTTGAAGTACTTCACTACAAGCGGCTCGTATGTTGGCCACGGTGGGGTTGCTATACTAAGCGGAATCGTCAGATCGACGAATTTCATTTCAAGGACCTTCCATGCCTGATGAGGCAAGGTCAAAAGTTGAGGTAACGAGATATATGCATTACCGAGCGAATCCTCTGGACCGAATCACTTAACCTTTCTCCATCTTTCGCGACGCATCCTGAAGATCAGACATCCCTAGGCCTGCG
Organism: Bathyarchaeia archaeon; assembly: GCA_050012535.1. Lineage (GTDB taxonomy): Archaea > Thermoproteota > Bathyarchaeia > 40CM-2-53-6 > 40CM-2-53-6 > CAVPLU01. The sequence continues at coordinate 9,055 of JBEKGZ010000028.1, read as the reverse complement.
CCGGCGATTCCATCTTTTCTCGCAATCGCCACCCCGTCTCTGAACCCAACCAAAGTTGGGACTATGTCCACTTTGAATGTCTCCCACAATGGATTGTCTTCATCGCTGATGTCGACAAGTGCTCCCTGAGGGTCGGTCTTCCTCATCATGGTACTCTCGAATACGCCTAGGAACGACCTGCAGAACGGGCACCAACTGGCATAGAATACGGCTAGGATATTGCGCGAATCAAGGAGTCTAGTTCCCGAAAAGTCATCAGGCTTCAAGGAGAGCATGTACCATCTGTGCCCTGCTCGTACGCGTGAACAGATCGGTAAAAGAATATCTGATTTTCCATGGTATCCGATTTGTTCTGCCCAATCATCACAAGTCAAAGCACAAGGCGCTGCGGATTCTGTGTGCTGTCGACCGGAGAAAGAGGGTTTGCTTTAATCGGTGATGTTTGCTTCCGAGGGCGGGTTAGCACTCTGTGAATGTTTTGGCAGAAGAATCCCGAGCGCGATTGCACACGAAACGAACACAATCGCTGACAACCCGTATGGGATTCTCGGATCAACGAGTTCAGCGGTTATGCCTCCAAACGCCGAGGCAGCCATGAAAGCAATCGCGCAGATCATCTCGTAGAAGCCCATCGCAGCCCCACGGAGTTCGGGCTCAATGCCATCTGCAACAATGGCCACATTGACTGGGAAGACACCGCCTATCGAAAGACCAGCCAACAGAGCGCCAGCAACAATGAGTAAGAGGCTTGGAGTGATCCCAATCGTAACGAATCCTACACATCCTATGAACAGAGCGGTCACGGCTACGCGTCTTCTTCCTAGTCTGTCCGATGCAGTTCCAGCAAATGCAGCACCGAGAATTCTTCCGACCCAAAATATGGACAAAGTAGTCCCGATCCAGAAGATCGGAATTCCAAGGCCGGCTTCGTAGACTGAAAGTAATGCCATGACACTTGCCAGTCCGAACGTGTAGGATGCTCCGAGAACGTTTCCGGCTACGAGACCCCGGGAGCGCAGTTTCCGCGACAGCCCACCGCGCGGCAGTGTCCCCTCGTGACGCGTGCGTTTCGGAGCATCGACAAGCCAAACCGCAAGTACCGAAACAGCAGCGAATGCAAAGTACGTCGAGAAAGCAAGAGTAAATCCGAAGAAACCTGTCATGAAACCTGCTGCAAACGAGCCGATCGCAAAACCGAGTGCATAGACAGTTGTGACAAATCCAATGCCTCGCCCGACCTGCTCGGTATCCGCAGTCTCTGTTGCAAGAGCTTCCATTGGTGGCCAGAAGCACGCCCACGCTAGTCCTTCCAACCCCCTGATGGCGATCAGTTCTGTGACACTGGTAGCCCGCAGGAACAACAGGGCTGCCAGTGCACTCAAGGCGGAACTCATTGCCAGTAGGGGTTTCCTCCCAATCCTGTCAGAGACACGTCCGGTCAGAAACGCTGACAATGTGAAGACAACTCCCCACGCAGCCCCCATCAGTCCGATCTCCACCCAGCTCGCTCCAATTTTCGACGCAAGCAAGGGTGAAATTGGCGCGCCGAGGCCAATGGCGAACATGAGCAGGAAGGTCAAAACATACTGGCCGACCCGATGTGCCATCACTGACGCTCCCGGATGAGTCACAGGAGTTGAGCGGTTGGGGTAGATGGCTTCTCCTGTGTTACTCGAACCGTCGTCACCACTCGAGTAGTTTCACTTGCCTCACCTGTCTTCCTTGTCATTCTCCGGTTCTTATCGCACGGTCTGCCGCACGCTCTACCGGTCAATATAACAGGTGAATCGCATGGTCCTTCGAGGTATTGCACGCATAATACTCGGAAGCCGCTCAGACAGAAGCCGCACCGGAGTTCTCTACATTCCAGCTGATGTCGTGAAGGATTCGCTGTTCCCCTTCATGGCCAACGAGGAAGTAGTGGTCCGAATAGATGGGGAGAGACTGGTTGTTGAGAGGAGTTCGCATTGAGCGAATACAAAGAACAGTACACGTTCGGAATGGATTTCGGAACTAGTGATTTCAAATTCGGCCCGATAACTTGTGGCGACTCTCCCAAGATACTACGAAACAGAGGGTATTTCCCAGATCGAGATTCCATCATGATGCGAGCACTGAATCAAGCACCAGAAATCGTTGTCGGGGACGACGTTCCTCTCTACCTGCAATCCTCAGAGGACCTGACCGCCCGACTCGTCTACCCTATGCGAAACGGTGTGATAGATCGGGCGGACAGCAGAGCGTGGCGAGTCGTCAACGAGATCTCCCGTTTTGGCCTCAACATGTTTCGACCCAAGTCAGAGCAGGACTTCGAGGGCTTCTACGTCGTCGCATCGCTTTCCAGTGTTTCGCCACGATACATGTACGAGAGTCTCTTCGAGACCATGACCGCAGCTGCCAAGGACGGACTTGTCAAAGCTGTCACTGTGATCTCTCAACCATTTGCAGTTGCAATAGGTCACGGGGTCACAACGTGTGTCGTCGTAGAATCCGGACACGGGAATACACAGGTGTGCCCGATTAGCAGCTACCCGATACGCGGCGCGCTCGTCGCCGTAAACCGCGGAGGCGGGGAGGCAAATTCCATCACGGCTGAAATCCTCAAAGACCTTGGATACGGAGATCTCGCTCGTGAGGAAGCGTTCGTCCGTCGCGTAAAAGAGGATTTAGGTCTTCTTCCGCTGGATCTAAAGAGAGCGATCAAGGCTGCAAAGGACAGCCCAACGAAGTTTAGGGCAAGATTCAAAGTGCCAGGAACTAGAGTCGAAGTTGATTTCGCCGAGAAATCATGGCAAAGATTCCTGATCGGAGAATATGTCTTCAACCCTCAGAATGAACTGTTCCAGAGTTACATGACGCGCGGAATGCCAAGACCCAAAGATGTCAAGATAGGCGATACCGTTTTCGAAGGGATGATCGACTTTGGAGAAGCAATCGTAAGATCTGTTGAAAGATGCCCGGTTGAGCTTCAACCTCTACTGTATAAGGAGATTCTGCTCTCGGGCGGAAACTTCAGCTGGCAGTCTCCCGAGAGATTCCGAGACTTCGCAACGGATGCTGCTACGAAGATGAAGGCGCTGTTGAAGGAGAAGGGAGTCAAAGGGGTTTCCGTCAAGATGACGAAGAACCCACAACACTCGGTCTGGCATGGATGCATCATCTACGGTTATGCGGTACCGGGAGATTACGAATGGAATTGGGAGCGCATGGAGGGATGGCTCGCTGTCGCAGCCTAGACTCCTCAACATGAGACAAAGGATCCGCCAACATTTCGCAAATGCCGGCTTTGTGGAATCTCCCGTTGCGGACAATGGCCCGAGCCCGGACATGTTCTTCCAAGGCGAGGATACGAGTATTCGTGTAGTCATTCTAGACGAGCCAGGCTGGGCAAATCGACAAGCCTTCCTGAATTCGATCATGAAGGCAACAGCTCTTGCTGGGAAATCAAACAGAACATACCTTGCTCTTCCCAAAAGCGTCGCCTCTCTCACCGACGCGAGACTATTTCAACAGCGAGGAATCGGCCTCTTCACTTACGACCATAGAAACCTCGAGGAAGCCCTGCCTGCACGCCATTTCGAGATGGCGACCGCAGCAGTTCACCAAACCAGAGAAGAGGTAGACCATCGACTCGAAAACGAGATCCGGGAACTTCGCGCCCAGATCGATACCCTCGAACGAACTGTTCATAGCCTGAGCGAGGAACTCATGTCTTTGAGACGTATGCCTTCTGCTCCAGAACCTGTTGAGGCCTTTCCTTCGACGCGAACCCTGACCACGATTGGTGCGGTTAAGAGTCTGCCGACTTTCTTCGCAGGGAACCCATGGCTTGAGGTTCTCTCAAGACGAGGAAAAGAGGAGGCAAGGATTGCTCGCTGAGAGTTCAGGAACCTTTGTTCGGGTTCCCATTCGGTCAATTCAGGTCGTCGTTGATTTGGAGGATCCATTGGCACCTGAGCTCACTCTGGAGGATTTTGTACGCACTTACGGTGTAAACCCTGCTTCACCGCGATATCGGGTCCTTAGCGTGGAGGTCCTAACTTGCCCTGAGGATCAGCTCCCAATACTAGCGTCTGAGTGCGGACACTGTACGAGATTCGTAAGGAGAATGGACGACGTTGCTTATTTCAGAAGAGAGAATTCGCCCGAATCAAACATGCGTTGACCAGTGGTACTTAACTGGGTCAGTAGAATAGGTCCTAGGCCTCTAGGTTTCTATGACCTCGCACTTGACCCGTTTTAGAATTTCTGCGGCCTGGTCAGCATTCAACTTTATTGTGTAGAGCTTGCCCGGTGTTCTCAGCTTCAACTTCACGACATCTTCCAGACGTTTAACTCTGCACTCTTCTGCTCGTTCCGAAATGCGAACAAACTCCTCAATGTCGCTGATCTGCGCGGGCATGATCCTCAGCTCATGATCAGATTCAAGCTAGCCTTGGCGGGGTTCATATAAAGTATGTGAGACCGGCTGAGCCACGCCATTCAACCTCCATGTACAACAGGCAGGAATACGACTTCATCCCCGTCCCTTAGTATGGTATCAATTCCATTCAGGGCTCCGACCTCTGTTCCTGAGACTAGGATCAACGTATTCGGCCTAGGATCTTTGGTGTCCGCATCTATAAGGCACGTATCAAATTCGGGGCGAGCGATCATGTCGATGAGCTTGTTCACGAGTTGCAGTATGGAGATTGGGGCCTCAAAGTCAAGCTCAAGGTTTTCCGTCTTTGCAGCAGTCTTCAAAACCCCATAGAGCTTGACGTGAATTAGCAACATCCCACCTTCTCGCCGGCAGTTTCGCTACTTGAAGATAAACGTCTCTTCCTCGTAGCGTCTGCCTTTGATAACAGCCCCGGAAGGTTCGTGAATTATGCCCCTAGCTCTTAGACTCGAAACCAGTCTTTGATTTGACTCTGTGAGCGATGTGTTCCGGTCCGTAAGTACGATCAGAGGGACGTTCACGCCTAATGGTCGGGCGGGAATGATGTGTCTGGTCACTTTGTGGGGAAGTAGTCGGCCAGTGAGGCCTGCTCTCTGGACGGATACTTTGTCTATCGGGGGCAGAGTCATTATGGCCTCTGTCTTCTTGTTAACGAAATTCTGGAGCGCGTCGCTTTCCGTCTCGAACTTGACTGCGAGGCCGAGTTTTCGAAGGCACTGTTCCGCGGTCTTGAGAGCATCAAAGACGTGCATACAATCATCTTTGAGTTTGAGACACTCGCGGTGCGCGAACAGAATTGCGAGTGTTGGATTCTTTGTGATGTTCGATATATCAAATGGGAATGCTTCCCATCTCAGACCTGACGCATTGAGGGCGAACTTGACGTCGTCGGGACTTGGTTTGCCTGAGATTGATCTATACCAGGTGCCGACTTTGATACTGGGATTCAGATAATCGACCGCACAAACAGGTATGCAAGCGCAATCGAGCTCCCTTAATGCGACCACGCGGTGCATTCCATCGAGGACAACGCTTGAATCAGTGTCTACAACTACAGGATCCCTCACAACTTCGTCGTGCAGGAATTCGCGCTTCAGTTCGGCCACACGGTCAGCAATAGTCTCCTCGTGAAGGAGAAGACTGTTTGATGATGACAGATGGATGTGAAGATCGAGTTTCTTGTGTCTAATCACGAATTCAGACGAGTGTTGCTTGGCGACCCCGGCCAACCCTTGGACCCATTCCTTGCAATCGTGCCCTCCACGAGGTCTAACAAGAATCAGAAAGGGGTGGAAATGGGCACTGCCAATCGAACGACTCAGACAGTGCCCTACTGGAGTGAGACAATCCGGAAGTTACTTCACGAACTTGACCATCTTGGTTCCACAAGTTGGACAGACAGCACGTATCATGTTGCGTCCCTTCGCCGTTTTCTCTTTCGTCACGCTATCATCGGCGACTGTCTTCTTCTCCTTGCACTTGACACAAAACATCTCTACCATCAGCATGCGCCTCCCTTCAATACGTTTGGAGTGTACCCCAACCCATCCCCATAAAAGCCTTTGCAAACAGGGTCGACGCGCCCGAATGGGCGATGTCTCTACATTCAATTCTGTCCCTTGGGTTCTCCAGTGATAGTCACAAAGTGCGAACAAATTGACATCGGGACATTCGTTTTCTGAGCTCCCAGACCTCCAGATTGGCAAGTGGCTGCTTTCAATTTCAGAGTTCGCTTCCCATGAGAGAAGTCTGGGACATCCTTAGCCAGAGAATGACAACTTGCATTGATGCGGAGATCAACTTCCTGGACTCGTGAAGAATGGCTAATTGATTCAGAAATACGCCCTAGGTCTGGTCGAATGTTCTGCGGATCTCAACAACGCGCAGTATCGTTGTCTCGGTGAGATGGATTGAACAGTCACGGACTCAGTTTGGGAAATTTGAACAACCTTCACGTTGCCATTTGATGGATTGTCACAACGTAAGAAAGATGCAGTACTTCGCCGTGCAAGTCACTAGTCAAGAGATAGTCTAAGCTGCCGCGGGAGCACTTCCCTCTTCTGTCGGCTCTCCTTCATCTTCGCCGAGGTCCAGCTGGGCTTCAGGACTCATCTGCATCAAGGTTGCTCTGTGGGCATCTGTCACTTTGAGACGCGTGACGTAACCTGCTATTCGATTTCTCAGTTTCTTTGACGGCGCCTTAAGAACTTCATTGACTGCTGCCTTGTTTGCTTCAAACTCGTTCGTAAACTTCTCAGGGAATCTTTCGATCAGCTCTCTCGCTGCCCGCTTGACAGTTTCGGTGCGAACTTTTCCCAAGTTGTTGTCTCCGATCCAGAGCGAGCCCTTGCAATAAGGTCTCTAGCCTAAAAACCTAAGGTTCGTTTCCACGCTGCAACTGATACCCCACGGTGGTCAAGAGAATGGTCGAATCACGCGGATGCGGACCAGAGTGTTAGGCCGCTTTGAGACAGCGATGCCGAAGCGGTTGAGAGCGCACGAATAACGTTAAGACCGGATTCGGGGCACGAGGGACGGAGGTTCACATTTTCACCTCTTTTTTCTCTCAAGCTGATGTGCCGATTGACATGGCGTAGTAGATGAGAAGAGCCCAAAAGGGGCTCCTAGTGGCCATAGAGGGCGCTAATCATGCTCATACTGTCGAGAAGTGGCAAACCTTAATAGAATCTGCAATTCCAAACCCTTTTCAGGTTGTTTTTATGCGAAACGGTGAACTTTCCACGGCAGCAGTTCGGAGACTCATTGAGAAGGCCGGCGCTGAGCGTGTGGGGGACGATGCGGTGGAAGAAATGCGCCGCATTCTTGAGGAGCATGCCATGCGCATCAGCAAGGAGGCCACGACGCTCGCTACTCACGCAGGTCGCAAGACTGTCAAAGCCGAAGACATCCAGCTTGTTATCAAGCGCACGCAGCAGCTCTAATGCTCCGTGAGACCCGTTTGACGAGATCTACTGCTTCTCTGTGAAGCGTCGTTTCTCATTGAATATCGCGAATCAACTGCTTCTCAAGTAGCTAAGGATCATGAGCAATCATGATGGGCCCGGGGCGATTTGAACGCCCGACCAACCGGTTATGAGCTTCGACAACTTCGCTCTGTCGAGAGTGTTGCGGTCGCTCCAACCTGGCTGAGCTTCCCGGGATTCCATGTCCTTACGGGCCCGGGCCCATTCCTAAACCGATATTTGCATGTATTTAGCTGTGTAGCCCGTGGCTTCGGTGGGTCTATGACTTGAACCTTTGAAACGTGATTTCCAGCGTATCCCCCGTCCACTCGAAGATTGGGATATTCCTTCTAACCCGCTTGAACTTCTCAGCAAGAGCTTGAGCGAGTATCGGCAACGCGATAGTGGAATCCACGTGACAAGTGGTCATCTGCGCCCTCGGACTGTACTTGCCCCAGCTCTTCGCCTCCTCAAGGGTTGCACCGCTCAGGCCACCCCAATGTGGTGCGTCTGTGGTCACCTGGAGTGCGTAGTCATGTGTTCGGTCATGTCTAGTTGCATAGCCTGCTACAACCGCAGACTGCTGTACGAAGTTCTTGGGGACTCCGCCCCCAAAGATCACTACCCCACTCCTCGAAGATTTCTCAGTGATCAAGGCGCTCTCGTGAACATCTTTCATGTGATCGACGATGATTCTCCTTCCTCGTCTCCTATTCGCAAACATCATCGCAAAGCCTAAGGAGCTGTCGGAGAGGGCAGGGAGAAAAATCGGGACGCCTGATTCTGCTGCCGCGATTGAGATGCTGTCCTTGTCACGCGCTCTCTCAGAAAGCCAAGCACCGAGCTTCTCCGTGATCTGCCGAGAGGAGTACGGGTAGTTGTCTCGAAGTAGAGAACAGAACTCCTTCTCAATTTCGATATCAAGTCGATAGAACCTTCTCTCGTCAGCGTATACGTCGTACATCCTGTCGACTCGGTATCTCCTGAGTTGGACATCGTCGACTTTGTCAGTTCCTATGAAGTGCTTTCCACCAATTGCCTCATAGGCGTCATGGTAGATCGTTGCACCAGTCGTTGCTAACGCATCAATCATTCTTCTCCTTATCAACTGTGCGATGATCTTCCGCATGCCTGCCGGCACCATGGCTCCTGCGATTGCCATCCAGATGACTATCTGCCGTTTCTTCAGCATTCGCGTCCAGATTTCGAAGGCCTCACCGAGTCTTCTTCCTTGGAAGGCAGTCGAAGCCATTTCGGAAATCATTTGATCTGTTGTTTTGCCGGCAGAGGTTTCGAACAGTCTCGTCGGATGACGAAGGAAACGTTGGCGACTCATCGACACTCGCTGTACCCTAATTCACGGCATGTCATTAAAATGCTGCTCTGTCATCATGTCTGCCTCTCAATCGAGAAGTTCCTGCGTTCCTCTCGGGCCGTGATATCAGCAATAGCCCGATTGTTGTTGCGTTCCAAGTGTCCCAACGGGATTTGTTCGATGGGGCTGATGGTCCTTTGCTCATGTGGTCCTAGCATGTGTCTTGAAGTCGAGCTCGTAGGCCCTCCACGCTGAATGGTGCGAGGTGCCACGCATTTTCGGCACTCTGAAGTAGCGTGTCAGGCCTGAGGGTTCCTCTTGGACTTTCATTTCAAA
>JBEKGZ010000027.1:0-28247 GCA_050012535.1 Bathyarchaeia archaeon | reverse complement strand
CACATGCCGAAGAGCCCCTGCCTCGCCATCTTGTCGAAGAGATCCATCGGATACTTGTTTTCGCGGTCGATTCGGTCCGCGATCGGGGCGATCTCCTTCTCAGCGAACTCCTTCGCCATCCGGCGTATCGATTCAGCCTCGGGCTGGAACTTGATCTCCCATGACTCGAGCATGAGTATTCAGTTGAGTGTGCTGACTCCTTAACACCTTTGGCAACTGAGGCACTCTCAAGACGGTCACGTCCATAGCGAGAACTAGGATAGAAAAAGGTGGGAAAGGTGGAAGGGGACTCGCTCTATTCAGATCTGAGTCGTTGTCAGGGTCGTGTTTGTGCTTGGGGCTGTCACGGTTATGGTGGAGTTTGCGACCGTGCTAGTCACAATCTCCGGAGGGTTACTGTTGCGGTCGACGGGGGCTCTGTAATGGTCTGCGTTATAGTCTCAGTGATTGTCTGGATACTGTGACTGTTCCTGTCTTGTTTGCGTAGTGGTCGTCGTTGTCGCTCCATGTTGTGCTTATGCTCGTGGCTGGCATGGTTACGATTGCCTTTCCTGTGAACGAGAGGAAGTACAGTGAGGAGAGTTTGCTTTCCTTGAAGTTGAAGGTTACACTGTCACCTTGATTCCTGCCGTGTAATTTGAGTTCCAGTGCCTTCCCTGCGTCGCTTGTCTTGGCGTTGATCTCAATCGCGCCTTTCTTATTGACTTCTCCACTACCGCTTGTTATGGTGTAGTTTGCCAGACCGATTTGTAGGCTGCCGGCAAGGTCGTCAAGTTGGAGTCCTCCGTTACCTTTGGCGGCGACTGATCCGTACAGTGTCAGTGCTGCGCTGGAGAAGGTGCTGCTAGCTTTGCCTTTCTGGTTCTGGAATGCCTTGCCGTCCGCTTTGATAGACACGACCGCAGATCCGCTACGTCGTTTTCCGAGCGTCATCGTTGGGTATAGTGCTAGCACTGATGATGTCAAGAGCACAAGAGCAAGTCCGTATTGTCGTTTCTGTGTCGTCATGGCTTCCACTTTTCTAATGTCTACTTGGCATGGGCGTTAGGTATATTAGCGTTCCGCAAGCGGAACATCCATGTACCACATGGGCGAAACCCATCGGCCACCTGAATTTGAATGCGATCTCTGTCTTTCGGCGCCTTCAGTCATCCGGCGCGTGCCCCGTTCGGTACAGGGATTTCGGGCATTGCGAGTACGGGTCTGATTCCATCCGCGTATCCGATATCGAATAGCATGCCTTCAGAGACTTGGCCCCTCATCTTCTTCGGTTCAAGATTGACCACAAAGAGTGCCTGTTTGCCCTCGATCTCTTTCGGATTCTTGCGCTCGTGTTTCATTCCAACCAGTATGCTCCTCTGGCGATCGCCGAAATGAACGGTCAGCTTCACCAGCTTCTCGGATCCCTCTACATCTTCAACAAGCTCGATTGTCCCAACGCGGATGTCGATCTTGTCGAGTACGTCAGGGGAAATTGCGGGTTTTATTGGCGCCACCTTGAATGCCGTCATGGTCATGACAACAGTCCTCGCATTAATCTGTGGTCTTCACCACGATAAGTCGACCGCTCGGCTTTCGAGCCTCTCGTCAAGTATGTGGCGAGGATCGTAGTTCACGCTTATACGGTGGGCTCATCCATACTATGTAAGAACGGTTCATGCCTCGCAAGTTGCCGAAATCGTACATCGTGAAACTGAATGAAGAGCAAGTACGCGTCTCAACTCTGAAGAAGAAGAGCGAGGAGAGAGAGCAAGGGCGAGCTGAGCAAGGCCTCTCAAGCGTAACCATGCTGAGGTCCTTCGAGGGCAACTGCAGCGCATGCGGTCAGCGGACATTGTTCGCTGTTGACAGCCTAGGTTACTGCAAGTGCAACAAATGCGGTTCCCAAGCAAACTTCAGGCTTGGCGTGGCGTAACGAGACTAGCGGCCCACTTCTCTGACGAACAGACGCAGAAATTCCCGTAGTCGCTTGGTTGGAACCATTGCCCCGGCAGCAATCTTGTGTCCGCCGCCTTCGCCGCCAACCCTACGAGAGAGCGTAGACAACAACTTCCCCAAGTGTCGGTCGCATTCATCTGTGCTTCGAACGGATATCCGAGTATGCGCGGGTGTTCTTGTTGTGTGGTATACGAGGCTCGCAACGACATTCGGAACACCCAACAGCAGCTCAGCTGTGGTTCCGAGTGATAGGCGACCTCCACGAGCGATCGCTATCCGCCTTCTCACCTCTGCCCGACCAAACAGCTGCTGCTGAATTCTCAACATACTCGTGGCTTGTTGATCGGCGAGGCGACGAACAGGAACGATTTGATGAGGCAATTTGAGCGTTGCCAGTTCCCGGACAGTCGTCTCTCTCAATGCGGTTGTACACGCGCGGGAGGAGAGAGCGAGCGCTAGCAGGTGGCCTTCGTACGCGTCGAGATTCCAGCTCGTCATCAACATCACTTGACGGGTAAGGCGACCAGACACGGGGGGATCGGTCACGGCTCCATATGCAGCCAGATTGACCGCGCCCTCAGGAAGCCGATCCCTAAACGCATCCCATGCCAGCACGCTCGTGCAATTGTCCAACGAATGTCGAACGATCACCCCTGCTCTTCGCAGTGCTCTCTTCGACTCAGCCGAGAGCAGATGATGATCCAAGTATAGCACATGTCGAGCAATCGCTGGGAGACTGCCAATCAGTTCTGTCTTCTCGCTGAGGCCGAGATCGCCTAAAACGAGCCAATCCAGACCACGCGGCGCCTCTGCCAGGACTCGCTCAAGATCTTCGTAACCGGTGAGGCTGAACGAACAGTTAGTCGCACAGCGGACGAGGGCCGCGCTGGAAAGTCCATCAGGATCGTCCTTGTGGGATATGCAGTGGACTTTCGAACCCAAGGGAATACGAACGCGTAGCCTCTGTGTCGCGGAGGTCTTCATCGACAAGAATCCATCCGTAGGAGCGTCCTAGCTTCTTCGAACTTTCCGAAACGTTTCCTCGCCCTCATAAGGGCTCTCATTCAGAATCCTCCGTCACTCTGGCAACCGTTTGATTTACCTATGACGAGTCTGACATCGCACCAGAATTCAAGGTCGGCGAGCGGAAATTGATACAATGCGATTCACTAACTAAGAAGTTCGGAGCATTCACGGCTGTCGACCAGGTCACCTTCGAGGTCGGCAATGGCGAAGTTTTCGGCCTTCTAGGCCCAAACGGCGCTGGCAAAACAACAACAATGCGACTACTCAGCACTCTGCTGAAACCAACCAGCGGAACAGCCACGGTTGCGGGTCATGACCTGCTACGTGAGCCTCAGAAGGTTCGTGCCTCCATTGGCGTCTTGCCTGAGGACACGGGACTCTACGACCGCCTCACACCAAGAGAACATCTGCTCTACTATGGAAGACTGCACAGAATGTCTGAGGACGTGCTTAGGAAACGAGGCGACGAACTACTTGACATCATGGAATTGAAGGATAGAGCGAACACGAAGGTGGGGGACTTCTCGAAAGGTATGAAACAGAAGGTCGCCCTCCTGCGAGCGTTTATTCACGATCCGCCGGTTCTGTTGCTTGATGAGCCCACAGCAGGACTGGATGTGATGAGTGCCCGCTCAATACAAGGCTTCGTGGAGCGACTCCGTAAAGAGGGAAAAGCCATCATGATCTCAACCCACAACATGACCGAAGCCCAGAAACTCTGCGACAGGGTAGCGATCATCGACCACGCAAGAATCATCGCTGTCGGAACGGTCGCGGAACTTCAGAGGAAGACCTCCCAGAAGGATCTGGAGAGCATCTTTGTGCAGTTGGTGACTGAGTGAGGGACGAGCAATGAACTTTGGAAGAGTGATCACAATCGCCGGAAAAGAGCTCAAGGACGCATTGAGAGACCGGCGCACAATCCTCGCCATGATAGTGATTCCAATCATAGTCTTGCCCGTCCTGATGTTCATGCCAGCGTTCCTAGCGAGCCCGGAGAGAAACCCAGTACGAATAGCAGTAATCCAAAGCGACAACACATCCGACGATTTCCTAGCGAACATCACCTCAGATCAAATACACATAGTCAGGATCGGGCGCGCGGAGAACATGACAAAGCTCATCCAGAACGGGGACTACGAGCTCGGCATGGTGCTTCCGCCAGATTTCTCTCGAATACTTGAGGGACCAGAGCAGCGAGCAACGATAACGGTCTTTGTCGATCAGAGCAGTACACGGGGGACAATTGCACTAGCCCTTGTGCAGGACGCGGTCACGAAATACGCCGACAAGATAGTCTCGGACAGATTGGCGAAGACTGGGTTACCTCCCGAGTCCCTGACGCCAATAGAGACTGACCTCCACAGCGTCACGGTAACTGGCACTGGAGCCGTGTTCCTCGCAATACTATTGCCGCTCTTTCTCGGAATCTACGCCGTAACCGGAGCCATGTACTTCATCATGGACACGACCGCGGGAGAGAAAGAACGTAAGACACTGGAAGCGTTGTTGACGATGCCGGCGACGCGCACAGAAATCGTGATAGGCAAATTCCTGATCGCGGTCCTGATCGCGCTTCTCTCATCCGTGCTTGCAATCGTCGGAATGACTGTAGGCGTTGTCGTTTTCTCTGGAGCAATCGGTGAATCCTCAGCACTAGGCCTATCCATCTCGATGGGCAATCTGCTTCTCATCGGCCTTGCAACGCTCGTTCTTGCCATGACTAGCGCATCGCTTGAGATGGTGATCTCCATCTTTGCGCGAAGCTTCAAGGAAGCACAGAACTTCCTCTCGCCGCTCTCGATCGTTGTCGTCGTTCCCGCATTAGCTATGCAGTACATGAGCGAGCAGACACTACGGCTATTCGCAGTTGCGCCGATATTCAACGTCATGATAATCATCAGAGATGCGCTCCTCAACAGAGCCTCAGCCACGAGCGTGACGCTGGAATTCCTGTCCGCCTTCGTCTACATGGTCATCGCACTGGCGGTTGCGATTAGGATATTCAATAGCGAAAAAGCCATGGTACGCTACTGACACTAGACTCTGGTTCAGAGCTAAGCTCCGACGCCAATCTCAACAAGTCATGTGTCTTTGTCAACGAGTTGGAGGTTCTCGATCGAGATGTACATTATCGAATCCTCCACATGTTTCGAATATGAGACTATCTTGACGCTCTTCCTGAATATTGGTCCATCAGAAACCAATGTATGATATTCTCCTTGTTCTCCGCAGACATCAAACCCAGTTCGTTCACTCAATTCACGGAGACGTTCCAGCGAACTGTGGGAGAGTCCCAATCCAAGCCATTCCTCCGTGAACCAAGGCCTCTTAACGCAGGAGAAAACCATCTTGAATCCGAGCGACAGCAGCTTATCCAGAAGTTCAAGTCTGTCTCGGTGCCACAAGGGCCTGAGCACATCAACACCGCAACGTTCGCCGCGATCCGCCATCCAATTCGAATCGTGGTGGGCAATCTCACTAATATCGCCCGTTACCAGCACGTCAATTCCACGTTCCTCTTTGAGAGAGGAGATTGCATTTTCGTAGCCTCGCTCGAATGGCTTCTCAACATTGATTACATAATGTGGGAGACCCAAGGCATGGGCTTGTAGCCTCATGAAAGCGATAGGATGGGCCAGAAACCTCTCTTGACGTGGAGCGAAAGTGACAAGACAGCTGACTTCGCAACCTGACATTCCAGCTTCATAGAGAGCCAGAGAAGAATCCTTTCCGCCAGTCCACGAAACAGCTACATTTGGCATGCCGCTCGAAATCATTCACGAAGATTTTAGAATATCGAAGGGCCAAGACGGACGCAATGATTCATCCTCGAAACGCTGCGCTCTTGGTGCGCGTGTCGTGATCTGAACTCGGTCTTGTGTGGCGGGGCAGATCGAAAAAGCATCAGCGGCTTGCTCCCTAAACGCTACGGAGATCTTTTCTGCCACCGGGTGAGTCCATTCTCTCCATACGAAGCTCGGCGAACAGACCCTAAGAGTGCACGAAAGAGGAGAATCGAGACAAGATGACTAGTGATGTCTATGAGCAGCTTGCGGACGCCTTAGACAGGCTTCCAAACGGTTTTCCCCGAACAGCATCAAAAGTTGAGATCGCAATTCTCAGGAAGATCTTCTCGCTCGAGGAGGCGTCTCTCGCCTGCCAACTGAGCGGCCACAGGGAACCCTTGGACGCTATAGCTGAACGCGTCGGACTTCCTGTCGAAGAGGCCGGAACAAAGCTTGGAAGGATGGCCCAGAGAGGCCTGGCACTATTTGCTCAGAAAGAAGGCAAACCACTGTTCAGGCTAGCTCCGTTCGTCGTGGGTATCTACGAAGCACAGCTCGAAACGATGGACCACGAGCTTGCCCATCTCGTAGAAGACTACCTGGCGAACGGTGGGGCAGCAGGTATCATGAAGCCGCAACCCGCTCTACACCGCGTCATACCCGCACAGAAAGCGGTGAAGTCAGAATGGATCCTTCCCTATGATGATGTCCGACAGATTCTGTTGTCCGCCAAGAGCTTCGGTCTCCGTGATTGTATATGTCGAGTACAGCAGGATCGGATCGGTCGTCGGCGTTGTGACTTTCCAGTGAGAACGTGCCTCTTCTTCTCACCGTTCGAACGTCCACCATCTGAGGTTGATGTTTCTCGGGAAGAGGCACTTGAGTTCCTCGACAAGGCCGAGGAGATCGGCCTTGTTCATACGGTCAGCAACGTGATGAAGGGAGTTGGGTACGTCTGCAACTGCTGTGGGTGCTGCTGTGCGATTATTCGAGGAATCAATGATTATGGCATCGAGAACTCCGTGGCTCAAGCCAATTACTTTGCAGTCATCGATCCTGAAGAGTGCTTAGGATGCGGGACATGCATCGAGAGATGTCAAGTGCACGCGATCTCCGAGAAGGATGGAGTCAGCGTGGTGGATCGCAAGCGATGTATAGGCTGCGGCTTGTGCGCCACAGGATGCCCAAACAACGTGGCGAAACTAGAGCGAAAAACGGAGTTGGAAGTTGTTCACCCTCCGGCTGACTTTGCGACGTGGGGACGCGAGCGCCTACTCAACCGAGGCTTGATCAAGTAGACCTACACGCATTGCACCTCCTGATACCCGGCGAAAACGAACTATCTCAGCTGGAGACTGCTCCCCCGACAGTCCTGAGGGGGTTCCGTTAAGTTGACGGGTGATTTATGTCGGTGTTAAGTGTCGGGTGGTGGCTGGCGTGTTGGATGACGGTTAGCCACTTGTTTTCTCCCTCGACTTGAATGCCCGCTTTCTCCGCTGGGGTTTTCCCGTTTAAGCCTTCGTGCGGTCGGAAGTAGTTGTGAAAGATGCGGGCTCAAGGTGGGGAAATAGCTATCTTTGTCAAGCCTCGTCAATCGAATCCACCAAAGCCGAAACGAGAAGAGGTGAGTTGAATGGCACTTTCGTTACTTTATGACTTAACTCTTCGCGCAATCATCATCATTACTGTTACTGATGCACTCATATTCTACCTGATGTCAATAAAATCTGTGAAGATAATGAGATTCGGCTATGGCACATTAACGTTCTTGGTCATTGTTGTTACGTTGATACCGCTGCTCATCAACATTTGGTTCGTCCTCTGGAGATACGGCGTACTCAATGTGCGTTAGGAGGGAAGAAAGTTGAAAGGATTAACGAGCAAAGAACACCTATTCCTGCGTGTGCTTTCAGTCCCGGTTCTCATTGACGGGGTCGGTTTCTTTATTCTATCGTTGCACCCAGAATATTTGAGTTCACCGTGGGAGTTCGCGAGATTCGCAGTTTTACTGACAGCCCTTACTCTGTTCGTTCTCTCAGTGAATTTGTGGTTCTGGTGGAGATACCTGCGAAGAACGGATAATCAGCGATTTTGGGTTTGGGATTTTTGGACTCTAATTTCTCGGAAACCAGAGGACTCGAACTAGACTGAACTACTTTTTTGCGTTCTGACTCATTTCGTTGGGTCTATGGAGATACGGGTTAGCGTGAGGTTAGGATTATGGCGTCCACGATACAGAATGCACTGAATAGGCGCAAGACCCGATGCTTAACAGAAAAAACATCACCCGAAGTCTTAACAGAACCCCTGAGGGTTATCCATAAGTACATGCCAACGGCAAGCATGTTTTCCGAGTGGCGTGGAAGTTGGTTTCTTTCGTAGGCTTATGGAAGGGAAAGGATTTCCTTGATACAAACGATTTCTCACAAGAAGAGATCAAACTTGTACTCGACACAGCGGACACGTTAAGGCGAACGTATTGGGCACACAAGAAGCATCAATATCTACCTGGCAAAACGCTGTTCATGCTGTTCTATAATCGCTCGCTGAGAACGAGAAACTCGTTCGAGGCTGGAATGTATCAGCTGGGCGGACATGCACATTTTCTCAGCCCACAGGATGTCTACACGCCCGCGCTCCCCGAGGACATGGTCGCCTACCAGACAGAGGCGGTATCTGACGTTGGCCGAGTCCTCAGCAGATATGGAGACGCGATTGCGATTCGAATCTATGGCGACGCGGCGAAATGGACGATCGGGAGAGGCCACAAGGTTGTGCTGGAGTTCGCGAAGCATGCAACCATCCCTGTCCTCAACATGGAAGATGATATCTATCATCCGTTCCAGGCGCTGGCGGATGCCCAAGCGATGAGGCAAGCTATTCCGAAGCTGAAAGGAAAGAAGCTCGTGGTCTCCTACGCTTATTCTGGTGGGCTGAAGCCTCTTGCTGTTCCTCAGAGCGAGGTACTCATCGGAACACAACTGGGAATGGATGTTGTCCTTGCACATCCGAAGGGCTTCGAACTGGAAGACGTAGTGCTCGATGCAGCCAGGTCAAACGCAGACAGATACGGAGGAAAGTTCAGCGTGGTCAACGACATGAAGAGCGCCTTTGAAGGCGCTGATGTCGTGTATCCCAAGGCGTGGTCGCCCAAGAACTTCTTCCCTCCACATAGCAACTCCATGGACAAGCAAGGCGCTACCGCGTATCAGGACAAGTTCAAGGATTGGATCTGCACGCAGGAGCTGATGGATCTCACAAACAAGGGCAAGTACATGCACTGTGGGCCTGCAGACCGCGGCCAAGAGGTCACCGACGATGTCATCGACAACAAGGACTACTCGTTATACTTTGAAGAGGCTGAGAATCGGCTGCACGTACAGAAGGCCGTAATGGCTCTGGTAATGGGGGACCGCCGGTCGAGGCGCAGGAAATAGAACCTGCCGGAACTGCACACCTAGGAGATTTAGCAAGCCTAGTGTTCAGGCGGGGCTCTCATTTCTGGTTGAGTTTCCTCAGTTCGACTAATATCTCCCTCAGAAGTGAGAGTACGAGTCTTCGGTAGCTGATCGTACTGGTTAGCTTAGCCCACTTACGTGGGTCATTACTGGGAATGTAGCTTTCGAGAACCTCTAGGATGTCCTTCTCTTCTTTGATCGAGTCCTTTTCCATATTTCTTCCCTCATGACTTGCCTTCATTGTATGAATACGATGCCAACTGAGATTGCGCATCCAACGGACTCTGGGTCCACATCTCTCACCGCGATTGGGTAAACATCCCAGCCTACTTTGGTGACGAGATCAAACACATCTATGCCAACCCCCTCCATCGAAGGACGAGCTTTGAGAGGGAACCGGCATCTCCCGCTGTCCAGAAACTGGCAGACTTGGCCGGAGCAGAGTGCGGTCTTGCATCCGCCTGCTGCAAAACCCGCGGCAAGATAGTGACCATCATTGAAAGCAAGGCCTTCGATAGCGCTTGCGATGTCGTGGATTTTCCGTTGGTGTGCCATGTGGCCGATGTGCCATTTCTCGTCGTCAACAAAATCCGTTACAGGAGCAACATGAGGAGGACAGTTCACGCACTCCCCATAGAGATGACATCTTGGAACCGCGCACTTCAGTCGCACCCTTTCATCCACGACAACATTGGAAGCGGGAATGACTTTCGCGTCGGCCGCGCCTAGCTCCAGGGCTCTCTTCCGATATTTCTCCGTATCAATTCTCAGCTGCGTCTGAGAAGGCCTACGAGCCACTTTCCTAGCCACCAGCTTCACAGCAGTCATGAAGATCGCTCAGCGATTCATTGCTCAGGGGTAATTCAAAGTTGCTTTTTGGGATCTGAGATTGTCATACTTCTTGATGGGTGAGGCTTAAATGCCAACAAGATGCCGAAATGAGTATGGCGGAGAACCCATGGTATTTGAAAAATCCCTACTGAAAATGATCCGGGCTGAGTTTCCGAGGGCTGCTTCTGACGCAAGAGGCCGAAGAAGGGCATTCATGGACAATGGTACTGGCACGCTTGTTCTGGCAAGAGCGGCAAGAGCTGAGTCAGCGGCACGTGTCGATTGTAGCGCTAACGTTGAGGCGATTTTCAATGAATCAAAGGATGCGAAAGCAACCATACTTGAGGGCAAGAAGGCTGTCGCGGATCTGTTGAATGCACCATCTGCCGACACGATCGCGTCAGGTGAGTCAGCTACGAGCCTATTCTTCAGCCTGAGTTACGCCATGGCCAGGGAATTCACTGGGAATGAGAACGTTGTGACAACAGACTATGAACACTATGCAAACATTAGTCCATGGATCGAACTAGCGAAGAGGGGCGTAATTCGCGAGGTGAGATTTGCCCACCTCAACAAGACAGACGGGACACTTGACCTCGATCACCTCAAAAGCATAGTAGACAGCAACACAAGAGTGGTGACGGTTACTGCCGCGTCGAACGCGCTGGGCACCAAGACCAAGCTGGACGCGGTGGGGAAGATTGCCAAAGCCGCGAATGCCTACTTCGTGGTGGACGCAGTCCATCACATAGCTCATGGTCCCATAGATGTGCAAGATATCGGCTGCGACTTCCTAGTATTCTCCGGGTACAAGATCTTCAGTTCACATGGAAGCTTCCTCTACGGAAAGGAAGATCTTCTGAAGACGCTCAGACCCTACAAAGTCGCTCCGGCAACAAACAAGCCTCCTCACAATTGGGAATGGGGTACCCGCGACCAAGCGATGTTTGCTGCAATAGGGGGTGTTGCGGACCATTTGGTCTGGCTTGCCGACCAGATCGACGCGAAATACGGGATGAGTGTCAAGGGTTACTCAGGCCGTGCGCGGTCTCTGAAAGTCGCATTGTACGCTATTGAGGAATATGGTCGAGAACTATCCAAAGCAATACTCGAGGGACAGGGCAACGCCCCGGGACTGCTTCAAATGCGCCAAGTGAAGGTCTACGGACTCACACAGCGGAACCGCTTGGAGGAGCGAGATCCAACCTTCTCATTCAAACTCCAGAACATGCATGATCAACACGTCGTCGAACACTTGTGGACCAAGCATGGTATTGCTTTACGTGCAGACAACTTCTATTCGAGGGTTCCCGAAGTTTACGATGTCCCCACAATGATACGGATCAGCCTCGTGCACTACAATACGCCTGAAGAGGTTGAGATGCTGCTCAAAGGACTTGATGAACTCGCCCAGCCCTAGGACAGAGGAGCCGACGAGTGAGTTCCACAGAAAAGAACAACGCTGCCGACCGCATTCTTCAGTCCCGCCATTGCGAATGCAGACGGAACGTTGACCTCCCGCCGCCTTGCTCACCAATCAGAAACCTAATCAACTGAGCTTAGGGAACCTTTCTTGGGTTTCAAGAGATGCCCGTCCGGTGGGACCGCACAAGATCGATTCAAGTGAGCGTTTTCGGCTGTATCGATGAGATGATAACTCGCGCCATCGCGCGACGCGAGCTCAAACCTGGGATGGAAATACTTGAGGCATCAACGGGGAATGCCGGTATTGCGTGCGCGTTCGTTGCGAAATTGCTCGGCTATCCGGCAACGATCGTCCTTCCGTCAGGTATGAGCCAAGAGCGGATGAAGCTGATTCGAGCGTACGGCGCAACGATAGTCAACACACCCGGCGCCGAAAGCGACGTTGACCTCTGCATCAAGAAGATCGAGGAACTGAAGCGAGACAATCCCGGCAAGTACTGGGAACCTGCTCAGTTCGCAAACCCCGACAATGTCAACGCTCACTACAAGACGACGGGGCCTGAAATCTGGGAGCAAACGAAAGGCAAAGTGGACTGTTTCGTAGCCTCCCAAGGAACTGGCGGAACGCTTACTGGCGTCGGTAAGTTCCTACGAAAGAAGAACCGGAAGGTGCTGCTGTACGCCGTCGAGCCTGCAGAGGCCCCTATCCTGGCAAAGCGAAGATGGGGAACCCACAAGATCGAAGGGATAGGTGACGGTTTCGTTCCTCGGAACTTGCACCTCAAGCTAATGACCGGGGTGGTGACAACGAGCTCAGAAGAAGCCCTCAACATGGCACGCCGACTTTCGACAACCGAAGGCATCTTCTGCGGAATCTCATCGGGATGCAATGTTGCAGCCGCGGTTAAGATCGCGCGGAGGCATCCCAGACTTCGCGCTATCGTTACGATGATCAATGATACAGGTCAGAGATACTTCTCCACGGAGTTGTGTGGCGAGCCCAAGTCTGTTGAGATACCGGAGCGCGAGCATCCGCTCGACAGCTACAGTCTGTCAGAGCTGGACAAGTATCAGCCGTCTTGGGAGATCATCGAATAGCATGCTGAGCTGGTCGAGGAAAGCCTATATCAGATCTTAGACCCGTCAGGCCCGGAGCGGAATTGGCAGACAGCCTCCTCTTCAACATCGGGCTTCTTCTAGCCCTCGCCGGATTCGCGCTTGCAATAGTAGCGATCTTTGTCGCGATTCTGAGATCAGCGAAGGGAACGGGGCAAGTCCGTGGTGGGGGAGTTGTGATGATAGGTCCCGTGCCAATAGTCTTCGGGACTGACAAGGAGTCCGTACGGATCCTGATATTGCTTGGGATCGTGTTGATGATTGTGTTGGTACTCTTTTCATTGCTTCCGGTTGTGTGGAGGTAGAGGTTTGTCTCAACGCTGTGAGATCTGTGGGAATCAAGAAGCACGTTTCGTGTGCAGTAGATGTGGCAGGCGAGTGTGCTTGCAGGATTTCCGACAGGGACAGTGGGTCTGCACAACCTGTGAACCGAGCGCTCAGACAGAGACGCCAAGATTCAGGAGCGCGTTTCCTGTGGGGTTGTCTTGGATCTTTCTTGCTAGTTTTGCACTCTTGTTCATTGGCATGGTCGTGATGATGATCGCTTCCTTCACGCAAGGTCATGGCACCACTAGCGGTGGCGCGGTGATTCTGATAGGACCGATTCCGATAATCCTGGGAAGTGGACCCGAGTCGAGCTGGTTGATTCTACTGGCTGCGATAATCACCGCGATCGTGTTGGTGGTATCTATACTCGCACGAAGGAAGATGCGCAGCTAGAAGGTTACTTTCGCATGTTCCCTAATACCGTGATTTTGGTTTAGGAGTTCCGCCAGTTACTCTTGATGGGCTACTTCGTCTTGTGCTTCTCGTAGACCTCCAATTGAGAAGAGAAGAAAGCGCCAATATGATTGCGAGCCTATAGCTCGATCACTCTGTACTCGGGTGAGCCAATTCCTAGCCGAGACGCCGCATCAAATTGGCTCCGCCAATGCTTCGTTCCACCTTGCCTCTTGAAGTCCGAAAATGGTGACCACTCGGTCAGCGCCGAGAACTTGTCGCTTCCACGCGTCATCACATTGAGCTCTTCAGCGGCGGATCCAGGTATTCCAGGCGAGTTGATGATTGCATCAGCCGTTGCCATGTCACAGGCAACAGGATCCTTGGAGACGAAGATACCGACATCTGGAACCATCGGTACATCGCCGTAAGGTGCGCAGTCGCAGTGTGGAGTCACGTCATACGCCAAATTGAAGAATCCGCACTTATCAGATCCTAACTGGTCAATTGTTGCCTTCACTGCGTCGATCTCTCTCAGAATCATCTCCTCGTTCGAGGGATGAGTCATATCATTCCATTTGGTGATCGCTTCGGTTGGACAGACAGTCCAGCATCCACAGCCCCACACGCATTGGTCTTGCAGAATTTGGGGATGGCCATTCGCTCTGACTATAGCGCCGACGGGACAGAAGCTGATGCAGACTCCGCAGTCATTGCATTTCGCCAAGTCAACACTAGGTTTCTTCGCCAGGTGGATCGGAGCCTTGCCGCACTTCGTTACGCATCCAACACCAAGGTTCTTCAAGGACGCGGCAATGCCCGTTCGAGGATGCCCTTTTGCATGCGCTACCGAGATTAATGAGTCGCATTCAACTATCGCGGCAGCGAGAGTTACTTCCTTAAGCCTAAGCCCGTCAACCCTAACCTTTACTCCGTGAAGACCCTTCGGGGCATCGGCAACAATTATCGGCGCGCCTACGGTTTCTTGAACGAAGCCTCTGGCGGCTGCGTTTCGAAGCATCGACTCTGCCGTGCCGTTCTCGCCTGTCAAACCTATGCCAGTCGTATCCGTAACGAACGGCTTGCCGCCAGCATCCTTGATCTTCTCAACGATCACTCGCACGTGCTGCGGCCGAACATGCCTCTGGTTTCCTCCAGTTCCGAGATGGACTTTCACAGCTACAAGATCGCCTTTGGATATTGTTTGAGCGACCGCGGAACCATCGAACAGCCTCCTTAGCTTGTGTACCAGCGTTTCATTTGGACCCTTGCAGCGCATTGTTGCGTAGTAGACGTCTGACACCATTACACTAACCTAGCGGAGTATGAGCCACATGATTGGCCTATTATGCTGTCGCCTAACGTACTATACTTGAGCCTTCGCTCATTGATTGTGTTCGGTCGAGAAATTGTAGGTCCAATACTGCTTCTTGAACTCCTCCTTGTAGTCTACTGCGTCAGTGTCCCTTTTCTTGGGCAATTACAAAACCACCAATTGAACGGTGCACCATAAACCACATGAGGGGAGCAAAATTCGCATCTTTGCGTCTATCTTCGCGCCGCCGCCCTTGCCTCTGCGCCTATTCATTGCGTTTAGCATTGCACTCATCATCCACTTCATAGACACGCCCCACTTGAACGATGCACCACAAACCACAAGCACACATACACCAACTAATCAATAGCAAACCAGTGACAACTTGGTTGAGTAGGGTTTGTCTTCTCTGTTGCTTTATCTAGTCTTATTTCTCTGAATGAACCACAGTCAACCCTCTCATCATTTCCCGTTCTGACCATCAGAGGGCAACGTGATTCTTTGGACTTGCTCAGACGGGCGACTAGAAAGGATAACTAAAGTCCCTTCCTCATACACGACAGCGAGGTGACTAAGAAGGTGACTGACACACGCGTTGCAGGAGTTCGTTGGTTGCCTAAGCTCAAAATCTCGATAAACGAGATTGATATCGGCTTCTATTGCCAGACGCTCATTTGTTGTCATGCATGAACTCGGCTTCAGCAGCTACCTTTCTCGCCTCGTCCCGCGATCGTAAAGATTGCCTACCTTGTCTTGTTCGACGAATTGTGTGTGGGGTCGAACGAGAGGTAGGCCTCAATAAACTTGGGCTGGAGAAATTGAGTCCAGGCTTAGGGAAACGTCTCAGAATATAGAGGAGACAGTCTCTTGCGGAATCGTGAACAGCTTCTCGGTGTTTCATGAGAACAGGTGCTTCTTGTCCAAGGTTGTACGACTCGGTCAGTGTTATCTCCGTCATTACGCGGATCCAGGTAGCTGCGATTTGGGGATCCTGAAACCTTGAGGCCCAGACGTGAATTGTTATGAAACTACCCCTTTCGCACGTTCTCGTAACCTATTACGTCGCCCGTCTCTGCGTCGATCTGGAAACGAAACGACTTGCGATCCTTCAGAAGTCCTGCTTTCCTCATCGATAGGATACCTTCGACTTCCCAGACATCCTTCCCCTTTCCACCGAGGAACCAGATCTTGCTGAACTTGACCTCGATCGCCTTGCCCGGGTACTGCGACTCAAGATAACGTCTAGCCGCAAACTCGGCTGCTGTGGCATCGTCAACCCGGACATCATCACTCATACCCAACAACCACCGTTATGTTACCTAATACCTATCAGAACTAGTTCATTTATGGTTTGCAGCCGTCAGAACACTCTACCATGTGAGGCCCTAGTCTCACTTCGGCGCGGGCCCCTGCTTTCCGCTAACGGAGTCGACGGAGACTCGCACTATCCCGACCTTGCGCACTGCTTCGTCGTTGTCTGCAAAGCGAGCGAGAATAGCCTCCGGTTGGCGTTCATGCTTGCGAGCCAGGAGTTCGAGCCCACGGCGCTTCTCAAGAAGATCTGTGACCACGCTTGCTTTTCCCTCCAAGATCAGTGAGCGATAGGCGTGATCGCATTCGTTGTCTATGTACCCGCGATCTTCGACCACCGTTATGCAGACTCGTGGGTTAGCTTGAAGGATCTTCATCTTGCGGCCTTCTGTGGCACAATGGAACCAGAGCTCACGCGCCGGTCCATCCCAAGCGAAGTCCACTGTGAAGATGTACGGCTCGTTTCCCTGACAGCAGGCGACCGCCATGATCCTGACTGATGCAAGGACCTGCTCCATCTCTTTTGGATCGTCCATTGCTTTCTCGGAGCGACGAAGGTGATAACGTGCCATGCGAATGAACCCTTTTTGTCTTTATCCTGAGGTGAACATGAAGTCTTTGACGCGGTTCCCGTCGATATCCAGGAGCACGCCCCGCAAGATGCGTTCGGCGTATTCTGAACCTGGGTTCAGGCAGAGTGTTCGGCCGATCTTGAATGTGCCCTTCGACTCGTGAATGTGCCCGTGCAGGGCCATGAGAGGCTGATGCATCTGAATGGCACCTCTGACTGCGGTGCTTCCAGCAGGAGCCATCTCGAACCCTCCCCCGGGTTGAACCGATGGATTGAGATCCTTGTCCAGCTTAGGCGCTTGGTCAAGTCCGCTGTTGTACGGCGGACAATGCAGATTGAATATGCATCGCTCCATCTCTTGGACTTGAGAGATCATGCTTACGACCTTCTCGCTTAGCTCCTCTTCGGTTATGTCTCTCGGGCACCTCCATGGTGTCATGTTGCTGTACCCACAGCTGATCATCTCGTGCTGATCGTCAATCATGACAACTTTTCCCTCTGGGCATATGACATAGTTGGATGATAGAATGATTGGATCAATCGCAAATGTGTCATCGTTACCTGGGGAGATGTAGCACCTTGTCCCGGAGCTTCTGAGCCGCTCTTCAGCCAACTTGATCCAGCTGTCGACCGACTCGCTGATAAGTCGAGAGAATAGAGCGTCCACTCTCTCCTGGTCGGTTTGTATTTCTTCAGCTTCTTTCCGGGGCGCCCGATATGTGTAGTAACCGATGGCTCGTATCTTCTTCTCCGCAGCTTGCACTTCTGTCTCGTTTCGCATAGTCAAGCGTTCGCCCAGGAACGTCGTGGTCCATTCTGATTGTGTCTCAGCGACGATGGGGATTATCATCTTGCCGGTTATGTCTCCACCCAATATTAGCACGTTGGGTTTGTACTCTTTCGCGGCTGCCAGGAACTTCCTGAAACAGTCTTCTGACCCGTGAATGTCAGTCGCATAGAATATCCTAGTGCGAGGCATGTTCGACAGAGCCTCCTTTGTCGTTTGGTGATAGAAAAATGGGAGGCCGGAGTAGGCGAGTTCTTGCGCCTACTCTGGCGGAAGTTGCTTGAACGAGAGTTCGAGTGGTATTCCTTTGCGGTGGTACAGCGACGAGACGTAGTAGAGTATGGCGCCCAAGATGAAGAGGCCTATCGTGAACTCCATCGTGGATGGGTTTATTGTTCCTACCATCGCTGGTGAGAGGCTTGCGTATCCGATCCAGATCGATATTAGCAATGTGATGAATCCGAGTATCGTGATTACTGGAATGGGACCCACCTTCATCTTGACCACGCTTGGTGAAGCCTCAAAGATGTCTTTGCGTCTCCATGGGAAGATCATGCCGGAGATTGAGGTTATTCCCTGCATGATCATCCAGCCGAAGACCGCGTAGGCGAAGAGGCTTGTCCAAGGCGTCCATAGCCAGATCGCGGTCATGATAACTGTGACAATGCTGACCACTATTAGCGCAACGTATGGTGATCCGTATTTTGAATCCACTCTAGAGAGTGTCGTTGGGGCAACTCGATCAAACGACCATGCGAAGAGGAGTCGCACGCATACGAAGATGTAGGTCATCGAAGATGAGAGCGTCATAATTGCAAAGCCGAATATGGCGATGCCATATACCAATGGTGAGGAAGTCGCGAACCTGAACAGGTTCTCGAAGAACGGTGGATATGCGAGCTTGTAGGCGGCGTCGCCTGTTCCGAACAGGAACGCAAGCGAACCGATGAACTGTGCACCCATTGTGTAGTCTGTTACGGCATAGATGATCCACATTATCGCGCCGAAGAGTATCACGCTCACAGGTATTGCGATCAGTTGCGACCTCTGGACTTCCTTGATTTCTCCTGACATGTATACGGATGAGTTGAAGCCTAGGAAGTTCATGAAGGTAAAGGCCAAGCCCAAGAGCGTTGCAGACCAGATCATGCCAGTTGGATATCCGCCTGCGGTCGCGATTGAGATCGCCTGATCGTAGTCCATCCCTGATTGAGCGTTGAAGTTGGCCTTGAATCCTTCTGGACCAACATACAGCAGCGTTGCGACGTACGCCACAACTCCGATGGCAATCAGTACGAAGAAGATCCAGAAGGCCTTGTGAGAGGCTTTGGCTCCACGCGAGATGATAACTGCCGAGACGATGAAGAAGATCACTGAGAATGCAAAGATGAACTCTGGAGTGACTACGACGGCTGCGAGGTCTGGATATCCGCCTACTTCGAGTATCGGCCCGAGCGCATACTGGGTGAACCAGGGCATGTAGGATCCTGCAATTCCGAGAATAGCCACGAAGAAGAAGAAGTTGATACTGAATCCTACAGCTGGGTGAATGACTCGACTAACCCAGACATAATCTCCCCCGGACCGAGGCATCGAGGCTGAGTATATCGCATAGAACAAACCGATCGGTATGGAGATCAATATGCCCACGATCGCTGTGATAGGGAGATCTGTTCCCGGATATGTCAGCAGTGCCCAGATGCCGTAGACGAACACCGCTGTCGGCGCCATGAAGACAACGTTGTAGATCATAGCGTCCCAGGCAGAGAGGCGTCGTATTAGTCCTGAAGTTCTTCTTGCATATACGAGCGGTTGCTTGCTTGAATCCGAACCCGCATTGCTCAAGTATGATCACATTCCCTGCTTCCGCTGCTGTCTAACTTCATAAAGCTTGTCAAGAAAGGTTCTGTTAAGTTGTCGGCACACGGTCTAGCCTGTTAACCGTCGGCTCATGGATTGCTTTTGTGCTGTGAAGGTTGGAGTAGCTACGCGTATGCTGCTTTATCAGAGGTTACTGAGGCGGCTTCCGTTGGTTCCATCTTGATTTCTCCGAAGCTCTTTTCGTAATCCTCTACGTGCTTCTTCATCCAAAGCATGATGGTCTTGAATGTAGCTGGAGACATGCGTAAGTCCGCAACAAATTCAAGGTCTATTTCGGTTATCTTCACATGTCCTAATTGCTCCGCTGGGGATTGCTTCAAGTTCTGCCTGTACAATTGCATCCGTCCTTCTGCGGGGTTAAGACCGCCGAGTAAACCCGATACGAACCACATTTTTTCGTCAAGATGATGTGTGACCGAAAACTTAGGAGGAATTTGAGCCATCATGACCGAATCTACTGACCAGAAAATAAGGGCGCCTTGGGTAGTTATCAATTCCGATGGTGTTTTCTGGAATGTGTTTCTGAGTTTAACTGACGGCTCATAGCATTAGTTTGTGGATGTACATCCACGTGGTAGGCTTTCCAAAGCAAACTATACTGTCGCAGGTTGGAAAGCGTTCTCCCACGTCTAGCGGGATTTCCTTTTTCATGCAGGATTGGCATTGATAGACGGCAGGTTCATCGTTGATTTCATCCGTGCGGTGAGTAGAGAAAAGAGGCATGATTCTTCCCCGAAATAATGAGCGTGCACTCTGTATTTCTCATTTTGTATGATCGAAGGAGGTGGAGTAAGTATGATCGTTGAGGTGGGAAACTACACTTTTCCTGAGAGCGTAGGATACAAGGGGTGGGTAGTTCTCTCGAAAGTCACCATCTTTGAGAGGCTAGATGGGAGATTAAGCATAGTGTCAAGATACGACACGACTGGCGTTCTGTATTAGCGTTAGCCACTTGTTCTCCCCTTGAACTTCGATTCCGCAAGCGTCAGCGGGAGTCTTGCCGTCTAATGCTTCATGTGGTCGCACGTAGTTGTGGTAGATTTGGTAGCCCGGAATGATCGGCGTGTCGGGCTTCTTAAGGCCACGCATAACCTTCTCTCGGTCACGGATTTCCCCGTTCAGGCGTTCCATTTTGTTGTTATTGTGGTCGCCTTGAATCCTGATGCTGTGAATATGCCCGGTTCGGGTTTCGAGCTTATGAGTGTAGAACTCTTTCAGATACGCTTCACGGTAGGACGGTAAACCATCGGTTATGAGAGTCTTAGGTTTGTGCCCTATCGTATCTCTTGCCTTACGGAATAGTCGGCGTGCGTCATAGTTGTGCTTCGTGTCAGCGACTTCTTGAGCAATCCAGAATCGTGTCTCGTCGTCCATCATGGCGAATAGGTACTTCATGTTGCCCTTGACTTTCAGGTAGAGTTCGTCGGCTCTCCATGTGTCGGAGACTTGCGGCTTGATCTGGTCAAGGTACTTCTCCATTAGCTCGACATACTTCTTGATCCACTTGTAAACCGCAACATGGGAAACATTCACGCCTTGAAGTTTCAAGAACTTCTGAACGTTCCGCAACGACTCGCCCGTGAAGTAGAGTTGCATCGCGGAAGTCACGACTTGCGGTGAGGCTTTCATGCGCTCGAAACCGAGATTGACGACAAACCATCTTCCGCAACTCTCGCATGTGTACCGTTGAATGTCACCGCTCCGGTTGTGGCGAATGCCATGCTTCACGATTTGATCAGAGGCACAGATCGGGCAAGCGTGAATCTGGATAGGTGCGAGAACTATTCGGCTTGAGACTTTCTCTCGTAGGGCAATGCTCAGTTCGACAGCCCATGAATGCTTACACTTCACATTTCGGTGAACGTGGTCGGGGCAGGTACATTTCCATTCGGAGCCGTCCTTGACAACAGAGTACGCGCCGTTGCCATTCTGTGACTTGACTCGGTAAGCGTCATCATCTATTCTCTGGACTTGGTCGCTTGCCGACGCTATTGCGAAACCCTTTGTCTCGCGGGGGTTGTCAGTCATCGCACATCCACAGTATTACGTAATACTCGCTTTATGGATTTAAACATTACTACTATAAAGATAGATTCAAATACTACCATAAAGCTACATTACTAGAACCGACCTTGCAGAGCGTCATGATGCTTATGCCTCGAAAGAAATCGGAAACGGAAGAGGAACGGCAAACGACAAGTATCAAGATCAGCCCGAGCGTTTGGAGAGAGTTCAAGAAATACGCGATAGACGAGAAGAGGAACATCTCAGCCTTACTCGAAGATATGATAAAAGAGAAGCTTGAGCAGGGGTCAAAGAAACATGCTTAGTAGTATAGCTTTGCGTAATACGCAAACTTTTTACAATGCCGTCATCGTATCTCTTCGCCAAGTGTTGGCGGGCCGGGTGGGATTTGCACCCACGATCCCAGACTTAGCGGGTCTGTGTCATATCTGGGCTTGGCTACCGGCCCGTCATCATGCATAGAGTCGCGAGGTCAGCCTGTCCGTCACGCGCCGAGCCTCCTGGCCTCTCCAACCCCGGAGCTTGGTACGCTGTAACGGTGCTACCGATCATCATCCCTCGCGACTCATCTCCTATTACTTCACGAATTTGTATCCGTCATCTTCTTCCTTGAATTTGCCGCCTTCCTCGTCTTCGATGTGTTTCCTCGCTAGTCGGTATCGTGTCTGGAAGAATTGATAGTCATGGTTTGGCTCCCCACGCACCCGTGACTTGAGCCTTTGACCGATGAAGTGATCCTGCACATCTCCCCAATTGTTGACGTAGCTTTCTTTCGTCTTGATGTACCGTATGATTTCTTCAACCTCTGGAACTCTGATCTGTGAGATTCTTGCCGGGTCATACTGTCTGTCCGATGCAAGTTGCTTCGAAGCTGAGGGGTTAGCATCAATGAACTCTTTGATTTCCTCTGGGGTGCCTTCAATCAGTTGGCCCTTGTAGATGATCCTCAACGCAACTCACGCCTAACATTAAGTGTACCTATGCGCATCTATTTAAGCGTTAGGTGTAATGTTAGGTAACACCGAAGATTAGCGTAATCCTTGAGCCAAACGGACACTAACAGACAGATTAGCCAAATATAGAGTGCCCAATTCTCATGCGCCGTCAGTTAACGCTCGTTCGCGTGTGCCGACAACTTAACAGAACCTCAAGAAAACAGGCTTATGTGTGAGGCAACGAGACAAATCGGCTCCGATCATTTGGAGAGACCACAGAGATGCCAAATGCCCCTGATGATGCCATTCTCGATGATGCAGTTCGCATCGTAAATCAGGCCCAAGAAGCCGGTTTGACGGTTCGCCTCCTAGGCGCGTTAGCAGTGAGAGTCCAAGCGGGTATGCATGCGGACCTCTTCTATCAACTCGACCGACTAGGTTCCGCAGAGAAGACCTTCACCGACATAGACTTGGTCGCCTACAGCAAGCAACGTTCGAACCTGCACAAGTTCCTTGAGGAAACGCTTCGTTACAAGCTTGATCAGTATGCTGTCCTGATGCATGGTCGCGATCGAACAATACTCCATCACCGGGAGGGGAAGTACTCGATCGATGTCTTCTTTGACAAGCTTAGTTACAGCCACGAGATCCATTTTGGGTCTAACCCGGATAGTGGAAGGTTATCCTTGGATCCGGTTACCATTTCGCCAACTGATCTTGTCCTCGAGAAGATCCAGATTCACGAGATAAATGAGAAAGATATCAAAGATCTTGTCACCCTATTCGCATCATGCGAAAACTGTGATCAAGAAGGGCGAGGCAGGATAAGTCGCAAACACATCGGGCAGGTCCTCGCTGAAGACTGGGGATTCTGGTACGACGCTAACTTGAACCTCGACAAGGTCGCCCATTTCGCGCAGCGATACAAGGAAGATGGTAAGCTGGATTCCGAACGTCTAGAGACCGTGTTGATAAGAGTCAACGACCTGAAGAAGGCCATTGAAGAGACGCCAAAGAGTAAGCAGTGGAAGAAACGAGAAAAGGATGGTACGAAAAAGAAGTGGTGGAACGATGTTGAGGAACGTACCCGTTAGGAGCCCCGATTAGGCATGAGAAGAATATCCAAGAAACCTACAGAGAAGATGACGCAGCAGAACGACTGTGTCTTCGGACCCAACGTCAAACCAATCGCCTCCGTCTCGGCTGGTGAGACGGTAGAGATTGAGGCCTACGACTGCTTTGGGGACAGCGTACGGCCAGAACGCGATTGGAAGAAGGTGCTAGAGTCCGGTCAGGAGATATTTGAGAATCCAGTCACCGGTCCGATTCATGTGGAGGGAGCGGAACCCGGAGATACGCTCGCGGTAGATATCGTCAACATTGAAGTGGGACAACGAGGCGTCACAGCTCTCGTTCCCGGTTTCGGTGTTCTTGAAGGCTGGTTTTCTCAAGTTCCTCCTCTGTCAACGTTCAGCGAAATTAGGGATGAAGTGGTGACTTTCCCAGTATCGGGAGGCAAGTCAATCAAGATGCCAGTTCGACTCATGATCGGAACGATTGGTGTTGCGCCTGCAACGGAAACCATTGCAACGGTGACTCCATCAAGACACGGGGGGAATCTGGACACACCAGAAATCACGGTGGGGAACAGGCTCTACCTACCAGTAAGCGTCAAAGGAGCCCTGTTTGCGCTTGGCGACGTTCACGCCACTCAAGGGCATGGCGAAGTGTGTGGAACAGGCGTGGAGGTCCCAGCTCTTGTGACAGTCAAGCTCAGCGTGTTGAAGGGTAAGAGAATCGAGTGGCCGAGAATAGAATCCCCAGACGAGATAATGGCTGTCTGCTCCGCTAGGCCGCTTGAGGACGCCGCAAGGCTTGCCGTTCGAGAACTGGTAAGGTGGCTCGTGGCTGACTTCGGCCTTGAAGAGTATGATGCCTACATGCTGGTCAGCGTCGCAGGCGATGTTGAGATCTCACAGATTGTCGACCCCATGTACACTGTGGTTGCGAAGATGCGGAAGCAACTTCTCTCACAAGTCAAATGATCACGAACATTCCAGTCGTCTCGTCCCGCTCGGGCATAGACAACTCATCGCCTGCATTATCCGATCCGTGAAGAATGCGACATCCTATGAGAACGGCCAGAAATGTATCGGTGGAACGTAGCCTATCAAGCTCGTTCCCATTAGAACGAGGATCGCTTGCAGAATACATATGATGCCGATGATGATGGCGATTGGAGGGAATGACAATATTCCTCCGATGGTTCCGAGCAGATCCTCAGCGAACTTGAACAGCAAATACAGAAGCAGCGTTGCCGCGACGAACACTATGACTAGCACCGTCGTTGGGACTTTGAACGCATCGTATGCGTAGTATGATGCTAGCAACCCGACGGCCAAAGCCACGAGCGCGGCCCAACGGACCCCTCTGACAGGTCTCAGGAAAAGCATCAGCCCCGCAACTCCAAGGATAGCCAGCGTGAACAGGTCATAGTGCCCGCTTGAGAAGATCACGTACGCGAGCACGAGGGCGAGGATCCCGAGGAAGAACCCAACTATCACGAGAACACGAGAGATCGGTTTCAATGATCCTCTAAACAAGGGTGCAAGACAGACGAAGCCGACGACTAGGAGAACGATTGGAAGGTTCTGGACAAAGAGTCCAAGATCCAATCAGTCCACCTTCTTCTTGCAGCGTTCCGCTGCGAATTGGTAGAGACGACACCTAGCCGAGGTGCCATCTGGTCCCTCACTGTGAACTAGGCGCAGGCGAGGCTGGTTCCATGGGTTGCCCTTTCAGGGATTGGCGTGCCGGGTGGTCGCTCTTCGTGAGAGGACTCGCGCTAGCATAGTTCACTCGCTCTTGATCCGCCCTTGCTACAAGATACCCGGGAACCGAGACGACGTGTCCGCCAATCGCTACGTGACCATGTGATATCAGCTGTCTAGCTTGTGAGGGAGAGCCCGCAAGCCCGCCACGGAAGACAACCGTCTGCAATCTTCGCTCAAGCAAGTCTCTGATATCTAGGTCGAGGGTATCGTCGATACTCGCTGTCTCTCCAGCTAGCCCCATCCTCTTCAACCGTGAGAGAAAGTCCCGCTCAGACTTCTCCCGTTCTGTACCAGACTTGGCGAGTAGTGAACGAGCAATCCCACGCATCTTGGAGAGCATCGTCTTGTATCGCCACAGCTCCCGCTTGTTCCTCAGTCCGTATTCACCCATCAGTCTGAGCTCAACATCGAGCTGGTCCCGACGCCACGGATGACGTGGTGTCGCGTACTTCTTCCTCTGCTTCTTTGGATCGCCCAAACCACGTTCCCCTGTCTGGTTGTTACTTCTTCCTGTCCTCAGCCTTTCCTTCTCTTATGGCAGCCCTGGCGGCTTCGATCGCGGCCTTCTTCTTCACTCCGACGGCTCGGCCCTTGCGGCCCGTGCTTTTGGTGCGTTGGCCTCGAACCTTTAGTCCAAGCGAGTGCCGCACGCCCTTCCAGGTGCGTATTTCCTTAACGAAATCGATGTCGGCCTTCGTCCTCAAAGCTAGGTCGGGGCCGATCAAGTGTCCATCCCTGCCCGTCTCAAGATCCTTCCTGCGATTGAAAAGTCTCGGCGGAAGGTTGTATTTCGCAGGATCCGTCACCACATCCTCTAGGCGGTCAACCTCTTCTTCCGAGAGATTGCCAACCCGCATCTCGGCCTTCAGCTCCGCAGCCTTCACAACTGCGGCCGCAAAGCTAGGGCCTATTCCGCGGATCCTCGTAATGCCATAGACCAGCTTCTTAGAGCCGTCTATGTCGGTAC
The DNA here is from genome assembly GCA_050012535.1 of Bathyarchaeia archaeon. Lineage (GTDB taxonomy): Archaea > Thermoproteota > Bathyarchaeia > 40CM-2-53-6 > 40CM-2-53-6 > CAVPLU01. The sequence continues at coordinate 2,318 of JBEKGZ010000027.1, read as the reverse complement.
CTGAGACACGGACGATGTGCCTAAACTCTCTGGACATCACTTGAACCGGCAAGCGGCTATCGCAGAAGGAATTAGGAATTAAACCTTCCCCAAGGATCTAGTCGTGCTCGTGCTGGCCCGTTCTCTCTGCTAGAAGCTTCCTCAGGAGAAGCCTGTCATCGCCGCTCGGGTACCATTCTCTGTCAACCCGAACGTCCGAGAAGCCCAGAGCATGATAGAAACTTCGGGTCCTCGCGTAGGGCTCGTGCTCGACAGAGTCCGCGACAGTTGATACTTCGAGCGCCGAGACACCGAGCCTCGCGAGAACCTCCTCGAGAGCCTCCACGAGAGACCGGCCGATCCCTTTCCGGTGAAGGTTCGGGTGAACCGCAATCCAAGTCAATTCGGCAACCCTCTCGTCCACCGCTATAGCATATGTGACGAAGCCAGCGATGTTCTCGTCCTCCAGTGCAACTAGCCCCTTGTGGGTCTGGAGATCTCTAGCAATCTGTTGTATTCCGGGTTCAGTGAACCATTGACGAAGCAACTTCGCCATGGCGACGATCGTCCCGTGATCTTCCTGAGTGATCTGCCTGATGTGGAGCGTCATGATTGTCCTATGAGCCAGTGGCAGAAGCTCCTTCAAGTGTCTTAGGCTGACAGAATCTTAATTGAACAGCCGCGCCATTAACGAAAGTACTGGGCGTATTCTCTTGGGCGAGTCATCTAGGGTTGAACATGACACAATGGGAAGCGTCGCGGTGCCGGCAAGCGCATACTACGGAGCTCAGACACAGAGAGCGCTCGACAACTTCCGGATCTCCGGACTAGTTTTCCCTAGGAGGTTCATCAGAGCCCTCGGAATCGTCAAGGAGGCCGCTGCCTATGTGAACATGCAGTTGGGTCTTCTTGATGAGAAAAAGGGAAAGGCGATCGGTCAAGCGGCTCAGGAAGTTACCGACGGAAAACTCGATCCGCAATTCATCGTTGATGTCTTTCAAACAGGATCTGGAACGTCGACGAACATGAATGCGAATGAGGTGATAGCCAATCGCGCGATAGAACTCCTAGGCGGCAATAGAGGCGAAAAGCAGGTCGTTCATCCAAATGACCACGTAAACATGAGTCAGTCCTCAAATGATGTTTTCCCGACAGCAATTCACATTTCAGCTGTGGAAGCGATTGTGGTTGATCTCCTGCCAGCGCTTAAGAAGCTAGTTCTGGCTCTTGAGGAAAAGGCTGATGAATTTTCCGATGTCGTGAAGCCCGGAAGGACACACCTGCAGGATGCAGTTCCCGTAACGCTGGGACAGGAGTTCAGCGGATATGCTAGCATGATAGCTCATGGCATAGAGCGAATCGAGAAGGCGAAAAGCTCACTCTTGGAACTACCAATCGGTGGAACTGCCGTTGGGACAGGCCTAAACGCGGACCCAGATTTCGGAGGGCTTGTTGTGCGGAGAATCAACGAGATGACCCAACTTGAGTTCTACCCTTCCAAGAACAAGTTTGAGGCACTGCAGAACCGCGATGCCGCTGTTGAGACGAGCGGGGCGCTTCGATCAGTCGCAGTCAGCCTGATGAAGATCTCTAATGACCTTCGGCTGCTCAGTTCTGGACCCGAGGCTGGACTCGGTGAAATTGAACTTCCTGCGCTCCAACCTGGTTCCAGCATAATGCCTGGAAAGGTAAACCCCGTCGCGCCAGAGTCTGTGAGCATGGTTTGCGCACAGGTCATCGGGAACGACTTGGCGATCACAATCGCTGGACAGTCCGGAATACTCGAGCTGAATGTGATGATGCCTCTGATCGCATTCAACTTACTCCAATCAATAGAGATCATGACAAACGCAACAAGACTCTTGGCAGAGAAGTGCATAGCAGGGATTAAAGCGAACCGCGCCCGGTGCGAGGAACTCGCCGAGAAAAGCTATGCATTAGCAACTGCCATCACTCCGTCAATTGGCTACGATCGAGCTGCGCACATAGTGAAAAAGGCACAAAGCGAGAACAAAACGATCCGAGAAACAATGTTGGAGGACGGCATTCCCAAAGATGAAGTCGACCGAATCCTAGACTTAAAGAGAATGACCCAAGGCGGAAAGTTACAGAACAAGCGTTCATAGGCTGGTCAATGCACAGGCTTCGTTGCCCAGGAACTTCCCCGCAACAATAGCCTAAACAAGACAAAACGAGAGATCATGAGGTTTACGATTACTCACGATTATCCCTTCAGGATTCAGAAGCAAACAAAGCAAGTTGCCACAGACCGTGAACGAATGATCCATGATCCTTAATACGATAAGCAGCTCGTTTTTTCTCCGATTCTGCCTTGTCTT
>JBEKGZ010000026.1:0-18837 GCA_050012535.1 Bathyarchaeia archaeon | reverse complement strand
AGGCGCCTGCCGGGAGGATCTTCTTTGCCTCTTCGTAGATGGCCTCCGACCTGCGGAGCTCGATGAGAGGCTGCGGTTCAACTTCCACGCGTTTGGTGAGTTGCGCCTCTGACTCAGTCTTCTCAGTCTTCGGATGAGCCTCCTGTGAAGTGACTCCGCTGTCGATCGAAGCGGTCACTTCTCTCTGCAGATTCTTCTCTTCTGTGAAAAGGCTCAAACTTGTCACACATCCCTGATCGGATAAATTGTGCGTTTTCTGCACTATTAAATCTTTCAGCGCACTATTTATGCGCTTTACGTAGAATAGTTCACCGAAAAAGGCACAGTATGTCCCCTGCAGCGAAATCCCGGCTTAAACAGCGCGCGTAAAACACCCGCCGTTCAGACAGGAAGCGCGGCTGGGGACTCCATCACCCCATTTTGGGCCTCTCCCCGCCCAATCCGCGCAATTGCACCCGATCCCACTCCTTACGGCCATATTCAGGGCGTGCGGTACCCCTCCTCTACGGGAGGGGTGGGGGTAATATCTAGACACACATCCTCGTGACTTGCGTCTGGTCGGACCCTCTAGATTTACAACAACGAACACTTGAGCCAGCTCGCCTCTCGGGAAGTGCTTGTGAGCTGGAGGCTCTATTCCAGCGTCGCCTCGAATCGAATCGCTCTAGGTCCCTTCTCAATGGTTCATGTAATCGGGGTGGCTGCGCTCTCGGCGGAGTCTTGATCTCAGACGGCAAGGCATTCACGACACGGCCCCTTTCTGACCAACGTGGCCTAGCGGTCATCAGGGCTTGATTGATTTTGGCATCGATAGATCTGGTTCAGAAGGACCAAGAATGTCTCCGTTGTGATTCAGCTGATACTCATGATGCCCGGCTATGTTCCGATGTTTTATGCCTGCGGATATGTTCGACAGATCAACGTGCAATAGTCAGGCGGCGAGGGCACCGGTGAGATAGGTTAGGTCTCTGAGTACTTCTCTAGAGCTGCCGCGCGACATCTTGAGGCCAAATAGTGCTGATGATGCTACATGGTCGTGTGTATGATACCGTGTACGTGTTTGTGTTATCCAAGCACAGTTCTGTCCCAAAGGCTAATGCTCGTTGGCAGGGGCATTTGATACTTCTTGCCCGGTCACGGAAACGGACCCGACAAGGCATTCGTGACAGAGCTCGCCCAGCGATGAGTGGGCGGAATATCCAGAGATAGATTATTGTTTGATTGATCACTCTTTCAAGAAGAAGAGATAGACCGCAAGGGGCAATAGGATTGGCAATAGTCATCAGATTCGAGCCTGAGGGACGGGTTGTAAAAGCTAACCCCGGCGAGAATCTGCGTCTTCTTGCCAATACTTCTGGAGTTTTCATTCGTTCGGACTGCAATGGTGAGGGAACTTGTGGAAAGTGTCGCGTTGTTGCCGCAGAAAATGGTGAGAGCTTGGGGGGACTCACTTCTTCGGAGCAGGAATTGCTTACGGAGAGGGAGGTTCGGGAAGGGTACAGGCTCGCCTGTCAAATTCACGTCAAGGGGAACCTGGTCATCAGGATTCCCGAGGAGACTGGGCTTAGAATAAGGCAAGTTCAGTCAACCGGCTTGGAGAGGAAGATGCCCCTCAACCCGAGCATAAAGAAGACACATGTCCATATTCCTCAACCGACATTATCTGACGTCCTCCCGGATTCCGAACGCCTAATGCAAGCGCTACGGCATGGTGAACAGCATTCGGATCTTCGGATTGACCCTGACCTGTTGCCCGCTCTTCCTAGGCTTCTTAGAGAATTTGAATGGGACATCACTGCACTTCTCCCAACTCCTGGTCAAATCTGTGCGCTAGAACGAGGAGACACAACTTCGAGAATGTACGGCTATGCGGTTGATATCGGAACCTCAAAGTTGGTAGGAGTTCTGATCGATCTCGTGACCGGCGAGACCCTCAACACGTTATTCGTTGAGAACCCACAGCTCGTCTACGGCGAGGACATAATGTCCCGCATGTCCTTTGCGATGAAGGCGCACGAGAACTCTCTCAAACTCAGATCAAGCGTGCTCTCCGCGATCAACCAGCTGCTGGAACGATCATGCGCAATGGCTCAGATCACACCAAGCCAGGTCTATGAACTCGTCATCGTTGGAAATACGGCGATGCACCACTTCTTCCTCGGCATAGAATCGCGGTATCTTGCCCTATCGCCGTATGTCCCTGCGCTAAAGGAAGCGATTGATCTCCATGCGAAAAATGTGGGAATACTCGCTCATCCTCATGCCAATGTTCACGTGCTCCCATTGATAGCAGGTTACGTCGGTGCAGATGCAGTTGCAGACGTGCTCGCATCAGGTATACGAGAAACCGATGAGCTCTCTCTTCTGCTCGATATCGGTACGAATACCGAACTCTTCGTTGGGAATAGGCGCGATATCGTGTCTTGTTCCTGTGCGTCCGGCCCCGCGTTCGAAGGCGCTCATATCAGACAAGGAATGAAAGCCGTGCATGGTGCAATAGAGCGAGTCAGGATTGAGCCAGCGAGTCTGAATGTTGAGTATGAGACGGTGGGTACAGACAAGCCCGTCGGGATCTGTGGATCCGGGATACTGGACACAGTCGCGGAGCTATTGAAATCTCGTGTGATTGACTCCAAAGGTCGATTTCGGAAGGTTGACAACAAGCGCCTGATCGAGGTCACAGGTGATCGAGCGTTCGTCTTGGCCTGGGGGAACGAGACATCCACGGGCAATCCCGTCGCGATCACCCAGAGGGACATAGGCGAGGTCCAGCTTGCGAAAGCCGCGATTCATGCGGGCTGCGCGATTCTTATGGGCCGCGTCAGAGTGAAGGCGTCCGACTTAGAACGTGTCTATGTTGCAGGTAGTTTCGGGAACTATGTGAACCCAACGAGCGCGAAGCTTCTGGGATTGATCCCTGAGGTTCCGACGGAGATCATCAAGTTTGTGGGCAACACGGCCATAGCAGGCGCCAAGATGTGTTTAATCTCGGCCGAGGCAAGAGCGCAGGCGAAGAGGATCGGTGAAGAAGTCAGGTACGTTGAGCTCGGAGCTGATGCTGGGTTCTCAAGGGAGTTCGCGGCTTCGATGTACCTACCACATCAGGACCCATCACTCTATGCTGAGACCTCTGCGCTGCTTGGTTTGAAGTGAGCAGCGGACTTTTCGTTACCTTCGGTAACATTTATATTCGAGCCGTTACTAATGGTAACACTCGATATCCCATGAGGCTCGCCTTCGACACGACCAACCCGTCCGAGATAAAACCGGGGGATATCATGAACTACGGCGCGTTTCGAAGGAAGTTCAGAAACAACGAAAACGAATCCGAGCTCCGACTGGCCCAGAGATTCCACGCGGCAAGGATACTATTCGAGAGAGGAAATGACCACGTCTACATACAAGTTCCCCTCAGGACAGAAGAAAAACCGCCGAGATTGTCATTAAAGATTACCGCGGACGTTTGTGGTGTCGCCAGCGACGATCTGACAGTGGTATTCTGCGAAACATCTCCGTCCAGTGACGAGCTTCTTGAGAAGCTCAGACTGGTCGAAGAAGCAAGCAACGCACGAGCGCTCATCATGTATCCATTCTCAGCTGGCTTGCCGCGAATCAAAGCCGAACACAAGAAGCTGGATGTGGCGCGCGTGCCTTGGCTCGACGAACATATGGATAACGCGTTCCGAGAGGTCATCGAAATGGTGGAGCTATTTGCAAACCAGACAAGAGTCAGAATGCTTACACCGCTCTTGGAGAAAGGATTCAAAAAGAGAGACTACCGACGAGTGATAAACCCGAAATTGCTCTACGAGAACCTCGCTAGCCTACTTGAAAGCGGGATCATCAACGAGTCGGACGACGAAAGCTACAGGCTCACACAGTTTGGATCAGATCTTCTCGGCGAATACCTGGCGTTCTTGGAGCGTGTGAGGCGAGTCATCGAAAGGGAAACCGATGAATCTAGAGGAGGTGAAACATAGACATGTCAGATTGGGAAGATGACTTACCGGAATGGCCTTTCTCAAGACGAAGACGAGGTGCATCCTCGTTCTTCATCCCTGACAAATGGTTCGAGCAATTCGACGAGATGTTCGAGCGTATGTTAAAGGAAATGACAAGAGACCTACCGAAGGATGCAATGACAGAGCGGAAGCTGCCGGATGGCAGCACTGTCCGACAGTACGGTCCATACATATACGGCTACTCCATGACCATGGGACCCGACGGCAAGCCAGTCGTCCGAGAGTTCGGGAACGTGAAGCCATCGCGCAGGCGAGGCATGTTCGGGCTTCCTGAAGCGAAGCTCGAACCAAGCGACACCCGCGAACCGCTAGTCGACGTCGTGGAGGACGCGGAGAACGTTAAGGTAGTCGGTGAGCTGCCGGGAGTAGAAAAGAAAGATATCCAAATGAAATGTGCCGAAGACCTACTAACAATTTCAGTTAACACTCCATCACGAAAGTACCACAAGGAGGTCCAACTGCCAACTGCAGTGGATCCTGACACATCCAAGGCCACATACAACAACGGCGTGCTTGAAGTGACACTGCGAAAGACAAAGCCCCGACCACGCGGCAAGGAAATCAGAATAGAATAGATACAAGGGACAAGCGGGAGCGCTCGATGTCTCCCGCTCCCAAGTTTTTTCCCGTAAGACTAGACCGCTTCTGAAAGCGTACCCTAGATCCAAGAGAGGAGTACTAAAGCAAGTGTGCTTTAGCAGGCTCTTACGAATCCTAGGCCCAGTTCTTTCAACTTTGCCTCGGTCGGATTACCTGTTCTCTTGTCCCAGCCCCTAAGGTCGTAATAGTTGTCCAACATATCCTCTAGTTGTTCAATGGTCAGACGCTGTCCCTTGGATGGGCCGTCAGGCAACGGGTCTTCTGTGAATCTAGGTGGAAGATAGTCGTCGTTTCTTGTTAGGCCTTCTCTTGCGTTGAAGCATCTGCAGAGGTTATTCATGCGTTCGCCTGCAAGCAACAAATCTTCAACCCTCAAATCCCATCCTGTAATAGCGTTTAATGCCTCGGTGTTGAAGCTGGGTTTGACATAATTGAATCCAACCCAGCCTGGCGACGTACACAGGAGCAAAGAGTTCGTTACGGCAACCCAATCTTGTGACCGTTTGATAATGTCAACCTTGGTTCTTGTCGTGTCATGTCTATCGACTGGGTTCGATATTCCAATTTCAGGCGAAGCGTTCGGACCCTCTATGTCTGTGTCGTGGAACGATTGCATATGACATCCTCCTCTGATAGACGTGGCGTACGACAATCCCATGCCTTTCTTGGCTCTGGGCTCGTGCATTGGAATTTCCATGCCTTTGACTTCTACCGCATACCTCTCCGATCCTCTACCAAGATTCTTCGCTGCTCTCCTGACACCTTCAGCGAGGATATTTCCCACGCCGTTACGTGTGGCGATTTTCTCGATTAGCTTCAGCACTGCACCGGCATTACCCCATGTTGCCTCGATGCCATCCAACTCAGCCTTCGAAAGGATTCCACGATCATAGCATTCCATCGCCCACGCAATTACTACACCCGTGGAAATCGTGTCCAGCCCGTAAGCATTGCACAGCTGATTTGCTTTTGAAATCGCTTTGAGGTCGCCTATCAGGAGAAGAGAACCAAATGCTGCATCATTTTCGTATTCGGGGCCGCCGTACTTTGGGTCGACAGGGGCGTAGGGTCCGTCCGATACTTCGACTTCTCTTTTGCAGCTCACAGCACACTGCGAACACGTATTTCTACTCTTGAGAATAGTCTGGGTCATGGTTTCTCCGCTAATTGCCTCGTACTGGTCGAAGGTGCCTTGTTGGAAGTTCTTGGTCGGAAGCATCCCTAAGGCTTGTAGGGGTCCCACGAAACCGACTTGGCCGTGCTTTTTGAAATTGAGAATATTAGGATTAGTCACGGTTTCGGAAGATGCTTTTCTGATCATCTCCACAAGTCTCTGAGGTTCGGCGATTTGCACTCTCTCAGTTCCCCGAACCGCGATAGCTTTCAGTTTCTTTGACCCCATAACCGCTCCGAGCCCTGCCCTCCCAGCGGCTCGATGGGCTGTATGCATTATCGAAGCGAACTTGACCAGTCTCTCTCCCGCCGGCCCGATGTTTGCGACGGCCGGGTTGTCTTCCTTTCGTTGCGTTATGCCAAGGTCGCGCGCAATCTCAAGTTCGGTCTCAAGTGTCATTTTTCCCCAGAGGTGCGCTGCATTTCTGATGTCTACTTCATCATTGAATATGTTGATGCAAACGGGATCTCCAGAAGCACCCTCAACTACTAGTGCGTCATATCCTGCCTTTCTCAATTGTACGGCAAAAGTCCCGCCACAAGTTGATTCACCCCAAATTCCCGTTAGAGGTGATTTGGCTGCAACCAACCAACGAGAGTTCAAAGGAAAGCCGGTCGCCGCCAAAGGGCCCGCAGCATACACGATCTTGTTTTCGGGTCCCAATGGATCAATTCCAGGTTCAAGCTCGCTGAACAAGATCTTGGCGGCGATTCCCCTCCCTCCGAGATACTTCTTCGCATCGGTCTCTGAAAGGGTGTCTTTGGAGATTGCGCGTTTCGACAAGTTCACTCTGAGGATCTTTCCCATGTAACCATACATGCTAGTTGCTCACAAGTCGCTCCTACAGCTCCTACGCATAAAAACGCATCACCAATTCCCGATTGCTCAAATCCATCCGTGTATGGCCAATCATCGCAACGGCCCCTAGATGGAACCACTGAGCTAGATGGAACCACTGAGCTAGACATACCCACAGAGACAGCCCGAACGACTACAGCACAAACTATTCGAGTATCACGCGGTTACTCGAAAGCCAACGCTGCGTCGGGCCGTGCCTCCACAGGAGAGAAATAGCGTATGTCCGATCTGAAGATTGCAGTGGATCTTGACGGAGTCCTTGCTGAGGCGATGATTGTCTGGTGTGATTTGTACAACAAGCGCTATGGTGGGGCTCTCACGCTCGAAGACATCCGCGGCTGGGATGTCTGGAAGATCGTCAATATCCCGCGGGACCGGTTCTTCAGACTGCTCGATGATGCCTGGCTGGATTGGGAGAAGATGCCTCCCACCGAGCGGGATGTTGGAAAAAAGGTCGGGCTTCTTCGCGAGGTCGGAACCGTCGATATTGTCACAGGCAGAAGTGTCCGAACGGTCAGCCAGGCGAAGGAATGGTTGAAGGCGCATGGAGTTCCGTATGATCGTTTCGTTAGAACCGAATCCAACCTGGCAAAGATCAATCTGAACTACGATGTTTTCGTTGATGATTCTCCGGAGCTAATGGAACTAATCGCTTCAAGATCGACAGCTCTTGGCATACTCTACACGCGACCGTGGAACCGTGACACGCAAATGCCTACCGTTGTACGTAGAGTCACCAGATGGGCTGAGGTTCCCCCAATAGTCCGTTCCGCAAGCACGAGACCACATGCAGGCCTCTGATTCAAAATGGCGGCAATGCCACAGAAAGTGATTCTCTCCTGGAGCGGTGGCAAGGATAGCGCGATGGCTTTCATGGAACTTTCATGCGACGCGCGCTACAGGATCGCATCATTGCTGACAACTATCACTTCGGGATATGAGCGCATCAGCATGCACGGGGTTCGTGTCTCATTACTCGAACAGCAGGCTAATTCGCTCGGCGTCCCACTGGTCAAGGTCACAATTCCCGAAGGATCGAGCAACGAACAGTACGAGTCGGCGATGCGGAGTGTTCTGACACGAGTTGAGGCGGACGGAGTGAAAGCTGTCGCATTTGGAGACCTCTTCCTAGAGGACATTCGACGATATCGTGAGGAGAAGTTATCTCAAGTAGGCATGAAGGCCGTATTCCCCATCTGGAAGAGGGACACGCGTGAGATGGCCAATGGCTTTCTCAAGGCTGGATTCAAAGCGATTCTCGTGTGCGTAGATTCCAAGTTTCTGGATTGCTCGTTTGTCGGACGAACGTTTGACGAGTCGCTGCTGGCAGACTTGCCCTCCGGCGTTGACCCATGCGGAGAAAACGGGGAGTTTCACACATTCGTTCATGCTGGGCCTATCTTCAATCATCCGGTCCTAGTCAGGTCTGGAGAGGTGGTGCTGCGCGAGAATCGCTTCTGGTACTGTGACCTACTCGAGAGATGAGTCGCACACAACTTCAACTGAGCAATTGCCGGCAGCGCTGTGAGTCTTGGTGTCGGATTAGCAAGTTGTCTGACTCGGCTAATCAGGGTCGGTCCGATGGCGGCCATCAGAAGCGCTGTGGTGAGTTCGTGAACGAATCCGAAAGGATAGACCACGGCATAGCCAGTAAGGAACGGTGCATATAGCCCGAGTATGGCGATCCACCAGCTGTATCCGAAAGTCAATGGTCCTAGAATCAAGGATGTAGCTACATCATAGATCACAGTCAAGAAAAAGCCGCCGACGACAAGCTCGGTCCTCCTTATGTTGGTCCGCCTATTCCAGAGAAGTCCAGCAAGGAACCCGATGAGTCCCATGCACACGGAGTTGATGAATGTCCAGTACCCGGCTCCGAAATAGATGTCGCTGATGAACATCGTCATCGCACCCACAAGGAATCCAGTCGGTGGTCCCCCTATGATGCCTGCAGTCAAGCAGAGAAAAGCAACCGGTTTCACGTTTGGAGGTCCGCCCGCGAGGACAATTCTAGCGGCGACATTGAGCCCCGTCAGAGACGCCATGAGAGTCAGGCCCCTAGTCACTGACCTGCCAGAATTGAGATTCAATGGGGGTTACGCGACCACTCGGAAGGCATAAAAGGAATGTAGGCTAATTAACCTAGTCCCACCGAGGCGGAAACATGAAGAAGTCGCTTTCACACGCGTCGTGCTGTCTGATCATGGCGAGCCTCGCGATAGCCATTGTTGGCATTGCCTCGGTTCATGCAGTGGTGGTCGGACAAGAGGCGACGGTAACTGTCAACATTGGCATAAACTATGGAACTGGACCAGTCGACTGGCGGAATAACACAATGGTTCCTTCCGGTGAGAGCTTATTGAATGCGACCATGCGTGTTGCAGCAGTGGAGTTCACCACTTTTTCCGGCATGGGCGCGTTCGTCACGGGCATAAATGGGAGAAATCAGAATCCTTCAGCCAACTTGTACTGGCTGTTCTGGGTCTACAATACCCAGTCCCAGCAGTACGAGTCACCTCCAGTCGGTGCGAGCTCCTATCTGCTTACCTCGGATCAGACAGTTCAGTGGTACCTTTCCAGTGGCACTCTAGGACCGAACACCTCCGTCTCGCTCAACGCTCGACTGGACAAATCAACGGACCCTCCAACGGCGGTGATCTCCGGCTCAATTCACCCGACGCCCGCGGCTCCGGTGAATGTGACCCTTGAGTACAGTCAAAATCAGGGGGCCGATTACCGAGAAATCGGTCGAATCACGACTGGGGCTGATGGGACTTTCAGTTATTCTTGGAAACTTCCTGGCGGCGGGATGTTCCTGATAAGAGCCGATACTCAGGGTGTGAAGAGTCCCACAGCTTCAATAGGAGTCAGCAATGGCGTCCCAGGATTCCCTCTAGAGTCGTTGCTCATCGGAAGCGCACTGGGCCTGCTCTTCTTGATCTCACGACGTAGGAAAGGGTCCCTCTCGGACAATTGACAGCGTGTGGCCCGAGACACGCCAGCCTAGGAGTAAATGAAAGTTACGACTAGGCCCTTGTGCTGTTCGATAGGTTTCTCATTCTCGTTTGCGTTCTTTGAGGCGTTCTTCCTCCGAGACGCTGCCTCTTTCATGATATCCGCGAGCCTCCCAGTAGCCATCCTCGTAATTCTGTATGAACTCAACCTTCGTGAGCCACTTGGCACTTTTCCAAACGTACAGGTGAGGAATGAAGGGTCGAGCGGGAAACCCCTGCTCAACTGGTATAGGTTCGCCATTCATCTTGAAAGCAATCATGGAATCCTCAGCCATAGCGTCCTCGAGCGGAACTGGGGTCGTGTATCCGTCCACACAATGGAACATCACCCACTTCGCCTCAGATCTAACCTTGGCGAGTCTTGCGAGTTCACGAAACCGTACACCTTCCCAAGCAACGTCCTTGATCGACCACCGCGTCACGCAATGGAAATCTCTCGTCAGCTTCACTTGAGGCAGACGCTGAAGTTCTTCGAAAGATAGGTTGAGCTCGTTCTCGACAAGGCCGCTGACCGACAGGCGCCAGGTCTCAAGTTTGATTCTTGGCACTCCAAGCGCTGAGTAGATTGCGAAGCGCTTTGCATAGAATTGGCCTGGAGCCATCGGGACCTGAGCTACCATAGCTCCCTTCGACCTTGGGCGAGCGAGTGGAAAGGCGAGAGAGCGTGTCAGAAAGGCGTTTCGGCTCACGACTTCCACCCTCGTCTCCGCGTAATTCCTGAACGCTTAAGTTTTCACTCTGGAAGCTCAATACAGTAGGACCTGACCGGAGTCACTCGATATGAAGGCCATTCCTCAGCTGATCGTAGAAGGCGACGTTCTGCCCGAATCATGGGAGAAGAGCCTCCTCCTGCTTCGTGAGCGAGGCCTCAAGTCACGCAAAGAGTCATACACGAACAAGAGTGGCGTCGACGAAATCTTAGAAGCGTCCATGAAGATAATCGTGAACGATCCGTTGAAGGAGCCAAGAATACACGTCGGCTGCGAAGGCCTGATGAGTCTCACAGACTACGTCGACGAAGTACTCTACGGAATCAAGGATTCTTGGATCGGACGAGGTTGGGACTACACTTACCACCAGCGCCTATTCGAGTACGAGCAGGGAGGGCAGAAGACCGATCAGATCACTCAAATCATCCAGAAACTCAAGCCCACATCTTTCTCCAACAGGGCTCAAGCTGTCACATGGATGCCTTGGAGGGACTACGAGGTTGCCGGTCCACCATGCCTTCAGCGGATCTGGTGCAAGACAGTCGACGATGAATGGCTTGAGATGCACACCAGCTGGCGAAGCAGAGACGCATACAACGCCGCATTCATGAACATGTACGCTCTGACATTGCTCCAGAGAATGATCGCGGACAAGATCGGAGTCAAAGTGGGAAGATACGTTGATGACAGCGACAGCTACCACGTCTACGACAGGAATTTCAAGAGCCTTGAACGCTTTGCGTCAGCTGTAGAAGCCTCAAAGAAGAGCGGCAGGCCGAGTTGGATGCCAAGCAGCTCGTTGAAGATCTTCGCAAAGAAGTGACTTGTCTCAACTATCTCCGTTGAGAGTTCGGGCTGCCTGAGTTGCGATGTCGTTCCCGATCCAAAGGGATAGGTGACTGCATGTCATCACAGCAACCATGTCCATGGTCAACTGTTCATCTTTGATCAATGGCTTCTAGGAAACTTCCTTCATCAATTCCGGTGATCTCCAATGTCTTGGTCCTGGAAGCGAGACCTGCGACTATTCGTATCTGTGAACTCGGCTTTCTCAATTTCCGAGAAAACCACTTGACGATCTCTCGGTTTGCTTTTCCTTTTACTGGAGGGGCGTCAACTCGCATCAGTAGGCTTCCATCGACCTCCAATTGAAGCCTAGTCTCTTTGGCATTCGGCACAACGTGTACGACGATTCGGATACCGTTCTCGGTCCTCATAATTGACTGCTTCAAGTCATCCATTCTTCTTTCCTCGGTCTGTTGTTCTGTTGGCTCCTATTCAGGGACACGCGTTGGCTTTCTCAAGCCTTTGCACTCGAATCCTAGCTTGAAGCAGCTGCCCGTCCATTTTCTCTTTTCCTCTCTCTACCCCGAAATGTGCTAGAGCGATGCGACGTTCGCCTCAGACAACGAACCATCTCATGCATCGCACAATCAACTTTTCTACGAAGTGAGATTCTTCACAGCTTCCAATGCAACCAGCAATGATCTCTGCTCAGCCAAGGTCTTGATCTTCTCTGACTCTGCGAAGGACGCTCCTGGTAGGGTGCCTACGATTGCGGATACCATGCCAAAGCATGCATTGTTCCTTCGAGCTGAGACGGCTATAGCTGAGAGTTCCATTTCTGTGGAGCGACAATTGTGTGCATGACAGAGTTCAAGGAATACGTCATCGCTGAGTTCTGCATAGAGGGAATCCTTCGTTATGTTTCCGCCTCTGTGATAGGCATCTGTTGCGAGTCTTCGCCCAGCCTCATCCAAAGCTTCCACCACTTCCTGACTACACTCCACTCTTGGGTGCCCCTCTAGGGTAATCGTGAAGTCCGGGCCGAGCTCTACCCAGCGCTTTCGGAATTCCTCGACAGCTCCTGGATTCCAGAAATCCAAGCGGGAGAGAGACTGGATCACCGCGCCGGTTGCACCGATTGAGTGTGTCGCGTTGACAATATCGCCTACTTCAATCGCAAGCTTCCCGTTGCAGTTGATGCCTCCTGCTGTACCGACGCGGATAACGATCTTGCAAGGCAAGTCAATTACGGATTTGCCCACTCGATAGCTTGTGCTCGTCAGCTCGTCTGACAGCACCTCATTCATGATAATCTGGGTCGCGGGAGCGCCCATCTGCGTTTCTACAACTAGAACAGGAACTGTTGATGAGACGAGGCCGATCGCCATGGCTACACGGCCAAACTCGGGAACCGATGGCAAGTGCTTCCGTGAGGCAGGTTGATTGGATAGTCGAGCGGCTGCTTCGGGGAGAAGAACCGGTTTCTTCAATCTCCGCGCGATGCTGTATACGCGTCTCCGGTCTCCCACAGCTAGAACAAAAGGCGGTGCACGGCCTTCGTTCTCTTTGAGGTAGGGAATGCGTTTCCAAATCTTACGTTGGTGGATGATGTACGACATGACTGAGTGACGGCCTAAGAAATGGGATGGACTGGAGTGCTCTTCGCGCAACTGTGACGCCTAGCATTCAATTCGGTCTTGGAGTTGAAATGGATAACGGGCGGACGAGCTTTCACTGTTCCATCCGGAGCAAGTCGTGCCTTATATCGACGCGGAATGTCCAAATGGTTTGGTTTGGGGAGACACCTAGCCATGCCCACTGTGCGATACTTGACATCTGACGATTATGACGCCATCATTCACCTGTACAAACAGGCTGGGCTGCAGAGTGTGCGCTTACGAGGACGTGATAGTCATGATGCATTCGCTGCACAACTGGCCGCTGGGCAGAGAGTCATCGGTCTCGAAGATGCAGGCCAACTAGTCGGCGCTATCTTGGTTACACATGATACGCGCAAAGGCTGGATCAATAGATTGGCCGTCCATCCGGATCATCGCCGCAAGGGATACGCCGTGCACCTGATTGCCCTCGCAGAACAAGAACTCCGTGCGATGGGTCTCCGGATCTTCGCAGTTCTCGTCGAGGCTGACAATATTGCTTCGCAGGAATTGTTTGCTCGAGAAGGATACAAGACGAATGACGCAGTGTACATGAGCAAGCGGGACAGCGATGATGTCTAGTGGCTCGCCCGCACCTTAATCCGCGCGATTGCTTCCGAAGTTCTCTGTGCCTGAGCGGATGGAGTTTGCAGATTCCACTAGCTGGCTCTTCGTTGCATCATCGAGCGGCAACTCGATTATTCTTTCGACACCATTCTTGCCCAGAATTACCGGCAGGCCTATTGCAAGATTCTTCAATCCATACTCTCCGTTTGGGACGACCGAGGCGGCCATTACTCGATTTCTACCGCGCAGGACTGCTTCAGCCATCAAAGCGATGACCGCAGCTGGCGCATAGACTGTTCCACCTTTCAGGCTGATCACGTCCGAACCACTGGTTCTCGTTCTCTCGACTATGCGTTGAATCGTTTTCTCATCCAGGAGTCTCCTCACGGGTATACCGGCAATAGTTGTGTAGTCGACCAGCGGTATCATGCGGTCGCCATGCTCCCCTACGACTAAGGCTCTGATGTCCTCTCGTGAAACGCCAAGCTCGAGTGCGAGGTAAGATCGGTACCTCAGCGTGTCAAGGATCCCTCCCATCCCGAAGATCCTGTTCCGTTCGAACCCTGACTTCAGATAGGCCAAGTATGTCATGCAATCGACCGGGTTTGTGACCATCAGGATCTTGCAACCAGGCGCGTACCTGACGACCTCGCCCATCAGAGCAGTCACGATGCTTGTGTTTCGCTCAAGTAGCTCAGGCCTAGACATCCCCGGCTTGCGCGGAACTCCCGCAGCGATGATCACTAGGTCCGATCCTTCGATATCTGAGATCTTCGTCGTGCCGTTGATCTTCCCATCAAACTCTATTGCCGGAGACGACTGTATGAGGTCGAGCGCCTCTCCTGCAGCAAGCCCATCTTGAACATCAATTAAGGTGACATCTGCGATTCGCATACGTAGAATGTTGAAGGCGCTGACGCTGCCAACCCTTCCCGCTCCGATTATAGAAATCATTTGGAGGCCACCTCGATTGAGAATGTACGCACTTATTTCACCGCAAGACACCAGCTTAAAAAGGAGGCCAAATTGCCAGGCCCCTGCCTCTAATCAGCCTCGCCAATAGACCGCTATGGGCAAAGCTGGATACTTCGCAGAATGCAATCGAAACGAACTACTTGAGAAGACGCACGCGGAGTTTGAGACAGAACTAATCAGGCGTCCATCGTGTCCCGCAAGAGTCGGGAGTCGAAGGGTGAGCCTATAACTCTGTGACTATGGTTTGGGATTGTTCTCTAACGAAGCTCAGCAGGTAATTGGGACCACCTATTCCTTTCCCGGTAGCCCCGCTGCTCTTCCAGCCCACGAAGGTTTGAGCTCCTGGCCATGCTCCTGTTGTCGCTCCGCCGCGCCTGTTAGCATACGCTACTCCGAACTCGATCTTGCTCATGAATTCCTGGATCTCTCGCGGGTCTTCGGCGAAGATGCCTGCAGTGAGGCCATAGTCAGTATCGTTCGCTTTCCTCAGCGCCTCATCTAGAGATTTGAACTCGTCAACTAAGATCATCGGCACGAACAGTTCCTCTCTGAAGAGCCGATGGTCGCTTGGAAGATCCGTGATTATGGTAGGCTCCACATAGTAGCCCCTGTGGCGGTCTCCGTTGTTGAGGACATGGCCGCCATATACGATCGTGGCTCCACTACGCTTCGCGTCCTCGACTGCTTTGGTGTATCTCTCAATTGCAGCTAGGTTGATGAGAGGCCCAAGGAATGTGTCCTTTCGTCGGGGATCACCCGCAACGAGTTCCTTCACTCTCGTGGTGAGCATTGTTAGGAGCTGGGATCTCACCTTGTCTTGAACATAGACTCTCGAGGTTGCGCTGCACTTCTGGCCATCGTAGCCGAAGGATGCTCGGATGATTCCCTCCACTGCCTTCTTGAGATCTGCGCTTGCTGTCACAATCGTCGGGTTCTTGCTACCCATTTCTAATACTATCGGTTTCGCGTAGGGTTGATTGTCTAGGAACTTGCGACGGAGTCTCAGCCCGACATCGCGTGAGCCAGTGAACGCGATTCCTGCGACATCAGGATTGGCTGTGAACTCTTCCTCGAACTCGGGGCCTGGGCCTGTAACGAAATTCAC
This sequence comes from Bathyarchaeia archaeon, assembly GCA_050012535.1. Taxonomy (GTDB): domain Archaea; phylum Thermoproteota; class Bathyarchaeia; order 40CM-2-53-6; family 40CM-2-53-6; genus CAVPLU01. Next base: position 3,368 of record JBEKGZ010000026.1, on the reverse strand, counting down.
CACTCCTTTGGGCACGCCCGCGTCGCGATAGATCTTGTAGAGCATCAATCCAGTGAGAGGCGCCTCGCTTGTGGGTTTGAGAACGACGGTGTTCCCTGTGATCAGAGCCCCAAGGGCCATGCCGTTGGCGAGCATGAACGGAAAATTGAACGGCGAGATAACCACCCACACACCATAGGGCTTGGAGACCATCCTGCAATCCTCGCCGGGGGCACCCGGGCCAAGCTTCCTCGCGTAACCGTTATTCTCCTCCACTATGTTCGCGTAGTATCGTATCGCATCTACAGCCTCGGAGGCTTCAGCCGACGCCTCTAGCCTCGTCTTGCCGACCTCGTACGTTATCGCGGCAGCAATCTCGAATTTCCTCTGATCCATCAGATCCGCCGCTCGACGCATAATTTCGACACGTTCTTGCCACTGCATGGCGCTCCACACTTCGAGGGATCTCTTCGCAGCCTCGATTGCGAGTCTAGCATGTCTTCTCGTACCCTTCTGGAAATGCCCAACAACTAGCGAGGTATCGATGGGACTTCTATGCTCGAATTCCCCATCCTCGGACTGAACCTCTGCCCCATCAATATACATCGGGTAGTACCCGTCCAGATCATGTCGAAGACGCTCAAGCGCGGCCTCGTATTCTGCACCTACTCCCTCATCTGTCGAGAGGGTGACGTACGTAACTTTAGAAGTCATCAGAAACGCCTTACCAAGCAAGGTAGGAACTCGATGGCTGGGATTTTAGGCTGAGTTCTTTGACAAAGCAATCCTCGGTCGGTCTTTCATGTCAAGTCGACAAGAATCCACACGGTCATGCCTCACATTTGGCAACAAGGGCCGCCTAGGCGATCTGCAAATGCTCCTCCGAATGGTTTCGACACGCCTTGTCCTGCGTGAGGATGATCCATGAATACCAACCAGACGCTGCATGCTGCCTCTCGAAAGGAATGGCGACGTTGGCTGTCAAATCACTCGAGAGCATAGATGGCATCTGGCTCGTTTTTCACAAGAAGTCGAGCGGAAAACCAACAATCAACTACGATGAGGCCGTAGAGGAAGCTATTTGCTTTGGTTGGATCGATGTGCAAATCAAGCGGATAGATGACCGCATGTACATGCGACGCTTCGCACGGCGCGGTCAGAGAAGCAATTGGTCAGACAGCAACAAGCGTCGAGCTTTGAGAATGCTACGTGAAGGAAAGATGACTGAAGCCGGCAGATCCCTGCTGCCATTTGACATTCTGCGTGACAAGAAAAGAAGAGCGGAGATCTGAGTTTCCGTTTGCTGAGCTCTCATTGATAGTAGCCAGGTGGTAGTTCTAGTCTTTCGGCGACCTTGCGTGCTATTGATGCGTCGAATATCAGTTCTATGAGCTTGAGGCCGAGGTCTATCGAAGACGAAACCCCAGCAGCGGTGACCACGTTACCGTCTACGTGCACTCTCCCTATGGCAGGCTGAGCGTATCCCTGAAGCTCCTTCACGTGCCATTGATGGGTCAACGCTTTTTTCCCGTCTAATATGCCTGCTGCGCCCAATAGTAGAGATCCTGTACAGACCGAATAGATCACGTGGTTCTTTGCGAATTCGCGCAGTTTCTCTAGGAAACCGTTGTCCTTCATGAGAGGCCTGATGCCGCCCCCGCCTGGAATTATCAATACATCATAGGGGGTGAAATCAGATGAGACCTAGCACGTCAATCTTCAGAGGTCCATTAAGCTTCAGAATCCCCTCTTTCAGCATCGTGTTAATGCTACCAAGGGTCTCGTAGACTCCCACAAAATCGAGTTCTTCAACATTCGGGAAAATGAACACGGAAATCGATCTAACTTTCTTGAAGTCAACCATATCTTAGGTTCACGGCTCCTAGGTTTTTTCCTCAGGATGAGTTCAGTTCGACCGGCAGCGGGAGGTGAAGAGTTCTCGTGAGCAGATTCGAGCCGCTAGAGAGAAGCGTCTTGAGTTTTAGTTTTAGGTTCTGTTGACACCTTGTGAAAGCTCTCGGTTCTGTATGCCGATGAGGACGCCGATTTGAGTCTGCGGATCAACCTTCATTGAAAGTCCGTAGACCCGGGTCGATTCATCTTGTGCTAGATACCGTGCCTCAATGTCATGTACATCGTAGGTGGACATTTCTTCATGTGATTGCATCGATGTGCCACATCGAGTGCAGAATCGGGCATGGGCGTGGTCGATCGTGGAGCATCTAGGGCACTGGATCAGATTCTTGTTGAGTAGGGTGATTCTGTCGAGCAGGCTCAACAACCGCCCTTTGCTCCCAACTTCACTGCGAGGCTGACCAGACGAGGCGAGACTGTCATGTGGTGCTTTCTGCAACTTCGAGCGGACGATCCCGCGCAGGAGGATCGCTGCCGCTCCTGTCGCAGAGAGTGCTGACAATACGAGGAGTACGCTCTGAGTAGTAAGTGGAGCCCAGTTCATGCTGAAGGCAACATGGAGTTGGATATATCAATGTTCCGCAATGGGTACATCGCTGTGTTCCATATCGGGAAGAACTGCAGCTGGGGCACGGTCTCCGAATCAGCGCTCGAAGATACTCTATTTCTCTTATCTCACGGTCGACTAGATTGAGTGGATGTGATAGTGGAAGATGCAGGAACTATCAGTCAGCGAGATAGGCAAGAGGTTGACTCAAGCGGGTAGGCTGAAGATTAGGCCGTTATGCGTCTACGGATCGCAAGAGATCCCCGAAGGAGTCACTCCGTCGACCTCGGTGAGTTCTTGCGTCGCCAGAGCCATCTTCACGCTCGCGACTCGTCAGAAGACGCCTCCGATCTATGTCACTGCTGACATGCCCGAGAGATGCTGTCCAGGCGGCCTTGCGCAGTTCGGATTCACCGAATTCGATCCCGGCATCAAGTATTTCGTGTCAACCGGATCGAAGGATTTCCGGAATGGTGCTGCCGAATTTCTGAGGGCAAGCCCAGAACTGGTCGAGGAGAATCGTAAGCTGATGGGCAAGATAACGCCTCCCGGCAAGTATCTTGTGATTCAGTCATGTTCCGATTTGGTTAGCGAGGATCGGGGAGTTAGGTCGATACTATGCTTCGGGATCGCTGAGCAGATCAGAAATCTGTGTTCGCTTGTCCAATTTAGGAGCCGCGATCCGTTCCGAGAGGTCATCATTCCTCAGGGCGCGTCCTGTGCCTCATTCGTAAGCTATGCCGCAGGAATGGTGGAGAATGCCCCAGCCCATGCAGTCTTCGTAGGCCCGTGTGACCCGACAGGAAACTCGTGGTTCCCTCCGGACCATTTGTCAATAGCACTGTCCATGAAGATGGCGAAACGCATTAGCGAGGACCTTGAGAACTCGTTCATAATCAAGAGACCAAATGTGGCCTATCCCAAGCAC
>JBEKGZ010000025.1:0-16864 GCA_050012535.1 Bathyarchaeia archaeon | reverse complement strand
CCCTGATCTACTTGCTCGTGAAGCGTCGGAAGAAGCGGATTGTCAAGTATCTGATCACAGGAGCAATACTCTTTGTCGCGTTCTTTCTGCTCAATTGGTACAGCGAGCTGTATGCGGCACAGTTGTCCCCGATTCTTGATGTCTACGGATATGGTTGGATTGGGCTGACCGGAATCGTCTCGGCTCTTCTGCTTGTCGGACTAAACAGAGGTCCTCAGGGGATCCGGATATTATCGATCACGATAATCGGATCGTTGACTGGGACCTTTCTGGGTGCTTCAATCCCAACCGTGACCGCGATCGTTCTATTGGCTGCCCTCGCAGTCTATGATCTCGTCTCGGTGTACCGAGGCCCCATAGGCAAGATTGCAGAGATGGCCGATCTGGAGGAATTCAAGGGAGCGGTGCTCACAGTCGGTGATCTGACTATCGGCATGGGCGATCTCGTGTTCTACTCGATGCTCACTAGCACCGCAATGGTCAATTTCGGGGCGCTATCTTACCTTGGAGCTTTCGCAGGCGTTCTGATCGGCAGCTATCTAGGGTTCAAGATGCTAGAGAGGAGGGAAGTGTTCCCCGGGCTGCCCTTTGCGATATGCATTGGACTTGCTGCCATGATCATTCTAGGCCAGCTTTAGACATGGCTTTGCCTCTGACGCGTTCACCCAATCAGCAAAGGCGTGCACTCGTAAACGTAGATTGTCTCCCCAGGGATCCTGCGTTTCCGAATCTCGCGAGCTTCGAATCCGTTCTCCTGGAGTTCCTTCTTGACAGCCAGCAAGTCAACCTCCGTGGAAACCGAAAGGAGAGCTCTTCCTTTGGGAGTCAGATGCGCGCCCAAACCTTCGGCGAATCTGTGTAGCACGTTCTCGCCTCGCCATGCATACTCGGCCCAGTATGTCGGCTTTCCGTCGTAATAGGGCGGATTGAATATGATCAAGTCAAACTTCTGCTTTTCTATTGGTTGGAACAGGTCGCCTTCGAGAACTCTGATTCGATCCTCCAAGTTGTTGACCATGACGTTCACTTTTGCGCATCGGACTGCGATGGGGCTAACGTCGGTTGCAGTCACCCGCATTCCCTTCATGGCGATGAATATGGCACAGACTCCCGTGCCTGTACCCAAATCAAGGACGGAGGAGTTCATACCAAACTTGAGCTGGCTAAGACTGTCAAGAAGGAGTGTAGTGCTGAGAAAGAGTTTGGGATGAAAGACGCCTGGAAATACCACGATCGGAATGCCTCGGATCCTTTCCAAGACGACTCTGTCGCATTTTCGTCGACCGAACAGAAGGAACAACAGCCACATGACTCTTCTTGAGATCCACCATCTCCACCCGCGTTTTGCCAGCAAGCCAGACCCGGTGAGTTCGTCGGGTAGAGAGAAGCGCGTCAACTGATGACTGAACGCCCTTGAAGAAGCAAGGAGGATCGAGCGCCCACGAGACATGCGATCCACGCACCCTTAAGGCGCTCTACTCTCTCTTTCTTCACTAGTGTGCTGATTGGATCTGTTGGATCAATATTGACGATGAGGTTTCGCCGGTATTGACTTGAACAATTCGACCATTGGAGTCTATGATAATGATCGTTGGAACGCCTGAAATTCCATATAGCGATGTAACACTATTGTTCGACGTATCTCTTGCCCATACCCATGTCGCATTGTGTTCCGCGGCGTAGGCCTTCAGGACCTCATTGGTGTCGCCCTGAGGATCAACGCTGACTGAAATCATCGTGACATCGGGCCCAAACCGGTCATGAACAGAGGCAAGCTGAGACATCTCGTTGGCACAGTGTGGACAGGTCGTTCGCATAAACTCCAGCACAACGACCTTCCCTCGCTGATCTGAAAGCCTGATTGGGGTTCCATTAACATCTGTCAACGTGAAGTCAGGGGCGAGGGCGTTTGTTGTTGTTTGAGCGTTTGTTGTTGTTTGAGTCGGTTGGGTGGGGTTTTGAGGTGAAGTAAAGACCAACCAAACTATGGCGACAACGATTACTGCCAACACTAGGAATCCGACGATCTCGAGGGAACTACGTTTCCGTTTTGGCCTTGTCTTTCTTCGCGACAAGTACATTCCGCCTCAGTAACTGCTTGGCGTTTTGGGCAATCGGCTGCTGTAGACCGGGATCTGGAATATAAAACCAGTTAGAAAGTTCCTTCCGAATCTGGATCGTTGGCTCATGACTGCACTTAAGAGGAAGCCCTTGCATCGCTAGACTCGCGATGAAGTGGACTGACCTGCTTTGAGGGGACTGCCCAGTGAAATGTGCATCTCCACTGAGCAACTCTCCCGAAAAATGTCTGCAGCCTTCTTTTCCTTCCTCTGCAAGGAATACCGGTATGTCATGCCTTCGGAGTTTCTCTGAACGGCCCTATCTGACACTGCGCTCTTACTCAATGGGAGAAACAAGTCTTATAACGAGTGTCGGGAAGTGCTGTGGTCCTCGGAGCTAGCCTAGTTGCCCATCTCTTTCATCGCGCCTTCGTGGGATCAGGTTTACGACATGCTGATAGACTTGGCTAGGCGGGTGAAGGATTCTGGATTTCGACCTGATCTGATCATCGGGGTGAGCCGAGGCGGATGGGCACCAGCTCGAATAATGTCCGATCTCTTGGAGAACGCAAACACGGCCAGCATAAGGATCGAATTCTATCTGGCACCTGGTGTTACCGCTAGGAAACCTGTCATAAGTCAGGCGATCATGGTTCCTGTAAAAGGCGTCAATGTGCTTGTTGTGGATGATGTCTCTGATACGGGTGAGAGCCTGAAAGTCGCCGTGGAGCATCTTGATGTCTGTGGTGCAAAAGCGATCAAGACTGCTACACTCTACTACAAGCCTCAGAGCATCTTCAAACCAGATTTCTTCATTGTTCAGACCGAACAGTGGATTATCTTCCCGTGGGAGCGGCTGGAAAACACTAGGCGTCTCCTTGACGAAGCCGAGAAGAAAGGAAAGTCGCTTAGTTCCGTGAGAGAGACTCTCACCGGGGCAGGGATCGAAGGCAGCCTTGTGGAAAAGCTAATTGAATACGCGCGCCTCTATCGATGAGATTTGATCATCGATCTATCAGAAGACCAGAGATTCGTTGTAGTCTCAGCATTCAGGGTACCTAAGGATATGGACCCTTCTGTGGCTTTGAAAGAGCTTCGGTCCGCGATTCCCGGCAGCGAGATCCAGTTCTTCGACGGAGGACGCGTCGCAGGCAAAGAGCACTTAGAGATCGCAGCCATCAATGCGTTGCACGCATACAAGTCGGGGATTGGTATTTCGCGAAGTCTCGCGATGGAGACGCTTCTCTACGCGTCAGCGCAGAGGCAGATAGATGCTGCCATCACTAGGATTGGAGTAACCCAAGACTCAAAGATAGTTGGTTTCGTTGCGTTCTCCGAAACCGGAGAAGATGCTCTAGTACTAGAGGACAAGATAGCTCAGATCGCTGAGGTAGAACTGAACGAGGAACTGCTTGAGGAATGGTCCGAGGAAAAAAGTCGCAAAATTGTGACGCTCTACGGCATTAGTGCAACTGAGCTGGAGGCAGTCAAGATGCCTCGTCAGGAAATCCACGAAGCGATCAAGAGGGCAGTTGTTGAACGCGTAGCCATTCTATCCACAAGAATTTGAGTGAACATTGTGTTTGATTACCTCGTCCGCTCTTGAGAGGCCAGCCGTTTCTCTCTTTCAACAGAAAGGATCTTGTCCGGCGGTATCACTGACACTCCTGTGATCTCACCTACGATTTGTATTAGCACGATCTTGTCTGGTTCATCGAGATCGACCTCTCGATCGATTCGCTCTGCCACCGCGTCAATCAATGCTCGTCCCGAAATCGAGGTCCTGCGTTTCTCGACGGTGATGCGGTATTTCTCGTCCTTCTTCATAGTCTCGCTCAGTTTTGCTGCAAAGTCTGCAATTTCCTTGGGGTCTGATGCCACGGTGCCAGTGATCGGAGTAACCTTTAGAGTGTAGCGGAATTCCCACGGGCGCTCCAGCAACAGTGAGCGCAGCCTGTCAATGGCGGTCACGGGTTCGATCTTCGTGCGTGCCACCACAAGTCCTATCACTTGTGTTCGTTCAACCACCACGGTTCGATCGCCTGCTTCCCCGATAAGATACCACATCTCGCTGCAAGCGTTTCTTTCATTGCCTCGTGATGTGGATACAAGCAGATTGAAATCTTTCAGCAAGCGACTCTCCCGCTATGGACTGGTCCAGTAACTGCCATCAATGACTGAAAAGAGTTTGGCTCAGAGAACGGCCCTCAGCTACCCTCTCTCGCGAGGTTCGATTGTTCCTGAAAGTGCTTGTTTCACCTGTCCGTTCCGTATTGGCCCCTTTCTCACTATCATGACACGGTGACGGTCGATGCGAACAATCGTCGACCCTACCCTTCGTGGCGATCGTCCGCCATCCACGACGGCGTCAATTCTATCCCCAAGATAGCGCAAGACCATTTCCGCACTTGTGCATGGGGGGCGCCCTGTTAGGTTTGCACTTGTTCCTGTGAGCAGACCTCCGCACCTCTCAATCAGTCTCAAGGCCACTTCGTCATTGGGGCATCTCACCGCTATCGTTCTCCGGCCAAGGGTGAGTGAATTAGGGAACCGAACCCTCGGCTTGAGCACCAACGTAAGTGGCCCAGGCCAAAACCTCAAGGTCAGTGCCTTTGCTCGGCGGTCCATTACGGCGATCCGATCTGCTACTGCCAGTGAGCCCACTAGGATCGGTAGAGGTTTCTTCCGCTTTCCTTTGACGGCCATGACCCGCCTCACGGCTCGTGAGTTCCTGGGATCACATCCCAGGCCGTAGACCGTGTCTGTGGGATATGCGACGATACCGCCTTTGATCACAATGGTGGCTGCATTCTCGATATCTTGAGGATCCGTCGAGAAGATCTGCAGGGCAGTGCACGTCTTCCTTGAGTCTAGACTGCGTGACTCGGCTTAATAGGAAGCGCGAACGAAACACGGCGTTGCGATCACCTGAGGCTCAAGGATTTGAACTATAGTCTCGTGGTCCATGGGGGAGCTGGAATCTGGAAAGCCGCCAGACGAAGGAAGGGCCTTCAAGGAGTACGGAGAGCAGCATCGAATGGTGTGGACGTTCTGCGAAATGGAGGAACAGCTCTTGATGCAGTCGAATCCTCTGTGGTTACCATGGAGGATGATCCAACTTTCAACGCCGGATACGGATCTGCTCTCAATCTACTGGGTCAAGTCGAAATGGATGCGTCTATCATGGACGGCCGAACGCTTCAGGCAGGAGCAGTGGCCTTGGTGACGCGGGTGAAGAATCCGATCCGCCTGGCGAGGCTCGTCATGGACAAGACTAACCATGTTCTCGTCGCCTCCACCGGAGCAGAACGGCTAGCGAGACTGGTCCGGCTTGAGAGCAGGAATCCAAGTGAAAGGCGAGAACAAATGGCTCACCCTCATCCAAAACGCGAGCCGACGACAGAAAACCTAGGCACGAACTAATGGCTAGACCTAATCCGGCAAGCCGTTCGACAGAAGAATGCAAGTTCGTAAATACGGGTCAATACACTGGTAGGTGGCTGAGGAAGAATGCCCCAAATAGTTTGCCCAATATGCCACAGGTCAGTACACTTCCACGACCGAAACAAGCATCAACTGAAACACATCAAGAGAGCGAAAGAGAGAGGCAAGATGATGGCAACAGCACCGCCAAGGACATCAGACGAAAAGTAACAGCAAACCTGATCTGACGAGAAGGTACCACCGCTGTCTTGGAAAAGGCTTAAAAGAAACTCGCATTTCGCAAGATAGGCGGCTGTTCTGGAGGCTCAATAGTTTGGGTGAGGAAGAAGAAGACTGGGACGAAGAAGAGGACGAGGACTGGGAAGAGGACGAGTGGAGCGGGGAGCAAGGCTCCGGACAACAGTGTTTCTAGCTTTCTTGCTGTTGGATTGGCCACACGTTTTTCTGAAGCCTACCTTAATCGCGCGTTTTTCCGCCGAAGGTGATTGCCAATGACAAGAGTCGCTGTGCTTGAGAAGGAACGGTGCAAGCCTGCCGATTGTGGTATCCCATGCTATAGGTTCTGCCCCGAAGTTCTGAACCGCAGGTATGCCATCAAATTCCTAGAGGGGGAGAAGAAGCCGATCATTGTTGAGGATGTGTGCACTGGCTGCGGCATTTGCATAAAGAAATGTCCATTCGGCGCAATTAGTATCGTCAACCTTCCCGCAGAGCTTGACCGAGATTGCAGCCATCGCTACGGCGTGAACGCGTTCAAATTGTACAGACTTCCGGTCCCTCAAGAGGGCACCGTGACTGGACTTGTCGGCAGGAACGGAACCGGTAAGACAACAGCCCTCAAGATCCTCTCTGGCGAGATCACACCGAATCTGGGAAACCTAGAGGGACAACCTGACTGGCACAACATAATTCGAAACTACCGAGGGTCGATACTTCAAGACTACTTTGGCAAGCTCAGTGAGAAGCGACTCAAGATCGTTCACAAGCCACAATATATCGACAGGATCCCTGATTATCTGAAAGGGAGAGTCTCGGATGTTTTCGATAGGATTGATGAAAGAGGAAAAGCCAGTGCGCTCATCGACCTACTGCAGCTAGACAAGATCAAATCTAGACAGATGAGCGTCCTCAGCGGAGGGGAGCTCCAAAGGCTCGCAATCGCGGCCGCTGCAGCGCGAGATGCGGACGTGTACATTTTCGATGAGCCTTCCAGTCACCTTGATGTCAGCCAGAGGCTTCGGGCGGCTCGTGCAATACGAGGGCTTGTCGAGGAAGGCAAGACCGTACTCCTCGCTGAACACGACCTCGCGATGCTTGACTATCTTTCAGACCAGGTCTGTGTGCTGTATGGAGAACCGGGCGTGTATGGTATCGTCTCTCACGTACATGGTGTGAGGGTAGGTATCAACATCTACCTTGATGGCTTTGTTCCAGACGAGAACATGAGGTTCCGTGATGACCCGATCAGGTTCCATGTGAAGCCGCCACGCGATTTCGCCCCGGCCGAAAGCTGGCAGCTTGAGTGGCCAAAAATGAGCAGGAAGTTCAGACAATTTGGTCTGACCGTGAGTCCTGGGGCCGCTGGAACAGGCGAGGTCGTAGGTATCCTTGGTCCAAACGGTATAGGGAAAACCACTTTCATCAAGCTCCTTGCGGGGATCGAAGAGTCAGACGACGGAACTGAACTGGCTTGGAAGGGTCTGACCATTAGCTACAAGCCACAATACATCTCAACGGAATACGAGGGAACCGTCGAGGCCCTCTTCCGATCGGTCGCAGGCTCGGGATACGAAACGGAAACATTCGCAAACCAGTATCTCAAGCCATTGGGACTAGCGAAGTTGGTTGACAGAGACATCCAACAGCTAAGCGGCGGAGAATTGCAGAGAGTCGCCATCGTTACATGTCTGGCAAAGGATTCGCAAGTGTACCTCCTTGATGAGCCAAGCGCCTACTTGGATGTGGAAGAACGGTTGGCAGTGGCCAAGGCTATCCGACGTACAGTCGAGGAGAGACATGCCTTCGCCTTCGTCGTTGAGCACGACATTGTTTCTCAGGATTTCATTGCTGATAGATTGATGATCTTCGATGGAAAGCCTGGCCTAGAAGGTCACGCAGGCAAGCCAATAATGCTCAGAGAAGGAATGAATGACTTTCTCAATCGAATGAACATGACTTTCAGACGCGACCCCACCAGTGGAAGACCCCGCGTCAACAAGCTCGGAAGCAAACTCGACAGAGAGCAGAAAGGAATCGGCGAATACTACTACACTCGCGCAAGTGACTGACAATCGGTCAAGAAGCTAGCATTGTTCGGTCCTACGTGATGTTTAACTAGCTTTCTGCAGTTACAGAACTCATGGAAAGTGCAAAGTTTGGCTCAGTACTGTCTCGAATGCGGTGGCACGCTTAGCTACGATCCAGCTCTAAAACAGTACTCTTGCAAGAGCTGCGGCCTCACGGTCACGTCTCAGCAGCTGCTCGAGGGTAGAGGACAGCTGAACGATAGGGAGTCGAGCGACGAACAGAAGAGGCGCAGACAGAAAGAGTACCTGAACTGGTGGCTCTCAAAGAAGTAGTCTAAGCGTCTTCAACACGTCAAGCTAGCATCCGCCATACCTTTCCATCCTCATGATCTCCGAGCGTCCCTGACAAGGGCCTTTCCTCGAAGCTTCGATTTCATCAGCGCGACAGTATGCCTTAGCTCACCTTTCGATTTCTCAGGAGACGCCCCACCAATTCTGAAGTGCAACTCAATTCTGGCCGATCCGTCTTTCTCAATGCCTCTTGGATGCGATTTGATGAAGACCTGCGGGTGCTTTTTCATCACTTCATCAATCTTCGGCGACAACGATGATTCCGGTATTCCTCGAAGCAGCAGAGAATGCTCGTAGAAGCGATGTTGCCCTCCGAGCCTCTCAATCATTGGCACGACTGAGCCTTTGAAGATGGCCCGCATCTCCTTCGGAACTCCAGGAAGAGCGATCATAGTGGTACCGCGTACAACGAGACAAGGAGAAGGCGCCGTGCCCACTGGATTGGGCAAAGGCGTAGCCCCCGCTGGAAACCTCGCCATCTTGAGGCGTGGCGGGGTAAGCTCGACACCGGGCCCGAATCTCTCTAGGTACCTTCTTCTCAGGAATTCAAATGCCTCGTGATTCAAGACTAAGCGTCGTTTGAGGAATTTGCTCATACTAGACAGCGTGATATCGTCATGCGTGGGCCCTAGGCCTCCAAGCGTGAGTAGGAAGTCAGGGTGTCTTGACAGGGCGTTCCCTATTGCACCCCCGATCTCTTCGCGCCGGTCACGCACAGTTGTGACTCGTCGAAGGACCGCGCCGAGGCTACTGATTTGTATCGCCAACCAGTGCGAGTTCGTATCCAGTGTCTTTCCTATCAGTAGCTCGTTTCCGATCGCAACTATCTCAAATATCGGTTGCTTCACGCGCAAGCCCCAGAGGGCAAATTGCTTTCGTTCGCTCAGTGATAAGCATGATCACTCGTGTGCTCATACTTCCTCGGTCAAGACTTGGACTATCACTGTCGCCATTGCGAGACAGTCCGTCTGCCAGGCTCCCCAGGAGATGTTCTTGGAGCGCCGCTCGGTTTCACGTATCTCTTGAGGCGTGGCCACCCTGTTTTAGCGTGTTTGAATCGGCGCGGGTCTTTCTTTACCCAACGCAGCATATCAAAGAAGTTTCTGGCTCTCTTCTCCTCGCGTTCCGGGAGCGGTTCGTATCCCAGGTTTCGGATTTCGTCGAGGTAAGCAGTCTCCACGAAACGTTGTGCTTCTCCCGTGATCTTGGTGACTGTCACTCTTTCCTTCCCGTATTTCTCTTCGAGCTCGCGCACTGCTCTCTCGAAGATGTAACTGCTACAGATCAGTACAGGCTCATTCTCAGCCAATTTCATCTTGTCGATGATCTTCATCACGATTCCAGAAGCCTCTTCAAGGTAGGCCTTCCTACCGAACTTCGGTTGCTGGAAGAACTCAACATCTACTATCTCGTACGCGAATTCGCTAGTTTCTAGGCGATATGCGCCTATCACGACACCGTGAAGTAGGTCACCGACTCCGGCATCATCGATCTGGAGGGTCATTGGATCCGTGCTCGTGGTACCGACAACGATCTGTCTTGCGCCCTATTGGGGCTTCTCTCCGATGACATGGCTATGGGAAGGCAGAAGAGTCACCATCGTGCACATTCACTATTGGCCGCAATGACTGGCAGGCTAGATACAGGATCTCATGACTGTAGAATCCGGGTCGCGAGCGGCCTCCTCGGCATCTAGAAATGAAGACTGAGAAGAGGCAGCACCCGCCTCCATATTTCCTGTATCGGGCGGTCTTCACGTTGCGGATGTCAGTTAACACATATCTCGAAGCAGCACGAATCCCAGCCTTCAGGGAAGGCGAACCAAGATATTCGTCATATTCGTAGTCGGCATGGCCGGATCCGGTAAATCCCTCCTCGTGGCGTCGTTTTCCGAATTCCTGCGTTCCACAGAACAGAATGTCATGATTCTCAATCTCGATCCAGGAGCAACCGCTCTGCCATACAACCCTGATGTTGATGTTCGAGCATACGTAGACGTAGATGAGCTGATGGAGAAGTACAAGCTGGGTCCAAATGGTGCGCTCATAATGGCTTCTGATATTGCGGCGGATCACGTTGAGGAGATACGTGGTGAACTTGAGGCGGAAGACCCTGGCTTCGTGCTAGCTGACACTCCAGGCCAGATTGAACTGTTTGCGTTTAGAGAAAGCGGTCCATACTTCTCCAAGGCCATCAGTGAGGAACCCAAAGCAGTTCTGTACACACTGGACGCGCCGTTTTGCAGGAACCCCATGAACTTTGTCTCGAACCTCTTCCTTGCAGCAGCAGTGTATGCACGACTCCGCCAACCACAAATCTATGCCCTTACAAAGGCTGACTTGGTTTCTGACGAAGAACTGGACAGAGTAGTCGAATGGGCTGGCGAAATAGAGCAACTCGAAAACGCGCTCGAAGCAACATCAGGCGATGCGGGCTCGCTCATAGCCCGTGATTTGGCTGTGGCAGTACACTCCACAGGCTTAGTCTTCGAGACCATACCAGTCTCAGCGAAGTCGAATGCGGGTCTACTCGAGTTGAACGCGTCAATAACCCGAGCGCTCACAGGCGGAGAAGAGCTTCGACCATAAGCACCTGGACGGGATTGCCCGCGAGTCGATGCTAATCCTCTCCTCGAAGAGAAGGATTATCCGACATCGCAACAATCAATCGGTGCCGAAGCGATGCGGACGGCGATTGCAACTGAAGCGTGTGTTTCCTGAGCGGGAAGTGTTCATTCTCTGGCTTCTAAGAACGGAGGGAGAGATAGGAAGATATCGCTTGGCACGAATGCTTGGCGTGCCCCAAGGTATTGCGCGAGGCGTACTCGCGCGTATGAAGAGAGACGGGCTGATCACGGTAAGGCACCGTGCGGGGACCAGAGCCAGCTCAAAGGGGCTTCGCGAACTGGTCGCTCAGATGAAGCGAGAGCGCCTGAAATTCGTCAGGAGATCCGACCAAGAGCTTCTGGGCTTAGGCTCGAGGAGCATCTTATTCCATGTTGCAGGACGTTCACACCAGTTGGGCCAAGGAATCGAGCAACGCGACGCTGCTGTCAAGGCGGGCGCGACTGGCGCAGTGACGTTCCTTTCTGACGGGAAGACGCTGAGGTTCCCAGGGGTGGCAGAATCGCTCTCTAAACGCAACCCTGCAGCATTCGAACAGCTCAAGAACCAACTCAAAATGAAGAAAGGAGACGTGGTTCTGATCGCTTTCGCTGGCACATGGTGGGATGCAGCCAGAGGCGGATTTGCTGCAGTCAGAACATTGACATGATCGTATTCTTTCAAGAGGACGATCTTAGAGTCCACTCATACCTTAGGCCGTATTCGGCTATGCTGTGAGCTTGACGACCAAAGGCGAGGTGTTGCTTGATCCCCTTGACATGACCCAAACCAACGACCGCTATGACCGGGCCAGTCGTTGACTCCAGTATCTCTTGCAGCCTATCGGCCATGTATCGATCTCTCTCTTTGACTAGAATTCGAAAGAGTGTTGGATACTTTGTTTCGAATTCCGTGATTAGCTCGTCGAGGTCCGACTTCTTCAGCTGAGTAGTCTGCCGTCTTGTGGATATTGCGAAGAGAGCTACCAGTACGTCTAAGCCTATCTTCAGTCTCTCCAGCAGAGGAACCTCTCGAATCTCCTTCAGAATTGATTGGATCGGCCTGTCAATCATGATCGTTCTCGCGCCAACTCTCTCAGCCTCATCAACTGCTTCGAGCATCTCACTCCCCGGGAAGACCTCCGTCAGCGATCCCACTGATCTTTCAAGCAAAGCCATGAGCCATGGCAGCAATCCCGAACGAATTGGAGAGTCCAATTTGCCTCGATCGGGATCTCTGAGAGCGAAGAGTCTCTCCTCGTCCAGTTCCACTGCGACCACAGACGGGCGTACCTGTGAAATGGTCACTCGGACACGTTCAACGCTGGATTTGTCTACATGGGTGGTCCCAAGAATTGTGATTCTCTGGAGATTTCGGTCTTGTTCCAAGATTTCAACCAGGTTCTGATGTGAGGCGATTATTGTGACCCGCTGGACAGAGCCCGAGCAACCGTATTAAAGCGGTTGGACAGTCCGGAGAGCACGGTAGGTTCGTGTTGGGCGCTAGGGAAGTACAGGCCACAATCAAGAAGGCACTAGCAGAAGGTCGTCGCAGCCTTCTGGAACCTGAGGCCGAGGCAGTATGCCTTGAGTATGGTATTCCTACGCCCAGCTTCAAGGTCGCCACGAGCGCCACGAGTGCTGCTGCGTTCGCAGGTGACCTCGGTTACCCGGTTGTCTTGAAGATCGTTTCTCCCGATATAATCCACAAGACCGAGGTAGGCGGGGTCATGCTTGGGCTATCCTCAAGTGATGGCGTGGAATCTGCCTATCTACGAATCTTGGAGAGCGTGCGATCGCATAGACCAGATGCGCGGATCTTGGGAATTCTTGTGCAGAAGATGGCTCCCGAATCGACGGAAATAATCGTGGGGTCGGTGAAGGATCCTCAGTTTGGGCCCACGGTTCTCTTTGGCCTAGGAGGGGTCTTCGTCGAGATACTCAAAGATGTGTCCTTTCGTATAGCCCCTCTCGAAGAACGTGACGCACGTGAGATGATCCGTGAAATCAAGGGGTACTCCATTCTTGGTGGATATCGCGGGCGTCCGCCCGCCGATCAAGACGCAATAGTCAGCATACTCTTGTCCGCGTCGCGTCTAGTGACGGAGAACCCTCAGATTGTTCAAATGGACCTGAACCCGACGATAGTATATGAACGGGGGGCCTTGGTGGCAGACGCCCGTATATTACTTTCGAGCTAGCGGTCCGCCGAACCATCAGTTCTCCAGGCATGTGGGCAAGGTACACTTCTCCGTCAGGCTTGCATGTGGTCCGTGAACTGGGTTTCGAGAAAGTTTTATGAGCAATCGTGTATCTTGCGACAGGCGGCGAAAGGTACAGAGCGGCTTGTCAGCGAATACTGACGCATTGTTCCGGGAAATCAGTGCACTCAGGGAATCGAATGTCCGGTTCGTTGAGCAGCGCGAGTCTTTGAATCAGAAGGCTAGGGAACTACTTGAGCAGCGCAACAAGCTGAATGAGGAATTCAAGCGACTAATTGGCGAAGTGAAGTCCCTCAAGGCTAGGAGAGACGAGCTTAATCGGAAGGTCAAGGAACTCAAGTCTTCTCGAAACGTGGCACGTGATGCTGCGGTCGCTGAAAGGGAGAGGCTTGAGAAGCTCAGGAACAGGTCAGATGAGCTCTCGGAGCGTATCGAAGGGAACCCACGTAGGGCGGTCGAAGAGTTCAATCGTCTAGAATGGAAGATGCAGACTACTACTCTCACTCCTAAGGGTGAGAAGGAGATTATCAAGCGCCTAAAGGAACTTGATGCACAAGTGCTTGTCGCGAAGAGGGCAGAGGCTATCAGAGACAAGATCGTTGGCACGAGGGCGACGATTGGTGGTAAGAGGCTTCAGGCGCAGTCTTACCACGAACAGATGACGAAGGTTGTAGAAGAGAGCGAGGTCATCCACAAGAAGCTGGTTGAGGTGGCTGCCTCGGCCTCGGCGGCTAAGGCTGAGGCAGACAAAGCACATGGAGCCTTCGTGGAGGCCCTGAAGGGTGCGGACAGCGCTCACAAGGACTATGTTATGAGCCTCGTCAAGATCCGAGAGTTGCGTCAACAGATCTCCCAATCGGGACCGATGGCCAAGCTTCGGAAAGGGCAAGAAGTCCGAGAGAAGCTTGAGAAATCTGGCGCCGAGAAGCTGGGGCAAGGAAAGAGGTTGTCTCTTGAGGAATTCAAGGCGCTGATGGAGAAAGGCGCGATCTAGCCGCCCACGCTGGCACTCCTTATATTCTCGCGTCCTGTGTCCTGCTCGTAGGATACGGAATCGCTTCGGCGGATGTCTCTTGTCTAGTGTCAGGATAGGCCTAATCGGCGGCTCGGGATTCGAGAAGCTGATTGGCCAAGGAGAGACGAAGCGAGTAGAGACCCCGTATGGGGCATCTCCAGACATCACAATAGGCCAAGTCGATGGGATTCCTGTCGCCTTCCTTCCCAGGCATGGAGCTGGTCACGAATCGCCGCCCCACAAGGTGAACTATCGAGCTAATTTGTGGGGCCTGAAGCAACTTGGGGTCGAAAGGATAATTGCAACGAATGCTGTTGGAGCAATGAGAGAAAGCTACCGACCTGGTGACCTTGCGATTCCGGTAGACATAGTGGATTTTACGAGGTTAAGGGTGCAAACCTTTTACGATTCGGAACCTGTCGTCCATGTTGACGTGACTGATGTTTACTGTCCGGAGATACGCAAAACGCTGACTGACGCCTCTAAGCGTTCGTCTCGGAAAGTCTGGAACGAGAGTGTGCTTGCCTGCACAGATGGGCCACGCTATGAGACACCTGCTGAGATTAGGATGATGAGAAATGCGGGGTGCGATATTGTGGGAATGACATCTGCGCCGGAAGCGTTTCTTGCGCGCGAACTTGAGATGTGCTATGGAGCAGTCTGCTTCGTGACGAATATGGCAGCAGGACTCCAGAAAGCGCTAACGGCATCCGAGGTTGTCGAATTGGCCAGAAAGGTCATGTCAGAGATCGAATCGCTGCTCAGAGACGCAATTCCAGAGATTCCGACTGTGCGAAGCTGCAAATGCGGGAGGGCTCTTTCGCAAGCAAGTGCGACGTGAGAAGTCATGCTTGAAGGCTTCCTGAGAGCGATCGGGGCCTACGTTTTCTATGAAAAGTGGCTTAGCGAACAGGTTAGGAAACAACCGATCCCCGAGCACGTGGGTATCATACTCGATGGGAATAGACGGTGGGCGATCGCGCGTTCAGGCATACTCTACGATGGCCACCGATTCGGGGCAAGAACCAGTGAGCACTTCCTCGAATGGTGCCTCGACCTCGATATCAAGACGATCACACTGTACGTCTTCTCAATGGAGAACTTCAGCCGACCAAGAGACGAGGTCGACACCATATTCAACATAATCGAAGAAGAGGCAAGGAGGTTACTGAAAGATCAGAGGCTGCATAAGAACCAAGTAAGGGTCAAAGCCCTTGGCCGCCTAGATCTGCTGCCAGAACGCCTGCAGGAAGCCCTTTTGGAGATCGAAGAAGCAACGGCGTCATACCAGAAGCACTACCTCAACATCGCCCTTGCATATGGTGGAAGAACTGAGATTATTGATGCCGCGCGCAAGATTGCGGGCGATATTCAAGCTGGCTCAGCCAAGCCGGAGGAGATAGACGAACAGTTCTTCATGAAATACCTCTACACAGCCCATCTTCCAAACCCCTATCCCGATCTCATCATACGCACATCCGGGGAAGAGCGGCTGAGCGGCTTCCTCCTATGGCAGTCGGCCTACAGTGAATTTTGCTTTTTGGATGTATATTGGCCGGAGTTTCGGAGAATAGATTTACTTAGAGCTGTACGAACTTACCAGATGCGCCAGAGAAGGTTTGGACGCTAGCCGCATACGCTTTCTCGAAGTCAGTCTGGCGTGAACATATGGGGTTGTGAGCTTCCAGAGCGCGCGTCAAGCTTTATCTCACATACGATACGGATTGAAGTCAATTGACAGTACAGCATGAGCGTCTAGTCTCGAAGGCCTAGTATAGCACGGCGGGATCGGTTAGCTCTTGGTTTACATTCGCAGAATTGATCTTAGAGGTTTCAAGACCTTCGGGAAGAAGGTGTCCCTAACCCTAGATCGAGGCCTAACTGTAGTTACGGGCCCGAATGGTTCGGGGAAGAGCAACGTAATCGATTCAGTGAAGTTCGCACTAGGAGAACTGAGTGCCAAAGAACTCAGAGGCGGAACGATCACCGACCTCATTCACAGAGGATCCCCTCATGCTACAACGAAATCTGCCTATGTCGCAATCCAGTTCGATAACGCGGATCGCCGTCTCCCGGTGGATGCGGACCTAGTCACGATCTCAAGGGAATTCAGAAGAGGCGGAGAGGGCGTCTATCGACTGAATGGACGGCGCGTTTCAAGAAAGCAACTCACTGACATCCTCTCGTCTGCCGACATCCAGGTTTCAGGCCACAACATCGTCCAGCAGCATGCGATCACGAGACTCGCTGAAGTGACCCATGAAGAACGGCGGAAGATTATCGAGGACATGATAGGCATCGCCGTCTACGACTCCAAGAAGGCAGAATCAGAGATCCAACTCCAGCAAGCGGATCTAAACATTAAGGTGGCATCGGCGCGAACCGACGAGGTTCGCCTCAGAGTCGAAGCCTTGGAGAAAGAAAGAAACGACTACCTGAGGTCTCAGCAACTGAAGAAAGAGACCAGCAAACTCCAAGCACAACTGACCTCTCACAGGATAGCCGAAATCCAAACTGAGATAGCTGATCTCCGGAAAGAGGTAGCCGACAAAGAGCAAACCATCGAACAGATCAAGACAAAGAAGGATGATATTACTAAAGAAAGGACAATGGTCGAGTCGGAACGTCAGAACTACGAGGAGACTGTCGTCGACAAGGGTAGCGCTGACCTGTTCAAGACGGAACGCAGCCTCGGAGATGTGAACGCGAACATTGCAGGTCTCAGGGCTGAGATTGAATCATCCAAGAGGACGACGAGATCACTCGAACTTCAGAAAGGAGATCTCGAGAAACGCATAGAGCAGGCGGATCAAGCAGTTGCAAAGTCCAAATCGGATCTGGCAAACAGCAGAGGCCGACTCTCCGAAGTTGCTGATCTACTTGAAGCCAAGCGGAAGGAAAGAGAAGCCTTCTCGGCGACACTC
>JBEKGZ010000024.1:0-18626 GCA_050012535.1 Bathyarchaeia archaeon | reverse complement strand
ATTCATGTTGGCGATGTGATCTATCGAGGCGGTGATGTTTACGGAGATGCCGTTAACATTGCATCCAGAATCGAGCCGCTGGCTGAGCCGGGCGGCATATGCATCTCACGTCAAGTCTACGATCAGGTCTGGAACAAGATCGACTACGAGATCATAGATCTTGGGCAACAGGAACTCAAGAACCTGCAATTCCCATTAGAAGTTTACAGCATCTCCTTACACCGCTAAGCACCGGCTGGTGCCGAGGGCTAGCGGCCTCGTTTCGTTTTACGTCATTTCTGACGGTTTACGGCACACTTCTAAATCAAAAATAAACGTTTCCGCCTTTCTTCTACTATGGTTCACTGGAAAATGTGGGGTGTTAGACGGTTAGAGACAAAGCAAAGTGTGTGTGGGTATCTTGGTGTCGAGATGAAAATTCTCGGCGCCTGGAAGCTCTCTTCTAACTAGCTTCTCGAATTGATGTGTGGCCGGCCAAGCCCGAGATGCCCGCTGAGCCGCCTGACGGCTCGTCTGGTGAATGGGTTCAGACTCAGCGACTACTCGAACTGGGCTCCACGACGTGTGGAAGCTCGAATTGATGCATGTCGCTGTAGGCCAGCCAACACATAGGAGGCATACCGAACCCCCATGAATAGTGTAGGACTAGACGCCCATAAAACCCGCTGCGTCGCATGCGTAAAGACGCAGGAAGGAAGAATCCTAGAAGAATTCGCGTTCCAGAACAACCCACACGGCCACGAAGAACTCATCACACACCTCAAAGCCTACCCAGAAGTCCAAGTTGCCATCGAATCCACAGGCAACCTCTGGATCCCAATCTACAACCGCCTCGAAAACGAACACATCCACGTCACACTCACCAACCCCAAAAAGACCCGAATGATCGCTGAGGCGAAGATCAAAACAGACAAACTCGACGCACGAATACTCGCCGATCTCCTACGCGCCAACCTACTCTCAGCAAGCTACGTCCCACCCCCACAGATCCGCGCACAAAGAAGCATCATACGCGAACGAGCACGCCTAACCCAACTCCGCACAATCATCAAAAACCGCATCCACACACTCCTCGACAAACACGCCTACAAATCCCCGTACACTGACCTCTTCGGCAAACACGGCCTAGAATGGCTCTCCAAACTGGAACTACCCGCTGGCGACCGAATACTCCTAGAAGTCAACCTGGAACAGGTCACAAGCCTGAATCATTCCATCGACAGACTAACCGAAACGATCGCGTCATCAGCCATCACGAACCCTGAGGCCAAGCTATTGATGGAATTCACAGGCATCGACTACTACAGCGCCATGCTCCTCATCAACGAAATCGGTCCGATAGCCAGATTCTCGTCGCCGAAGAAGCTTGCCAGCTACGCAGGCCTCGCACCCAGCACACGTCAATCCGGCAACCACACAACACATGGACCGATCACAAGAGAAGGAAACAGCCACATCCGCTGGATCCTCATCGAAGCCGCCCAACACGCCGCACGCCACGACCCAAGACTCAACCAATTCTATCGTCGAATCGCAAACCGTCGAGGACACAATCGAGCCGTCGTCGCCGTCGCCCGCAAGATGCTCGTCACCATCTACCACGTCCTCAACCATCAAAACCAATACCGCGGCCTGAGGCCAGAACTCTTCGAAAACAAGATTAGGAGGCTAGAACGAATCAGCCAACCCACATCAAAACGAGAAACACGGGAGAAGAGAATTTTCATTGATGCGGGCATCGTAACTTGAACCCTCATGGCAGAGGCGTTTCGTCGTCGTCGGGTAGGCTGGTGGGCCGGGAGGGATTTGAACCCTCGACCTCTGCCGTTCTCACCGTTCATGCGTAGGATGTGAGGGCAGCGTCACTAAACCGGGCTGGACTACCGGCCCATACAGGTGAGTTACCCGCGTTTCTCTCGCTGATCTATGTTTTAGATGTTTGTGAGCCGACTCTGCGACAGCACCCGACGGAGAATTTGGAAGTCAATCATGATTATCTGTCGTAGGCTGTTGTCGTACAACGCCGCCGCTGGGTGATATAGAGGCACGACCCTTACACTCCCAGCCAGAAACAGCCTTCCGTGCAAATGTCCGATCGTGTCCTCTTCCAAGCCGAATCGTTTGAAGATCTGTGATCGCGCTGTATCCCCGAGCGTGCAGATGACTTCTGGTTTGAGAAGCTCGATCTGCTTGTCCATGTATGGTTTGCAGGCCGCCATCTCTTCCGTGGCTGGTTTTCGATCTTTGACCCAATTGCCCGCCTTCTCGGTGGGACGACATTTGACGATATTCGTGATGAAGACTTGTTCTCGCTGGAGGTCGATCGATTCTAGGCATTCATCTAGGAACTTTCCGGCTCGACCGACGAAGGGGCGACCTTCGAGGTCCTCTTGTCGGCCCGGTCCTTCGCCTATGAATATCGTCTTCGCGTTCGCAGGTCCCTCGCCGGGAACCGCCTTGTGCCTACCCTCACAGAGCGGGCAGAGTGTGCATGTCAGGATCCTTTCATGGAGCTCTCGAATACTCGACTCGGCGTTACTGCTCATCTTGTCGACTCCCTGGTGGGGACGGTTTGAAAGAGGCTCGCACAAGATATATTTGAGCCCCCGGCTTTAGGCTTGAAGCCTCAAGGCGATTCAACGTTGCCGATAACGGACGTATTCAAGAAACAGCTCGCGCAAGCGCATAGACTACACTACAAAGTGTGTCGAGATTGCGGAGCAAGAAACGCGAAAGCGGCCACATACTGTAGAAAGTGCAGAGGCCACAATCTTCGCTGGAAGAAACGTGAACTCGGAGCCAAGTAGCAACACGGCGCGCTTGCCATTCTGTTCACAAGTGCTCTACAGCAACATGTATTGCGTCGCTTATTGGATGCCTAGTTGGACTTTGGCGTCGGGGCTCATCTTGTCGGGGCTCCACGGTGGATCCCAGACTACCTCTACAGTTGCTTCCTTAACTCCGCTGATGCTTTGCAGTTTCTCTTTGACCTCTCTTGAGATGAATGTGTGCATAGGGCAGCCGGGCGCGGTGAGGGTCATCTTCACGTGTACGTTGTCTCCGTCTACGTTCACGTCGTAGATTAGGCCTAGGTCCCAGACATTCACAGGGATTTCAGGATCATAGCATTCCTTGAGCGCTTTCACGATCTCTTCCATAGTGACCAAACAAGTCACCTCCCCGATTCCTTCTCAGTTGACTTCTCCATGCTTCTCAGCGTTTGAGGCACGTTGAGCTGTCTTGTCTTCTCAATCAATCTTTGGGTTATCCCCGCGAACTCCGGACTCACATACTCCTCGATCTTTCCTTCATCGCAGAGTCGCGATATTAATGGGTTGACAGGTATCGAGCCAAGGAACTCTATGTTGGCGGCGTTGGAGGCTTCTTGCCCCTTGGAGTTTCCGAAAAGTTCGATCCTCCGCCCGCAATCTGGACAGGTCACGTAGCTCATATTCTCGATCAGGCCGAGGATTGGAACGTTCATGAGCTTCGCCATGTTGATCGCTTTGGCAACAATCGTCACCGCCAAATCCTGTGGAGAGGAAACAATCAAGACCGCATCGAGGGGAAGAGATTGGAAAACCGTCAGCGGGGCATCAGAGGTTCCCGGAGGCAAATCAACGAGTAGGAAGTCAAGCTCTCCCCATTCTAGCTCGCTGTAGAGTTGGCGGATTGCGCTGTTGATCATTGGACCACGCCACACTAGGGCGGCATCGTCGCGATCCATGAGAAGATTCATGGACACCAACTTGACACCCGCGCGACTAGCAGGTGGAGCTATGCCAGTTGGCGCATGGATCGGATGGTCTTTGACTCCGAAGATCTTCGCTATGCTTGCTCCTGTCAAGTCCGCATCAAGAATTCCTACGGAGAACCCACGTCTTCGCAGCTCAACAGCCAGCAATGCTGTGATGAGAGACTTGCCGACTCCTCCTTTGCCTGAAGATATCGCTATGATCTGGCCGATCTTCCCTTTGGGGAGTTTCTCAATTCCTTGAGAGCGCCACGTTTGCTGGACATTGTTCTGTTCCGCAGTTGGACGATTCGTCAGCGTCTGTGAGACTTTGTCTCGTTCTTGGTCGGTCATCGAGGAGAGCTGAACCTCTACCTTTGCGACACCTTTCATTCCTGAGACGCCCTTGATCACGTCGTCTTTGATTGCGTCTCTGAGTGGGCAGTTGGGAATTGTCAGTGCGATCTCAACGTGTACAGTGCTTCCTTGCACTTCAACGGCTCTAACCATGCCAAGGTTCACAATGCTGGCGCCGATCTCCGGGTCCTTCACATTCTTGAGGACCCGCATGACGTCCTCTTTGGTGACCATTGCGGGGGAGCCTGCGACGCATAACCTATGTTAAGCCGTACTTTCCTATTGTTCTCGTAATACGGCTCAGCATTGCGGTTCTTACTGCGCTCCGAGCACATGACATACGTCATCCTTTACTTAAACCGTGACACTGACAGCCAGTCAGCCTCCTGTCTTGTAGGAGGCCATTTCTTGGGTTCACATGAAGTTGTACGCGCACTCCACTACCTTCGCTCCTCCCATTTCGGTGTGGAGTCTTGCTGTGAATCAGGATGGAATCGGATTCTACACCAACATCAGCAGCTGCTTGCAGATGTCGGACGACTGCGACAACCCGCAACTGTCATGTGTCGGAGTTGCGGATTTGGAGTTTTTCCTCTGTGTGTGGGTTCCACGGGCTTGAAGCCCAAAGTCTAGTCCGCCAAAGCTCTTTCCGCTCGCACTTGACGTCTATCTCTGCTTTCAGTCTTCTATGGGGGGTACTGATCTAGCCACCATTTTGCAATGTCGACTCTACGGGCAATCCACACTTTGGGTTTCGACTTCACGTACTTGAGGAAGCGTTCTACGGCTACGGTTCTTCCGGGTCTGCCAGAAATTCGGACGTGAAGGCCGACGTTCATCATTCTTGGGTTCTCGCGGCCTTCCGAGTACATGAGGTCGAAGGTGTCTTTCAGGTATCGATAGAACTCCTCTGAGTTGGCGAATCGATTCGAGAAATAGTGGAAGTCGTTAACGTCAGGCGTGTAGGGAATTAGCAGGAACTTCTTTCCTTTCACACTCGCGTAGTATGGGAGGTCGTCGTTGTAGATATCGGAATCGTAGAGAAAACCGCCCTCTTCTGCGAGAAGTTCAATTGTGTTTTCGCTGGGCTCTCTGCAGTACCAGCCAAGAGGCCTTTGCCCCGTGGTTTTCTCGATTGAGGCTATGGCCTTCCGAATGACTTCTCTTTCCTCGTCTCGGCTGAGTGTGAAGTGCTCGATCCATCTGTAGCCGTGGCTGCATATCTCGTGCCCTTTGCTGACAATTTCTTTGGCAGCCTCAGGGTTGGTTTCCAATGTCCTCGCGGCAGCAAAGAATGTGGTCTTTACGGAGTATTTGTCGAAAGCTCTTAGGATTCTCCATATCGCAACCCTAGTCTCGTATTCGAAAATCGATTCGATGGCGAGGTCACGTTTTGGTGGTGCACCATAGGCGGGGAATTCACCGTAGGTTTCGGCGCCTTGATCGCCAAATGCGACTGAACGCTCAGCTCCTGCTTCATAATTGATTGCGAAAGTCAGTGCGAGCCTAGCATTCTTAGGCCATCTTACTTTAGGAACGTTCTTTCCGTAACCGACAAAGTCACGTTCTATCGGGGTCATGCTGTTTTGTCTGCACGGTACAAGTATAATTTGTTTGGGAAGAAAGCATGATGAAAACTGGCTCTGCGAGATAGAGAAAAATGGTCCGCGTTACGGAGCTGATTCAGCCCTGCGTAAGTAAGAAGTTCTTCACAGAACCATCATCCAGTTCAGCGAGAACGCCGCGCAGAATCCCTTCACTATACTCACTGCCTGGGTTTAGGCTCAATGTTCTGCCGATCTTCAGGAACCCTTTGGACTCATGAATGTGGCCATGAAGCGCGAGAAGTGGCTGATACGTCTCGATCGCCTTACGAACTGAAGTGCTACCTCCACTCATCATCACTATTTCCCCACCGGCAATGACAGGTTTGAGATTCTCATCTAGCTTCGGACAGGTGTCAATGCCTGAGTCGATCGGAGGCACATGTAGGTTGAAGATGCAGTTCTTCATGTCCTTGACTTGAGAGGCCATCTTCTCTATCTTCTCCCACAGCTGTTCCTCTGAGCATTCGCGGGGAGTCTTCCAAGGCGTGGGGTTGCTCCAACCTGTGCTTACCATCTCATATTTTCCATCAATCTCCACGACCTTATCCTCGGGATCAATCACGTAACTCGAACCGCCGATTATCTCTTCAATCTGAGCTATGTCGTCGTTTCCGCCTGTTATGTAGACCTTTATCCCAGAGTCCTTCAAGCGCTCCTCCGCAAGCTGAACCCATCTCTCCACTGTTTCCAACATTAGCTTTTGGAAAATCGACTTGACTTTCGCATCGTCATTTTGAAGTTCCTTCATCTCTTCAGGACTAGTCAAGTACGGGTAGTAGCCAGCGAAACGTACCGCTCTCAGCAGGTCCTGAAGCTCCTTGTCGTCTCCGGCTGTATGCTTGCTTCCAAGAAATGTTGCGTGAAACTTCCCGTTGGGCTCTTTGATGACGGGTATCATCAACTTGCCTGTAATATCACCACCCATGATTAGGGTGTTGGCTTTGTAGAATTTCGCTGCATTCACGAATTTCAGAAAGCATTTTTCCGACCCGTGCAGGTCCGTGGCAAAGAAGATCTTGATTGTCAACTTGATCCACCCAATCACAGGGTCTTGGACTCGCCTGTTCCGCGGTCTTCAACTTCCTCAGCCTCATCGTACCACTTGACTTTGGTGCCCGTCGCGGCTCGCATCCGCCATTTGAGCGACTTTCCCTCCTTCTCCATGCCGTCAAGAAGGGCATCAATTCTACTCTGAACAAGTCCCTTCTCGTCTGGCTTGAGCATCTGCAGAATGTCAACGTAATCTCGCGTCTTCTTGAGGTTTGTAGTAACCGTGTAGTAGAACCCCCAATCATCTGCGAGGAGTTCTGCAATGTAGCGCATGTTAATCGTGTCATTGTCTTCATCACCCAACTCATGCTCTCGCAGAAGAATGACCGTGTCTTTCACGTCCTTTTCGCCAATCTTCACAATCTGCATCTTCTCGAGAAGAAGGTCTGCAAGTGTCAAGGTGATTGGGTCGGTTTCCACTCTCCGGGTGAGGTCTACTTCGTGGCAGAAGGTTAGTTTGTCGACGAATATGTCCACATGTCTACCGTTCTTAGGATCCGTGTAGATCTGCCTTCTCAATCCGTAAAGCGTATTGACTCGCTCGTTTCCTTCAAATCCTAGACTTGAGAATAGGTCCGGGATGTGGCGGACATATTTAGACAACGTCATGAAGTCTAGGTCTGTGAGTAGCCTGTTCATTGTATCTGTTAGTTGGCGCGATTTGGGGCAGCGGTAGTAAATTGCTGTTGCTCCCATGAGCCTAAGTTCGATGTGCTTCTGCTTTGCGGCCTCAATAATGGTTAGAGCATCTTTGAAGAAATCTGACAGGCCACTTTGGTTTCCCAATATTTACGCCGTCAACGATTGGGTCGTGTACCAATTATTCTTTCCTACACGTTCCTCGAATGCATATCTACGGAGCTTGGATATTCTCTGAACGCAATTCCATACAACAATCGCGGTCCAGTGGAATGTCTTATATCCAAACCGAATGACATGTTGAATTGAAAATATACAACCAAGATGTGATTGTAATTGGCTGAGAAAACTGAAAAGACTTTCTTCGTAAGAACCTCCAGTGGTTTGGTCAGAGAATTCGGGACACTCGATACCTTGCTGATAGCTTCGGCAGCAGTCTTCGCTTTGACGTATACAATCCTTCAGTTCCCATGGTATTACGGCTTCAATCCGGGCGCAAACCTCCCGTTGGCCTTGGTCGTAACCGGCATACCCTTCGTACTGTTGATGTTGGTTTACTGGGCCATGGGCGTCATCATGCCAAGGTCGGGCAACGATTACGTCTGGGTCGCAAGGATCTTGCATCCGGCAGTGGGATTCGCCTGGTCCTTCCTCTACATGTTCTCAGTGTTCGCCACGGCCTATGTCGGCGGCACAGCAGCCTACGCATCCGGCATATCGACGGCTTTGACGATATGGGGCTTCCTTTACAATTCGCAGGGGTTGATCGGCTTGGGTACATTCCTCAGTAGTCCGGTGGGAGGGTTCGGACTTTCCATCCTCATCACTGTGTGCTTTGCCATTCTTGCCATCGTCGGAGCCAAAGCTGTCAGAAGTTTCCTGTACGTGGCATGGGCACTTGCTGTCATAGGAATTATCGTTATGTGGGGTTTTGTAGCTTCGACGAGCCCAGCAGCTTTTGCCGCCAAATGGAATAGCGTCCTAGGCCAGTACTCAACTTATGAAGGACTGACAAATCTGGCAACTCAGTCTGGGTGGTCCCTGCCAACTATCACCTTCGCAGCCTCCGTGGCAAGTGCACCGTTCGCCGCTTTATTCCTCCTCGGAGGGAACTTCGCTAACGTAGTCGCCGGTGAGGTGAAGAATGTCAAGCGTGCGATTCCTGTTGCACTGCTTCTATCGCTGATTCTGGGCATTGTGATCTGGTCTGTTACCGCGATGCTGACTTTGAACAACCTGGGTGAGAACTTTACGTACGCTGTGGGCTATCTATGGGACAATGCTCCGTCCGCCTACTCGGGCGTAATGCCTCTTGCGCCGACTTATCCCATGATGGTCTCTTTGATCGCCTACCCGAACCAAGCATTAGTCTTCCTGGTGCTCTTCACGATGCTAGCAGGATCACTGACAGCCCCGTTTGTTTACTTCTGGATTCCGAGCAGGTACTTCTTCGCGTGGTCTTTTGACCGCATTATCCCAACCAAGATGGCTGATGTGAGCAAGCGGTACAGAACTCCGCACATCTCTATAATCACAATAACGCTGATGTCAATACTCATCTTTGCCCTATACTGGTTCACCACTTGGCCTACCGCTGAAACCATAGGCACATTCCTTTGGGCGTTCTGCTTCGTAGTGCCGGGCATTGCTACGACAATATTCCCATTCACAAAGAAGGACCTACTAGACGCGGCTCCGGGGTGGATGAGGAAGAAGATCGGAGGTGTGCCCGTAATCAGCATACTCGGGCTATTGACAACCATATCCTTCTTCTACATAGGATACTTGGCTCTGGCTAACCCGCTTATCGTCGTTCCCACTTTGGCCGGAGGAGCAATAGCACTCGGAATCGTCGTTGGATGCATCATAGTCTACTATGCAAGCGTCTCCTACCACAAGAAGCACGGCTTGGACATCGAACTGGCGTTCAAAGAGATTCCACCTGTATAACCACGATTGGGCGATCGCGAAAGCGACAACGCCCTTCCCCTTCTTCTTACGGTGAAAAACAACATTTTCACCGCTCTATTTGCGGTTGCATTGGTCTTCAAGTTGTACGGAACTATGGCTGATGGGTGACCCTTCGGATTTCGGCGATAAGATTCCACTGCTGATAGCGTTCGTCTTGACAATCGCCAACAGGTTCGTCTACGGGAAGATAGCGCAACTCAAGATCCTCATAGGGCTGCTCGTTATGACAAGAAATCTACCCGGGACCCGTTTTCTCTGGACCTCTGACAGGTGCAGCCTCATGAGAGGCTCTTCGTTGCAGGATAGCGGTAGTCGTCGTGTTTTCTTTGCCTACCTTTGCATCGCTCTTCACGTGCTTCGTCGAAGCTCAGATATGGCATCGCGTATCCGTTCCAATGCGATCTTCAGTTTCTCTCTGGATGTGGCAAATGACAGTCTGATGAAGCCCTCGCCACATCTGCCAAAGGCATCACCTGGTACGACTGCAACCTTGGATCTGCCCAGCAGTTTCATGGCAAGCTCTTGGGACTTCAGCCCGATGGATGCGATGTTTGGAAAAGCGTAGAACGTACCCTTTGGGGAGAAGCATGAGATCCCGTCAACCTTCGCCAGTTCACCCACAACCATGTCGCGTCGTACTTGATACTCCTCGACCATATCTTTGACAGTCTCATCAGTCCTTTCGTCTCGCAATGCAAGTGCCGCAGCACGCTGGGCGAAGGCACAAGCTCCCGTAACCAGGTGGCCGTGAATTGCGGTCACACGTTCCGTGATGCTGCGAGGAGCAACCATGTAACCCAAGCGCCAACCGGTCATTGCCATGGACTTTGAGAAGCCGTTGACCGTGATTGAGAATTACTCCATGCCAGGAAATGACGCGATGCTGAGGTGCGTTTCACCATCAGAGATGATTTTCTCATAGATCTCGTCCGACAGGACCAGGAACTTTTCACGTTTTGCGAGTTCTGTGACGGCCTCAAGATCAGATTTGCTCATGACGCCACCGAGAGGGTTGTTTGGTGAGTTCACTATCAGCATCTTTGTCTTCCTGTTGACGATTCTCTCAAGACGATCTGGCGATACACGGAATCCTTCCGACTCGTGCAGAGGGAGATACACCGGCTTGCCTCCAGCGAGCTCAATGCATGGAGCGTAGCTTACCCAACAAGGATCAGGCAATATTACCTCGTCCCCAGGATTAATGGTCGCCATCATGACCACGAAGATGGCTTCCTTGGCGCCTACTGTAACTACGATCTCGGAGGCTGGATCCGCATCTATGCTGTTGTCGCGTTCAAGCTTGTCCGCAATCGCCTCTCGGAGTTCCAGAAGCCCTGCTGTGTCTGGGTAGAACGTGTACCCTTCATCGAGAGCCTGCTTTGCATATGCTCGGATATGCTCCGGGGTCACGAAGTCCGGCTCGCCGGCTGAGAGGCTTATCACGTCCTCTCCAGCCCGCTTCAACGCCTTCACTCGATCTAGGATCTGTAATGTTGCCGAAGGTTTGACTCCAGGCCTGTCTGCTACGAAACTCATCTTCTCACCACTCCTTGTTGTCCGGTTCATCATCCGAGACTACTGCAAGCTCGCTTCCGTTGAGAGCTGAACCAGTTATTAGTTTTCCAACTCAAACTGTACCTGTTCTTTCCTTTTCGCGCTTCTTGCTAGGATCTGAGGATCATAGTCTATGTAGATCGAGAGGAAACAACCCCAGGTCCAGTGCGTTGGCTCAAGAGTGCGATCAGAGGGTGTTGGAGAATGACTACTCGATGATTGCCAGTACCTGGCGCATCCCTACGGACTCGCCTTCCCTAACGTTGATCTGCTTGATCGCTCCAGCTTTGCTAGCACGCAGCTCGTTCTGCATTTTCATCGCCTCAAGGATGAGAACCACTTCACCCACTTCGACCCGATCTCCAACCTTCTTCAGCACCTTGACAATCAAGCCCGGCATGATGGCTATAATCGCACCGGCCTCAGCAGCAGTTGACAATGTGGTCGCTTTCCGTGCCTTGCGTGGCTTCTGTTCTTCTAGTCCTATGATCTCAAACGGGTAGGTTACTCCGTCTACTGTAGCTGTGTTTCCGCTGATCTCGACGGTGTGGGTGTTGCCTTGTACAGTGACCGAGTCGCCTTCGCTCGTGCATGAGAACTCTTGTCCATCAACTAGTAGCAGGTTGCCTTGGTGTTCAATCTCGTATGGCACTGCATCCAGCACTAGCTTGAACTTCTTTACCATTGCCGCCGCCCTGTGGCTTGGCCTAGCCGGTTCGCCGTCTTCCATGGAGAAACTCGACCGACCTGTGGTATAGTCATCTTAGGTTTGGTTGTGGAGCGTTGCTCGAAGATCATTGCCGCGATGGCTGCAGCCAGCTCTCTTCTGCTGTCCAATCCTTTAGCGCGTTTTTCCAAGAACAGGCGTCCTACTTGCGGAAACAATGCGTAGCATAGGACGTCTTCTTCCGACTTTGCTAGATCGCCAATCTCTTCCCTCGCCTTTTCCCATCCTGGGAGGAGGATGTCTGCCGGTCGGCAGGTGATCGGTTCCTCGTCTCCAATGGCCTTGCGCTGCAGCTCGCGATTGACCGGGGCGGGTGGTTTCCCGTAGTTGCCCCGGATGTACTCCTTTACTTCTTCAGGGATCACCTTGTAACGTTCTCCCAATAGCACATTCAGTGTTGCTTGTGTGCCAACGATCTGGCTGGACGGCGTGACCAACGGTGGAAAGCCCAGATCGGCTCGGACTCGTGGGATCTCGTCGAGCACTTCATAGTAGCGGTCAATTGCGCCCTGTTGACGTAGCTGACCGATCAGGTTAGAGAGCATACCGCCAGGCACTTGGAACTGTAACACGTTAACATCTACGCCGCCGATGTCGGCCTCGAAGTTGGCGTATTTCTTGCGGATCTCACCGACTTGGCGTGCAATATCAGCCAAGGCTGCAATGTTCAAGCCTGTATCACGTTCAGTATCCTTGAGTGTAACCACGAGTGTCTCTGTAGGCGGCTGGGAACAAGAAAGTGCCATTGACGAGATCGCCGTGTCCACGATATCCACGCCGGCCTCCACGGCCTTGAGCAACGTTGCTGTGCCCATGCCGCTTGTGTAATGCGTATGCAACTGCACTGGGAGGCCCACGTCTTTCTTAAGCGCAGATACCAGCTCATAGGCCGCATAGGGTGATAGCAAACCGGCCATGTCCTTGATGCAAATCGAATCTGCACCTAAGCGAGCTAATTCATGTCCCATTCTCACAAATCCAGGAATGTCGTGTACGGGGCTGATCGTGTAGCAGATTGACGCCTGCACGTGTCCGCCTTCTCGTTTTGCAGTCCTCATCGCGAATTCCATGTTACGAATGTCATTGAGGGCGTCAAAGATGCGGAACACGTCTATGCCGTTGCGTCTGGCTGCCACGATAAAGTGCTCAACAATGTCATCCGGATAATGCTTGTAGCCCACAAGATTCTGACCACGCAAGAGCATCTGGAAGGGGGTGTTAGGCATCTCGTGCCTGAGTGTGCGGAGGCGTTCCCACGGATCCTCACTCAGGAATCGCATGGCGCTGTCGAATGTGGCACCTCCCCACATCTCCACTGACCAGTAACCAATCTTGTCCAGCTTTCCAGCGATGGATAACATGTCAGCAGTGCGCAAGCGCGTGGCAAGTAATGATTGGTGCGCATCTCGTAGGAGCGTTTCACAGATCTTTACTGGATTCTTGCCCACTAATGACATCCTCGGCATTCTCAGAGGTAAGCACTACAATGGTATGTTGCCGTGTTTCTTAGGCGGATTGCTGTCCCTCTTGTTCTGCAACATTCGAAGGGCCTCGATCAAGCGGGGCCGGGTTTCCCGCGGTTCGATCACGTCATCGAGATAACCGCGTCCAGCTGCGATGTATGGGTTTGCGAATTTCTCGCGATACATCTTCACGAGCTCAGCGCGTTTTGCAGTTGGGTCCTTTGCTTCAGCGATTTCCTTTCGAAAGACTATGTTCACCGCGCCGTCCGGTCCCATTACCGCGATTTCGGCGTTGGGCCAGGCCACGTTGTAGTCGCCACGGATGTGCTTACTGCTCATGACATCGTAAGCGCCGCCGTAGGCTTTCCGTGTGATTACCGTCAGTTTGGGCACAGTGGCCTCACAGTAGGCGTACAGCAGTTTCGCTCCGTGTGCGATGATGGCGCCGTGCTCTTGATCAACACCGGGCAGGAAACCAGGCACGTCTTCAAACGTAACGATCGGTATGTTGAAGGCGTCGCAGAAGCGCACGAAGCGTGCGCCCTTGATGGAAGACTTGATGTCAAGCACCCCAGCCAAGACAGCGGGTTGATTGGCAACCATCCCCACGCTATGGCCACCCAAGCGCGCGAAGCCAACCACGATGTTTTGTGCAAAGTTCTCGTGGATCTCGAAGAATTCTTCGTTGTCAACGACCATACGAATGACCTCCTTCATGTCGTATGGCCTGCCGGGATCATCCGGTACAGCGGTATCGAGTCGATCGTCCATTCGTTGCGGATCGTCGTCAGTCTCAACGTATGGTGGGTCTTCCATGTTGTTTGAAGGTAGGTAGGTGATCAGCTTGCGGATGAGCGACAGAGCTTCAATCTCGTCCTCTGCCATGATATGACAGACCCCGCTCTTCGTGCTGTGCGCCAATGCTCCGCCTAACTCTTCGAATGTCACTTCCTCGCGTGTTACAGCCTTTACCACGTCCGGTCCGGTGATGAACATGTGACTGGAGTTCTTCACCATGACAATAAAATCCGTCAACACAGGGCTGTACACTGCGCCGCCCGCGCAGGGTCCCATGATGGCGCTGATCTGCGGTATCACGCCGGACGCCAAGGTATTACGCAAGAAGATCTCTGCGTATCCGCCTAAGCTGACCACGCCCTCTTGGATTCGTGCTCCTCCAGAATCATTCAACCCGACTATCGGTGCGCCATTCTTCATTGCAAGGTCCATCACCTTGCAGACCTTCTCAGCGTGAGCTTCTCCTAAACTGCCTCCGAACACTGTGAAATCTTGGCTGAATACATACACGCATCGTCCGTCAATCGTGCCCCAGCCCGTGACTACACTGTCAGACAGTACCTTCTTCTCATCCATTCCAAAATCCGTGGTGCGATGCACGACGAACATGTCCAGCTCGTGAAAGGATCCCTTGTCCAGCAGCGCCTCAATTCGCTCGCGGGCAGTCATCATGTCTTTGGCGTGCTGTGTTTGTATCCTGTCCGCGCCACCGGCCTGTTGAGCTTGCTTTCTCAGCTGACGCAAGTAGTCGATCCTATGATCAGCTGGCATGTCGGCGTCTATTGACGACAGGGCTAATAAGAGGTGTTTCGTCCCGACCCTGATCGTACCAAGAGCCCTAGAATCGTGCAAGATCCAATGTTGGACGCTTATGATCCAATTGACTGTGATGAAAGATTCAAGAACGATACGTAGCAAGAGTCATAGGAACAAGACATTTGCTGACTAGGGTTATCGACGCTCGTTGGTGATGCTCACTCGATTGAGTAGTCCCCGTCCGGAAACACCGTCACCACAATCGGTCTGGAGACTCGAGTACCAGACACGTGGCTCCTCGCCTTGAAACGCATATCCTCGTAGATTCGTGTGAAATTCGCGCCTAGCTTAATCTTTGCACGGTTCGCACGATTCAGAATCATTCGCGGAATGTCCACGAGATGAGTCCCTTTCGGTATCTCCACCGAAACAGCGAGCCCTTGATGTTTCAGGCTGTCGAGAGTCGCCCTCGCACGCTCGATGTTCATCTTCGCTCGTGATTCTAGGAGAACAACATTCTCTCTGCTTGTTCCGATTTGCTGGGCGACTCGTTTCTGTGTGTACCCTTGTGCTCTGAGTCTCAGAACTTCTATCTGGCGCTCTGTAAGCAGACCCGAGACGTGTTTGGCGGAACGTTGTCGTGCCATGATGATGAATTCCAGTGGACTTGCCACTTAAACGTAACGTGCCCATCCAAAGCCCGTAACCATGATTCTAGGGGCGTAGACGGTCTCGGTCTCTTGGGTAGAAGATGCATTCTCTGATGTTCTCGGCGCCTGTCACGAGCATGACGAGCCTGTCAATGCCTATCGCCCAGCCTGCGTGGGGAGCGAGGCCCATTCGAAAGACCGCCAGATGATCTTTGAAACTCTCCGGGTTGAGTCCCTGCTCCTTCAACCTTCGAAGTAGGACAGAGTATTCGTGAACTCGTGTTCCGCCTGAGGCAAGCTCTAGTGCGCCGTACATCATGTCAAACGAGTCAGAATACTTCGGATCATCCTCTCTCGGGGAGATATAGAACGGCTTGATAGCCGACGGCCAGTCAGTCAGGAAATAGTATCCGGGATACAGTTCGCCGAGTTTCTTCTCGGCGGCCGTTGGCATGTCCTCCCCCCACTTCACGTCGACGCCTTCCTTCGAGAGTTTCTCTATCACCTCATCATATGTGAGGCGCTTGAAAGGCAGACGCGGCACCTCAAGCCGGACATTCAATGTTTCCAGTTCTCTTGAGCATCGGCTGGCAATTGCCTTGTACATTTCGTGCATCAGTCGCTCAAGGATCTCGAGTAGACCTTTCTGGTTCATGAAGGCGCATTCGATGTCGAGCGACGTGAACTCGCTAATGTGTCTCCTCGTGCGTGATTCCTCAGCTCGGAAGAAAGGCCCGATCTCGAAGACCTTCTCGAAGACTGAGGTCAACTGTTCTTTGTACAGCTGTGGGCTCTGAGCCAAGTACGCCTTCTGCCCGAAATATTCTAATGAGAACAGGGCGGCTCCGCCCTCGGTCGCTGACCCGATCAGTCTCGGCGTTTGAATCTCCGTAAAGCCGTCAGCGATCAGGAAGTCTCTTGTGGCACGGAGGATCTCGTGGCGTATCTTGAAGATGGCTCGTGAAGTGCTTCTTCTGAGGTCCATCACTCGAGCGTCAAGCCGAACGTCAATGTCCGCGGGTACTCGCCCTGTAGGATCCAAGGGGAGCGGATAGACAACATCACCGAGTATCTTGATCTCGGTGGGACCAACTTCGACGCCTCGTGGAGCCTCTTTCCGAGCCTTCACCTTCCCTCGTACACCGATGGCGTACTGTTTGCCCACGGTGGCGAGCCTGTCAACAACATTGGCGGGAGCGTTCTTCTTGAAGATCGTAACCTGCACGATGCCCTCTCGGTCGCGCAGGGTGAGAAAAGTGAGATTGCCTAGGTCGCGAATGTCCTCGACCCATCCGAACAGCGTGACCTCTTGACCGTCCAGCTCCGGAGTAACCTGAGTAGAATAGTGCGATCTTCTCCAGTCACCCAAACTGTCGAGCGCCATTCTTTATGCCTCGTCATTTCTTTGCGAGCAGCTTAGCGACCTCTCCAGGTTTGAGGGCGACTCGTACCCCTGCGGCCTTGAGGGCCTCAAGTTTGGATTCTGCTGTTCCGGTTTTTCCCATTATGATTGCTCCTGCGTGACCCATGCGCTTCCCCGGTGGAGCGGCTCTGCCGGCAACATATGCGGCGACCGGCTTCGGGTACTTTGTCTCTTTGATATACTGTGCTGCCAGTTCCTCCGCGTTGCCGCCTATTTCACCAACCAGCGCGACCGAATTTGTCTGCGGATCTTTCCTGAACATCTCTAATATGTCAACAAAGCTCAGGCCTACTATTGGGTCGCCGCCGAGACCTAGGCAGGTTGACTGTCCAAGGCCGGCTCTAGTGAGGCTTGCCGCAATCTCGTAGGTCAGCGTTCCGCTTCGAGAAGCCAAACCGACTTCTCCTCTCTTGAACACGTGTGCAGGCATTATGCCGAGCTTACACTCGCCCGGCGTGATGATGCCCGGAGTGTTAGGACCAACTATGACGCAACCTCTCTCCTTCGCTCGAGCCATGATGTCAATCGAATCTCTGATCGGGATTCCCTCAGTGATCAGCACGATAGGGTTCAGTCCGTGTGAAATCGCTTCGAGTGTAGCATCACGGGCAAATGGAGCTGGAACGAAGATGATCGACGCGTTGGCACCCGTCTTTGAAACCGCCTCACTTACCGTATCGAAGACAGGCATGCCTTCCACCTGCATGCCGCCTTTGCCGGGGGCGGTTCCTCCAACGATCTTGGTTCCATACGTGAGCATGAGCTTAGTGTGGAAGGTACCCTGAGAACCTGTGATATTCTGAACAATCGCCTTCGTATCTGAACCAACCAGTATGGCCATGTCACTTTGCTCCTTTTGCAAGCTCAACCGCTCTTGCGGCAGCGTCCTCCATCGTTTCCAACGAAGGTATGCCGGCGTCTTGGAGGATCCTGCGTCCTTCTTCCTCATTCGTGCCGACGAGCCTGATGACGATTGGTTTCGTGAGCCCAAGCCTCTTGCGAACATCAAGCAATCCCTTCGCAACGTCATCACAACGCGTGATTCCGCCCATGATGTTTAGGAAGAGAACTTTCACCTTCGGATTGCCGAGAACTATTTCGAGGCCATTCGCAATCCGCTCCTCATTTGCACCTCCGCCCAAGTCGCAGAAGTTTGCCGGCCGACCGCCGTAGTCCTGAATCATATCCAAGGTTGCCATGACCAGGCCTGCCCCGTTGCCGACTATCCCGACATCGCCGTCGAGCTCCACATACGCAAGCCCTTTCTCACGCGCTTTCACTTCAAGCGGCGACAACTCATGTCCGACTTCCCTTGATTCTTCGAGTAGGGATTTGTGCCTGAACAATGAGTTGTCATCAACGATCATTCGCAGATCTGCGGCAACGAATTCTCCATCTTTCGTCTCGACCAGTGGATTAGACTCAGCGAGCTCGCTGTCGTACTCAGTTGCCGTCAAGCAGAGCTCCGTAATGAAGGCGCCAAGTTCCACGACTTGCTTTCCTTTGTATCCGAGGGATTGCGCCAACTCGCGAGCCTGAAATCCTTCCAATGATCTTCCAGGCTCGAGGGGATGCTTGATTATCTTCTCAGGAGTCTTCTGTGCAACCTCCTCGATGTCTACGCCTCCCACCTGAGAAGCCAGCAGAGTGTAGCACTTGGCCGGACGATCAACGACGAGGCCAACATACAGCTCACGTGCGACATCGAGTTTCTTCTCGACCAGAAGTTTGGTGACTTTCTCACCTTTGACCTTCGATCCGAGGATAGCAGACGCCGCCTTCTCGGCATCATCAGGTGTGTCAGCGAACTTAATCCCACCTGCTTTCCCTCTCCCTGCAACCAGAACCTGCGCCTTCACAACCACTGGGCAAGCAAGTTTCTCCGCGATTTCTCTTGT
>JBEKGZ010000023.1:0-17253 GCA_050012535.1 Bathyarchaeia archaeon | reverse complement strand
TCCCAACCGAGTGGCCGCGTTGGCCTCGCTACTTCTTCACACAGTCATAGAGCAGATGCAGATTTCAGCCCAATGCAAGCCTAGTCACTCTTGGCAGAGCTCGACAAGGGTTCCCCTTGTCGACTTGGGGTGAAGGAAAGCGATCAGCTGACCTTCAGCTCCAACTCTAGGCTCCCGGTCAATAAGGCTCGCCCCTGCTTTCTGTGCGGCGTCCAGCGTCGCACGTATGTTGTCAACAGCCAGCGCGACATGATGCATTCCCTCGCCCTTCTTGGCGAGGAAAGCGGCAACGGTGCTGCTTGAGTCAGTTGGCTCAAACAACTCCAGCGAGCTTTCTCCAACCTTGAAGCTTGCCACGCGAATCTTCTGGTCCTTGACTTCCTTTACGAAACTAGGTTCGAGACCGAGCGTCGTCTTGAAAGTCTTCACAGCTTCATCAAGGTTTGAAACCGCTATTCCGACATGATGCAGGCCCTTGATCAACTTGCAAACCGCGCGCTCTCGTAGGCGCATGGGACATATTACGTTTCCCGAACGCTTCTGGATATGAGATTACGTATCGGTGCCGGGTCGCTACTCTCCTATGAGGATAACAGCCACGGCTGCGAGAGCCATTCCTGCGAGCACCCGCATGGAGAATGTCTCCTTGAAGATGAGATTGCTTGCAACAGCCGTAGCTAGAACTGAAAGCGCTGTGAGCAGTCCGGTCAGTCGCCCCAGCCCGGTCACAGACATTGGGATCCCGATGAGAAAACGGGAGAGAGCCATCATCACCAAAGCTGCGAAGATTATGGGAGTGAACAGGTACTCTGCAGCAAAGACCTGACCCCGCAGACTGTAGCCGCTGAAGAAGAACAGTAAGACGCTGAATACAACCAGCCCACCAAACACGAGTGTGGTAGTGGACATTCTGATATCGAGAAGTCGTTTGAAGTCGATCGTTCCCAGCACATTTGTGCCTGACTTGAACAGCACGCCACCAACTGTTCCTATCACTGTTATCAGTATCACAGTAGCCCAGAATGCGAGATCCAACTTCCTGCCCATCCTCCTCGTCCCTGTGCAGCTGTCCACTATCAAGCTAGTTAGGTCTATCGCGACGCGAAATTAGTACGGAACGGAGGGTATTGTCTAACGATCTCAGGGCTTCTGCTCGGTCTTCGTCTCCGGCAACGTCTCGGGCTCCAACGGAGCTGGTGGAGGAGTCGTCATCATCGTCCACCCAATCCACATCGCAATCACGAGGACCGCAAGCACGAAAAGAAGCACAGGTAGCCCGACAGCCCATTCGTGCAACCACCCGGGCAGGGAAAGGACCTGAGGGAAGAAAGCAATGAGGTATCCCAAGGCAATAAGGAGTGAAATGACGAAAATGCTGCCTCCATACAACTGGTCACGGTTCACTTGATATCACTATCCTGCCATTTCTGGCCTCTTCATGACATATAAAATGTTGTCAGTCACTGGTATACGCGATAAGCTGGCCTG
Source organism: Bathyarchaeia archaeon (assembly GCA_050012535.1). GTDB lineage: Archaea > Thermoproteota > Bathyarchaeia > 40CM-2-53-6 > 40CM-2-53-6 > CAVPLU01. The sequence continues at coordinate 15,765 of JBEKGZ010000023.1, read as the reverse complement.
GTACTAACGTGAAGCGGGAGTGTGAGGGGCCGGAATGGGTACCCTGCAGTTTTCTCCCTGATCTCAGTCGCCAATTTCTCCATCGATATTCTACGTTGCGTACCTGTTTCCCTCACCCGAACTGGCAACTCAGCTACTCCCTTCTCTCTGGCTCCGACGACTATGATGTAAGGAACCCACAACATCTCTGCATCTCGCACTCTCTTCTCAACGGTCTCATCCGAATCATCGACATCTGTTCTGACTCTCCCATTGTTCAATTTCTTGGCGACCTCATCTGCATACGGCAAGAATTCTCTTGTTACGGGTATGATCCTAACCTGACTTGGAGCCAGCCAGAGAGGGAGTTGCGGTTTCTTGCCTTGTCGCTCCATCCTAGCACAACTGTCCAGAATCGTGAAAATGTATCGCTCAACCGTTCCAATGAGCGCAGTATGAATTATCGGAGGGAACTGTCTTGCGGCCTTCTGGTCAACATACGATATGTTGAATCTCTTGGCGTTGCCTATGTCGATTTGGAATGTAGCTATCTCTCTAGGCCGGTCCAGTTCATCGATGATATGATATTCAATATTGAGGACCCAGTAGTAGATCCCCTCTGGCACGAAGTTGAGGAGTATAGGCTTTCTTTCGAGCTTTGCGAGTTCGATGAAGTATGGCTTGTTTCCTTCAAAGAAGCTCCTTGTCGTGTTGTATACCGAGACGTAGTCCCTCGCAAGTTTACCAATCTCCTCATAGATGACTTTGTGCGTGCTAATCGAGACGTCCTTTGAGTTTTCCAGGTCAAGGCAGTAGATGTGAAGGTCGGGCATGTGCAGTTTTCTCACTCTAAAGCACAACAGCAATTCTCCGCTTTGCTCGAGTCTATAGCTGTCGGCAACTTCGAACGTGCCGAATGGGACAGTCCTATAGCTGATAGTCCAGTCTTTCACCATCGCGAATTGCTGGTGACAAGCAGCATAGCGCATGACGAAGCTCTTCTCGTCCAAGTCGACCTTGTACAATCTCGCGCCGAACAGGTCTGCATGCTCCTTCACGGGTCTCACAGAGAGATCGAACAAGTTCGTTCCGCGAACTTGAAGGACTGGTATTCCGACGTGGCCAGCAATCGCCCATGAATAGTCGGCAATCAGATCGAAGATGAGTGTTGCCTCCGGACCGTATCTCATGTGACCGACATCCGAGTACGGTTCCCACTCGATTCCGAACTTTCTGCAATAGTCCAAGAAACGCGGCTCGCCGCCGCCAGCGAGCCCTTTCTTGAGCGCTTCTTTTTCGACGAGTGTTCTGAACTCTTCTTCTCCTTTCGAGTAGCGATACTCTCCTGGAACATGTAGGCGGCCTTCAAGATCCATGATCATGTATTCCGTCTGAATCGGCGCACGTTCCTCAAGCTTCTTCTCTGCGGTTATGGTTCGAGATAGTTCCGCCAAAGGATGCCCCAGACAATGCAGCCTGAAGCTCTTGTAGTAGCCGAACGGGCTTCTCTGAACGGTGAAGCCTACGTTCTTGAGAAGATCTTCCATTGTCGCGACTACTTTGATTGCTGGGTCTCTAGCGGCTAGATTACTTGAGAGGTGCGCATATGGGTAGAGCATTATGTTCTTAGTCCTAACCTGATCTGCAACCTCTCTGACCGCCTCGGACCCGTTCGCCGCGACTCGTTCCGGGTCTTTCTCATCGTCCTTCTCGATCGTGCAAAAGGCGACCAATACATTCTGCATCTGGCCGTGAGAACGAGAAGTCTCGAACTTCTCCGGTTCATCAACCGCCTTCTCTCGCACTTGATACTCAAAGGACTCAGCATGGATCAATAGAACTCGCAATTATCCTCACTCCGTCATCCTGACAGACGCCATCTCTCTATCTGTCGGTCCTTCTTTGACCGCTTCTTCATCTCCTTATAGTGCGCTCGGCACAAGTACGCTCGCCTGGCGCCTCCAACGTCCATCTTCGCCTGTGCCACCGCGTCTGGTGAGACGGAACGCACAGCGGTCTGAGTGCATCCAGTAACGTTACATTTTACCCCTTTCGAAACTTTGCCCAATTCTTAGATGGCCACTCCTGTTCCGCAAACCTTCATGCTTAGGACCTATTCAAGAGTTGCCAATACGATGATAGCTTACCCCTCTTTCGTGTGATATCAAACACCGCGCATGATTCGGTGCTCCGTCCCCTATTACTTCTCAGGACGCTGAGTATTGGCCATCGCAAGTCTTGCATACATGATTCTCTGAACAACCGTAATGGCAGAAAGCAATGCGATCAGGAGAACACCGACATTGAGTTGGCTCACGAAAGCCGCCACTATCAAAATCAGAAGCCGTTCCGGGCGTTCTGCAATACCGACCCCTTTCATCTGAGAGCCCAAGTGTTCTGCGCGTGCACGGGCGTAGCTGACCATGAGGGACCCCGAAAGAGCAGCCAGACCGATCGTCCAGTCAACAAGTCCAGAGTAGACAAGACTCCAGTACACGAAGATCTCGGAAATCCGGTCGAGTACTGAATCAAGGAATGCGCCGAAATGCGACACCTCACTGTAGAGTCGAGCCATGGCCCCATCTGTCGCATCAAGAAGCCCAGAAAGGAGAAGAAGGGTGCCTGCTGTGACTCCCTTGAGCGAATGCTCGGTCACAACCACGAATGCGAGAGCCGCAGCAAGGCTACAAAAGAAGGACATTAGCGTGATGTGGTTTGGCTTCAGACCAAGATCATGAAGACCCCTCGCAAGCCGACCTAATCCAGGCTCCACAAATCTCGACAGCCTACTGATCAAGTCAACCCCACGCACGACTCACCAAGGCAACAGGTTGTACTTTTAGTCGCCGGCCTCACACTGACCACAGCAACCCCTTGCTCTCAATGCTCATAAGAGGTGCGATTCAACAGGAATCGCCAAATTGATTTCGGCGATCCGATCAGGTAGAGCAGGAACGTGAGAGTCATCTAAGATGACGTACGACCTCGTCGCAATAGGAAATCCCGTGTACGATTTCATAAGCACTCCGGCAACTAAGAGCAGCCGGCCAACACTGTCTGGATGCAGCACGAACGTCTGTTTTGCCGCCAAAAGGCTCGGCATTAAGAACATAGCGCTTGTTGGGAATGTCGGAGCAGACTTCAATGAAGATTTCCACACCGTGATGAGACAACACGGAGTGAAGGTGATCAGCACGGGGACGACGGACCGAACCACGGGTTTCAGCATCAGAAACTACGAAAGCGGAGAACGTTCACTCCGGCTGATATCCGACGCCGGAAGAATACCCGTTACACGTGTCTGGTCAGAGTGTCAGGATACCCGCCTTCTTATGCTTGGTCCAGTATTCCATGAGATAGACATCCCAGAGATCACGCGTCTCATTGAACCATCGCGCAGCCTGGTATTCTTGGACCCACAGGGTCTGCTTCGGCAGGTCGGAAAGGACGGAGAGGTGGAGCACTCCTGTGAAAGGGACCAATTCAGGAAACTCGTAGAACTAGTAAATATCGTCAAACCTAACGCACTAGAGGCTCGAGTTATCACCGGTCTGCAGAATCATGTGGAGTCAGCTAGGAGGCTTGTTGAGTGGGGGGCTGAAATAGCAATCGTCACCCTTGGCGCGAACGGGTCGCTTGTGTGCGACGGAAGTAAATGCTTTCATGTGCCTGCCTTCGAGACCGTTGCAGTCGATCCAACCGGAGCAGGGGAGTTCTATGCTGGCGCCTTCTTGGCGGAATTCAGTCGCACAGGAGATCTTCGTTCGGCGTGTCTCTACGCCTCAGCCGCAGCGTCGATCATGGTTGAAACTCCGCGACCAGACTTTCCTCTGACCGACACGGAAGCCAGAAGAAGGACACGGCTTGTCGGCCGGATCAGAGAAGTCTAGACAGTTGCTTCGGGCGAGCATCTAATACGAGAAACGCCGCTCGTCGCGTGCTCGAACCTTAGAGACCCCGAAGTGAACAGCACATGAGATGCAGTAATACTTGAAGACTCTCTGCCGAGCAATGTAGGCACCATGAGCACGCAGCTCCCGCGCCAAGGACGGATCCACTAATGAGACGAAACTTGTAACGCGTTTTGCTTTGTCACGTGGAACCTGCATCCCACAGTTTGTGCACTGTACTAGTGTGCTGCGGCCTCGACTGCCTCCGCTCCGCCCTCCAGATTTCCTCTTTTTCCCCATTCGTATTCACGGTTGCGGCCTAGTTCTAGGCTAGTTCGCTTAAATGTTGTGCCCGCCTCAGAGTTGGGATCGCAACAGGGTGTCAGTATGCTCTAGCAAAGTAGACAACCTTTTTGGCGGGTTTTCCACAGCAAATACATCCCGAGAAGACCTGCTCATCCTGCATGGGAACCACGCGAATGGTCGCGCCAGTCTCGTCCTTCACTTGGTCTTCACATGCAGTCTCTGAACACCAGCATGCCCTCACGAACCCGCCTTTAGTCTCAATAGTCTGTTTCAGGTCGTCATAAGTGCGAGCGTCGTGGATAGCCTGACTGAGCGCCCGACTGGCCTTCTCAAACAAGGATGATTGAACGGCGTCAAGCAGCTTCTTCGTCTCGTTAATCACATCCGCCTCAGGAACCGATGAGCGTTCCAGCGTGTCTCTCCGGACGACCGTAACCTGCTTTCGGCTGACGTCACGGGGGCCGATCTCGATCCTTACAGGGATCCCTTTCAGCTCCCACTCGTTGAACTTCCACCCAGGTGTGTACTGCTCGCGATCGTCAAGGGTCACGCTAACGCCGGCTTCCTGCAGTTTGTCTGCTATTAATTTGGCTCGACCCACGATCTCGACTCCCTCCGTCTTGTAGGGAATTGGGACAACGACGACTTGCACAGGGGCTATGCGCGGTGGCATGACCAAGCCTCTGTCATCCCCGTGAAGCATGATGACCGCACCGATGACACGCCAAGAGACGCCCCACGAAGAGTTCCAAGCAAGGTGTGTTTGCTCATCCTTGCCCAAGTACTTGATGTCGAAGGCTTTGGAGAAGTTCTGTCCCAAGTTGTGCGATGTTCCCATCTGGAGAGCTTTTCCGTCGGGCATCATGGATTCGAGAGTCATCGTATATAACGCGCCAACGAATTTTTCCCGCTCCGTTTTGCAGCCGACGAGCGCTGGAATTGCAAGCTGTTCCTCTATTAGCTGTCTGTACAGGTCAAGAATCCTCATGACCTCTCCGTCCGTATCCTCTTTGTCGGCATGGACAGTATGACCCTCTTGCCAGAGAAACTCCGAGGTTCGCATGAACGGCTTAGTCATCTTGATCTCGGCTCGAAGGACCGAGTTCCACACATTGATCAAGAGCGGCAGGTCCCTCCAGCTTCTCACCCATTTTGCATACGAGTCGTAGATTACAGTCTCGGAGGTGGGTCTAATCGCCAACCTTTCTCCGAGCTTGTCATTCCCAGCGGAGGTCACCCAGAAGACTTCAGGTGTAAAACCTGAGAAGTGCTCAGCTTCCTTTCTGAGAAAACTCTCCGGAATCAACAGCGGGAAGTAGGCGTTACTATGACCCATTGCCTTCAGGCGCTTGTCAAGGAATTCCCTGATTCTCTCCCAGATCGAGTAGCCATACGGCATCAAAACCATGAATCCTTTGACGCTGGCGTAGTCAGCAAGCCCTGACTTCGTGACAACCTGAGTGTACCACTCGGACAGATCGTCCTTCTTAGAGACAGTGATTCCAATCTCTTTGCTCATCTGTAGAACACCACGTGCGGTAGAACGTTCGAGGCAGCATGCAACAAATGCTATGGCTCTGGAACAGAGCCACCCGCGATAACTGACGCCCTCACGCCTGTTCCCTCAAACGCGCTATTTCGGCCTCTACGCACGCGGCGATCTAATTAGTGTTTCAGTCCGGGTTTTCGGCTAACTTGGTGGGCGGCTTATTTTCGCATAGTCCGAGGGATTTGCTTGGCTTTCCTTTGGGCGTCGTCTGCCTCGGAGGTTGTTTCGGCATCTGTCGTGAACTTGGTCTGTACGGGAACAGCCCTCTTTTCCGCTTGCATCGCTGTAGGACACTGTGGTAGTTGGAAGTACGATGTCTTATGCTGAAGATGCCATCATGCTCGTTTCGAGCGTGTAGTTCTCTCCAGGCAGTAGACGACCGATCTCGCCTTCAATGCTTTTTGTCATGCTTAGGGGCATTTGGGATAATGTAGTATTCTATTCCTATCGCTGAGCCGTTTCCAGAGTTGATCGGTGTGATGCGGGTTTTGAACGGCAAGTTCTGGGAGATTTCCATTGGGTTAGTTATCTGCGCGAATATTATCTCTGGAGCTACCTTGACGCCTTTGAATTCCATCGAGAATCTGGGTCATGTCTACGTACTGGTACCCGTAGGTTGAGCCCGGCTCAATATTATTATTGATTCCGTTGCGGGGCGACAAGGGGTCTTTGTTGGATGCCGTGATGCCGGATGCGGCATTAGCCAGCGTGGGTTGAGGTTGTTCATGCAAACGACGATTCTTCGTTCGATTTCAGATTGCACTTTTGCTGCAAACACTGCACGCTCTCACGTAAAGTTTATCCGTCTTTCCTAGCCCGTTCTTTAAACGATTGGAGATGTCATACTACTATATTCCGAGACCGCCGGTTGCATACACAGTCTACGTGCCACAGCAATGCTACACGGCCGAGCAGCGTCTAGCCCCTCAACCGCCCGAAATCTACTATCAGCCACCTCCGCAGGAATACACCTACCGGCCTCCACCTGAGAAGCACGTGTATCAGCCCCCAACTCAGACACGCGTACACCAGCCTCCTGCCCAGATGTACTGGTACCAGCCTCCAGCTCAGACGTACGAGTACCAACCTCCAGCTCAGACGTACGAGTACCAACCTCCACGGCAGAAGTACATGTATCAGCCTCCTCTCGAGAAAGTTCAGGATATGCCCGCAGGAGATGGCCGCATATTTCGGGAGCTGGGGATTCCACGCCGAGATTCGAGGTGGCCTACCCTATTCTAGCCTAACAGGGCAGCTGCTCCGCCAACCCTGTAGAGACTCTTCCAAGCGGAGCGAGCAGCTTCGTCATCAGTAGCCTGATTCATCAATTCCATTCATCTCAAGCACGAAACGGGTCCTGCTATTTAACGTCCGAACACCATCACCACATCACGATGCTCCTCCACCTTACGATATTCTCGAAACCCAAACTACCTAGTTCCAGTTGCGGAATTCGCCCTCGGGAAAGAGAAGAAGCGAGGTGTTGAGTCGTGACTGATCAGACTACCCCTCAAGCCACATTTCGCACGGCCTTTTATGCCGAGACCTCGTGAGTCATCTTATGGTGTGGCTTGGCTCTAGATGAGTGTGAATTGTTGTTCGAAGGCTTGAGCCCAAGTTTGGTCGCGTAGAACGACGAGGTTGTCGTTGTGGTGACTGTTTGCCGCGTTTGTCCAGTGGAAGCTGCCTGTTATCACGTAGAGGCCGTCGATAATGGCGATCTTATCATGCATGAGTGCGGGGTTCGTGTCCAGCGGGATCTGTCAATGTGGTGAGTACCATGCACCTAGTCTCCCGGATCACACGCTCGCTGACACTCTGATGAAAGAGCCCTCTAAGCCCCTTCTTCGGGTGACGTTTCGTCATGATTACGAAAGCATAGTCTTCAGCATTCGCCTCGTTGACAATAGCCTCTGCAACGTCGCGAGCTACCACGATCTTCCTGCGGCTAATGCAACGTTGTTCCTTAAGCCATTCAGCAATCGGAGATAGGACCTCGTCGGCAAGAGCGATCTCCTCCCTATGCGAGACCACTTCGATCGGCACGGTGCGACTTGGCAATTCAACAACATGAAACAGAACGATCTCGGGATCCCTGAAAGCCGACAGGGCATACAGAGCCCTTGTCATCAGCTGCCTGTCCGCCCTTGTGGCGATTGGGACCAGTATCTTGACTGGAGGCTTCTTGGGAGTCTTGCTTCGCATCAGGATACAGGCTTCCCTTCTTTCTTATGTGTGTAGAGAATGACTGCCGAGACGGTGCTTCGGATACCGTCGATGGCAAGAATCTTTTCTTTGATGAATACCCTGAATGCCGCAATGTCCTTCGTTTCGATTGTGGCAACTATGTCATATTCTCCCGTGACTTCGTACAAGTCTTTTACTTCAGGTAGCGCAAGGAGCTTCTTCGTGACTTTATCCAACTCCTTTGACTGCACGAAGATATTGAGTATAACGACTACGCCTGGTGCCATGCTAATCACCTCTTCTAACGACCATGAGCTTGCCCGGATACTTTGATGCTATCGCGTACGCTGTGTCCTCTCTCTTTTCGAGATGGCCCTTTAACGTCTTTCTCTTGATGAGAACGATGAGATCGTTATCGCGTGACTCCATCTCTCTTTCCACGATGGATGTGGTCGATCCGATCTCGACTTGCGAGACCACGTCGAATCCTTCCGAAGCGATAGCCTTCTCCACACGTTTCAACTCTACTGACGATATTGCTTGACATTGCTTCAGCTGGGAGTAGTCATGAACATTTTCAGTGCTTAGGCCGAAGTCTCGCGGATCGACGATACTCAACAGCCTGACCCTGAAACGCTTGTCAAGTTCATACTTGAGAGCCTTCACAACCGCATCCTCGTCTTCAGGGGTTCTGACTAGAACGGTGGCATTCATCATGTATGCGCCGGGGACAATGGTCTTGCCGACCTCGTTTCCGAGGAGGCTCATCTTACGGGATCTTCTGAATACGATAAAACCTATGACCCCGATAATGAGCCAGATCGTCCCCACTATTCGTCCCTCAGCATGGAATCCAATGACTAGTGTCCACATTGTTCCTGTTGCGATCGCGCCGATCACGCTCACAACAGGGATGAAGATTGTCTTTGCTCCGATGTGAATCTTCAATGTGCCTGGCAGCTTCCAAGCTCGGTACGCATCAGGTTCCTTGTTTCTCAAAACAATCAACGAAACATTCACGATCACGTACGAGAGAAGAGCACCGAAGTTGTACAAGTCCGCAACGAAATGAAGTTCGCCGAGAAGCGCCATCCCTGCACCAATGAGTCCGAAAACCGCTATCGTGCGAATCGGTGTGCGGAACCTCTTGTGAACCTTGTAGAACCAACTGGGCATCAGCGAGAAGCGTCCCATCGAGAAGACGACACGAGATGCACCGATCACTCCAGTGTTAGTGGACACGTAACAGATAGTGAAGCCTGTCAATGCGACGATTGGTGCGAGTAGATGTCCGATATGTGGGACTCTTGATGCGATGGCAGCCATTGGGTCTGTTTGGGCGGCGGCAAGATCTTGCCACGGCATCAACCCCATGCTCAAAGTTGAGAGCCCAACCGCGAAAATAACCACCGCGATTATCGAGAGCTTGTTGGCCCGTGGAATCCACCGCTGAGGCCTCTTAGTCTCCTCAGCAGCCTGTGCAATGGATTCGATGCCTATGAATGAGGTCATGGCCAGAGTGATGCCGTAGATGAAATTCTGTGTTTGAGTCCCATACTGTGGCATGATGTAGACAATGTTCGAGAATATTGAAGTGGCACCAAAATCAGTTACCTGACTCAGGAAGAGCGCTAGACCAAAGGCAAACAAGATGCCTATTATCAGAATCGATGACTCGACAACAAGGTCGATCGAGACAAGGAGTTCATTGAATTTCGAAGATTCCCTTATTCCGACTGAATTGAGAAACAACAATGCGATGACCAGCAAGAAAGCAGTGATCCCAATGTACGATATCTTGAGTTGATAACCAAAAATAGATAGCAGGAAGTGCGAGTTCTTCATCCAAGGCAGATAGAAGCTGAGATAGCCTGCGCTAGCGAGCGAGAACAGTGCAATGTCCACCGTGTAGTCAAGCATCACCGCCCAGCCTGCCACGAACCCGGTGATATCGTTGAAGGCTTTCATTGAATAGACGTGGGCTCCGCCGGCGTACGGGTAAGCCGTTGCCAGCTCTGCGTAAGCTAGCCCCGTGCAGACATAGGTTATCGATGCGATCGCAAATGCGATCGGCGAGGCGCCTGCCGCATAGAAAGCCACAAGCCCAATCGCGACATACAGATCCGCCCCGACATCGGCATACCCCATTGCGAAGGAGCCGTACCACCCAACCTCACGTTTAAGCGCATGCTCTTCACCTTCGCTGGACAACTCTGTCACGCTTCATGTGCAGCAAGCTTTCTTGGTTTCTCGGGCTCTATGGCACGTCGGCGACTGAACCAATAGTGAGCTTTAAGGCATACGTAGGAACCCGCTCGACATGTACATCCCGCCAGTTGGTGTGCAGGCGAACAGTCGCTGGCTTATTGGTGTCATAATCCGTCGATGTCAGGGCAATTGTTCAACGCAACGTTCCATCATTCACCCATGATGTGTATGTTTATGGTGCGTCGCGATCTTGGGCCGTCAAGTTCCAGTAGGAAGATATTCTGCCATGTGCCGCGCACGAGGCGTCCATCCTCGATTGGGAATGTTCGTGATGCGCCGATCAGGGCTGAAGCAATGTGGCTGGATGCATTGTCATCGATTCTATCGTGCATGTATCCAGCACTGGGAGGAAAGATCTCCTTTACCTTCCTGAGAATGTCCTGAATCAATCCGCTCTCATGTTCATTGCAGATTATGGCGGCTGTTGCATGCGAGGCATGCACCAAACACACGCCCTTCGCCACTTGCGAATTGGCTACGATCTCCTCGATCGTCTCTGTGAGATCGATAAGCTCATACTTCTCCTTAGTTGACAGGGTGATCGACTTGGCGAAATTCTTCATTTGCTTCCACGATGCGCCCGAGCTTGGAAAGACAGGCTATATGCCTTTCGAAGAATAAGGATGAAAAAGAAGGGAGACGAACCCAGGAGCTCTCGGGGCTCACTGGGTTCTTGCTTCTTGCACAGGAACAGGCGGCAGGTCTGGGAAGCGCTCGCGCATCTTTTGCTCGGCGACGATGTTTGCTTCGCTGAGGATCTTCTGCGCGTCATCACCTGAGACGGGGACTGCAAAGGATTCCTCCGCTGCGTCACCTACTTGCGATGCAAGGTCTTCAAGTGACTCGTTCACTGATGCAAGTTCAAGCGAGACTTCGGGGAGTATGCCTTGGAGCTGCGTCTTGATGGTTTTCACAACAGATGCAACTGGCCTCATGGCTTGCGCAACATCGCCGAACTCACGGACTAGATCCAGTCTCAGAGCGACTTGCTCCAAGGCGAGTTGGCTGTGCAAGACGACCTTCGCGACCTTGCGTATCTCGGCGCATTCGCTAGCGTATATCGAGGCGAGTTCTGAGTTCTTCTGCTGCACTGCCGTCACGCATTTGCTGTATAGTGTAGCGTCACGTTGCTGCATCTTCTGAGCTGTCCTGTCCAGACGTGAAAGCTGCATCTTAAGACTCAACAGCGCGTCCATAATCCGCTTGCGGACTGGTGTGGGATGAAAAGCTTCCTTGACTTTGCCCATCATCGATCTGTTTTCTTTAAACACTCTCTTTCCCCCCTTCCCAGTGTTGATCCGAGACCGGCTGTTTGGAAAGGCTCCGCGACTCTTCGAATTCCTTGGCAAGGAGTTTCAGAAAGTTGCAGAGGCCTCCCTCGTCATAGGTTCGCACTATCGAGCCGGAGTATTCGATTTTCACATTCATGTTTCTGAGCCTCCACATTGTCCTGTCCACATCAGCCTTGTTCTTGCCGGCCAGAAACACGATGCTCTCAGGGTCGCCGAGCGAACTCACAACTTGAATTGTCTGAGGCATTGAAGCGATCTCTTCAAGGATCTGCTCGCGCTCAGAGTTACCCGGCAGATTCGCAGCAACAAAGATCTGCTCTGAGAGGCCGAGTTTCTCTAGGTCGAGTCGCGTCGTGTAGTCTTTGATTATCCCTAGACGTTCGAGCTTGTTTACTCTGTATGCGACCACGTTCGGGTGAAGGTCCAGCTTCTTGCCGATGTCGACGAACGATGACTTCGCATTCTCCACGAGCTCGGCAAGGATCTTCAGGTCGGTTGAATCTGTTGAGGTTTGCATGATCTCACAGCGCCTTGTATCTTTCGTACCACTTGTCGTAGAATCGAAGCATCTCCGGCGAAACGCTTGGGCGTCGTTTGCGAAGGATTTCTCGAATGTCATCCATGCATATGGCTCGCGGTCGTGAACGTTCTGTGATCCTCTGAGATTCGAAGAGCTCCCGGACGACTTTGATCTGTGCTGACTGCAATATGTCACGTATGTCGCTTGCAGAGTAACCATCTGTCATGTGGACGAGTTCGTCAGTGCTGACATCACCACTAATAGTCAGCTCCTTAATGTATATGGAGACAAGTTCAGTTCGCGCCTCAACGTTGGGCAACGGAACGAATATCCGCTTCTGAAAACGGCGGATGAACGCCTCATCAAGTGCCCATGGCTTGTTTGTTGCGCCAACGATATACACATGGGATGGGTTGGCCTTGTCCGAAATGCTATCCATCTCCTTCAAAAATTGGTTCCGGGTGCGTACTTCTCCGCCTACCTCGTCCCCCCTAATTCCGACAAGAGAGTCAACTTCATCGATGAAGATTATCGCAGGCCGTCCCGACCCCGATGCTCGTCTTGCATCCTGAAACAAGTTCGCGACATTCTTCTCAGACTGACCCAGCCACTTGTCCATTACAGTTGCTGCATCGACACAGAAGAAATCGGCGTTGATTTCAGTCGCAATTGCAGCCGCCAGAAGGGTCTTGCCGCAGCCTGGAGGGCCAAAAAACAGTAACCCACGAGGCCAGCCTAGCGGAAACAGGTCCGGACGCCTAGCCGGATAGACTACAGATTCCTCAACAGCCATCTTGGCGTCGCGCAGGTCAGCGATGTCGTTCCATCTAACGTTCGGCTTCTGGATGGGCGCGAAATGTTCTGTCTGTTCAACAGCAAGCTGCGAAGAGGGATTTGTTCCAGTACGCGAACCCTGATCGTTGAGCTCCTTCATTCTTCGCCGGAAGTTCTCAATGTGTTCCAGGTAGACTTTGTTCGTTGGCGCCTCAGGGTACAGCGAGCATAGCTTGAGGAGCACTTCAGACGCCCTCTGATAGCGCGATATGGCCATCCCCTTCGAACCCTGTCGATCAAATTGGATCGCTTCGTTTGCGTAGCGTACTGCAAGGCTCTCCAGTTCTTCGGACGCCGAACCCGATCTAGTCTCAGAACGAAAGGGAGAAGGAGATCCGACTGTCTGAAGGCCGGTAGGGCTCCTGTGTGGAGTGCTACTCGACAACTACCTTTCCCTCACTTTCCAGCCGGTCGAGGGCTACCTTCACCCTGTCTGGCGGTATGCCGATGATGCGTGCCGCATCGGTGACATGGAGGTTCCCTTGGTGGGTCTTGATGTACTCGTAGACACGCCGGTCCACTTCCGTCTCGCTCCCTGCAGTAGGTATCGGCTCAGCCGAAACGTTGCTGTGTTCGAGAGTCAGCTCCGGCAGTTTGGGAAATGTCTGAGACACCCGCTCCTGCGCAATCACTGAAGACTCCTCAAGTACCTTCTTTGCATCTTCGCTGGTTGTCTGAACAACTTCCGCGTTGTCGAGAACCGGACCCGCTTCATCGCTGAGGTCCTGCAGCATGGTGTTTATCTCGCCAAGTTCACTCGCTATGTGTGGTACAACGTTAGAGATTCTTCCCTTCGTTTCAGCCACAATGCCGATGATCGGCTTCATATCGCCCAAGAGTTCCCCGAATTCAAGCGCCATATCCAGCTTGAAGATGACCTGGTCAAGCGCGAGTTGCCCGCTAATTATTATGTGAGCAATCTTTCTGACCTCAGCGCATTCGTTGGCGTACAATCGTGCGCGAGCAAGATCGTTGTTTGCCTGTGCGCCAACACACCGCTCGAGAAGCTCTTGATCCTTCTGCTGGATCTTGATTGCCATGCCCTCGAGTCTGTTCTTTTGGATTTCGAGTCTAGATCTTGCTTTTATGATCTGATCTTTGAGAGGAGTGTGGTGGATATGCGGAATGATTCTATCAACTATCGTCAAGTTACGCCACTGCCTATGCGGGCATCTTTTCGTTGATTTTCACGACGACATAATCTGGGATCCCTTGGTCAATTCTACGAGGTGCCGTTTGCTGCTGCACTTCCGAACCTCTTTCTAGAGAGGTCAAGCTCTCAACCGTAGCCTGTATGTCCTTCTTCTCGGCAAGGTGCCCGTTCATCATCCCATGTATGATTTGATAGGCGTCTTTGTACGCAATCGCCTCAACGACTCCAGACGAGTAGAGGAGCTTGTTGTCTGTCAACGCCAACTGGAGTCTTCGTATTTCGTCTTCCAGCTTCAGCGTTCTTTCCTTGAGCGAATCAACAAGCGCAATACGACGACTTTCCATGGCATGGATAGCGCTTTCGTATTCGCTGGTCATTTCTCTGTACGCAGTGGTGTCGATGTCGCCGTCAGAGAGCAGAGACTTAAGTGCCGTGATACGCTTTGACGCGGTCAAGTACTCGCGTTCCAGGTCCGAAGCTTCGTGCTTCCACACAGGTGTAATCACAACGGAATCATTCTCCACCTTGACTTGTGCAGCCGGGTATTTCGCGAGGATTCCTGATTCCTGCTCGATGTTCACTTGAGTTACTTCGTCACGGAGGTTCGTGTCTACTCCAATCAGTTTTCCGACGGGAGTGTTGTAGGGGGTTTGGGCTGTCTTTCCTAAGAATCTTCCAACATCCTCTACAAGCATTACCATCAGTATGCACCATGAGAGGTTCGGTGTTGCTACTGGAATCCCTGCTCCGCTTCTTTTTGAGTCAGGGGTGACGGAGTCGTTGGCAGCTCTGGGAAGTGCTGTTGAATTCGATGTTCGGCTAGGGCGTTGGCCTCTGTGAGGATCTTCTGGGCATCTTCACCAGTGGCTTGCACTACTGCGTCCGAGCCGAGAGGACCGCCAATGTCAGACACGGCGTTGTTCAATACTTCTCCTATTTCGGCGAGCTCGAATCCCACTTCGGGGATGATTCCAGATATGTGTCCCTGTACTGACCTGACGACCGATGCGACAGGGGCCATCATAGACGCAATGTTCCCGAATTCACGAGCAGTCTCGAGTCTCAAAGAAGCCTGCATGAGTGCCAGCTGGCACTGCAATGTTATCTTGGCCATCTTCCTGATCTGTGCGCACTCGTTTGCGTACATAGCTGCTCGGGCATCGTCCTTGCTGACTTGAGCTCGCACACACTTGTCAAACATCTCCTTGTCGTGCTGCTGCATCCGAGCCGCGGATCCCGCGAGCCTATTCTCTTGAGCTTGTAGGCGGAAGATCGCCTCAGCCAGTCTTTCGTTCAACGATCCACCGCGATGGATCTTGCCTGTTATTCGCGTCCGAAGCGGTGGTGCAACCCACAAACTGAGTTGTGAGTTTGTCGTTTAGGAGGCCTAGCGCCATTAGATTTCTGGAAAGAAAGCTGTCAAAAAGAGTGAGATCTCAGGAGATGCTTTCTCACAACAAGTCCCTCTCAGGTCCAAAAGAACTAAAGTATCATGATGCGGGAGCGAAAGTCGGAATCGCTTACAAATCCGGTGCTTAAATAGGATTCGTCTTTGTGTTTCTCAAGAGATGGATTGGAAAGATCACAGCGGAGTGGCGTTTGTTGTGTGTCTCCATCGAATGATGTGATGCCCTCCTGGACGATTGCACTATGGTGTCTGACTTGCTGAACACGCCCATATAGTCTGGTGATGAGGGGAATGCGCCCTCAGCGAAGCACGTCGAATATACTCAACTACATCAATTCTCGTGCTCTGCCCCAAGTTTGGAGAGCCTAGAATGACAAGG
>JBEKGZ010000022.1:0-17233 GCA_050012535.1 Bathyarchaeia archaeon | reverse complement strand
AGTAATCGCCTTCAACTGCAGCGGCCACGGCCTCCTGGACCTATCAGCATACGAGATGTTTCTGGCAGGAAAGATCAAGGAGTTCGAACCTGCGAAGATTACCGTGCCCACATACGTCAAGTAAACGACCAAACCAGCCTCAATACCCATCCCACCTTTTCATCTCTTTTCCTCTGAAAGTTGAACGGCCAGCCAAGCAGAATCTGAACACTACCAGTCATTATCAGTGCCGAGGTGGAAAACAGATGTGTTCCCTTTGGCGCCCAACGACCACGCGAGTGCGAGTCCCCCAACGCTGTACTGAGAACCCTCCTCCATCACATGACATGCAGAAAATTGTCTCTTGATATTTCGCAGTCCTTTAGAATTCTGTTGAGAAGACCAACCTGTATCTCCTTTAAGGGGACCGTGACAAAAGTATCGTTGCGTTGAAGGGTCACATGGCTACCTTTCTACCTAACTGCTGAGAAGCCGAAGTTGTTGCAAAGAATCCTGATTGGATCCTTCCCGTGAATTGGTCTCAGACGAGGCAAAGACCAGACCAGAAATCAGCGTTCGGGTGCGATGGTTGCTATCTGCTTAGTTACCTTTTCTCTGAGGACGGACAGGTGCAGATCAAGCGCTTCCTCGAAGTTCCGTTTAGCATCCCTCAAAGTTTTGCCTACTGAATACACGCCAAGCGCTGAGCATGCCATCGTGTAGCTTCCATCTTTCTCCCGCATCACTTCGGTCTTGATATCCCTCAACTTCAGGGCCAGGCCGTCCCTCCTCCGGTCCTAGGAAGAGTTGAGGCGACTCTCATGTAGATTCTCCAAGCGCCAATACATCATCATGGAGCGCGCCAGAGGAAGTTCAGTCAAAGAAGATAAGGGCAAGTTGCCTCTATCTTGGTTCATGTCGGATCACAGGGTTGTTCTAATTCTCGGTTCAGAGCACGACTATACATTCGCTACGCCGATCAGATCGGTTCTGGATCGGTTTGGAGTGACGTGCGATCTCAGAGTAGCCTCGGCTCACAAGGATTCGGAAAGGCTCCTTCAGATGATCGAGGAGTACGAGAAACTGGATGTAAGGATCGTATACATCACAGTCGCTGGTATGTCCAACGCGCTCTCGGGGTTCGTCGATTTCAAGACGAAACATCCTGTCATCGCGTGTCCCCCGCAGCCGGCGGATGCTTGGAATGTCGACATCTACTCGTCGCTTAGAATGCCGAGGGGTGTAGCGCCGCTTGTTAGCTGCGATCCTGAGAACGCCGCGTTGGCAGCCATCAAGATACTCGGAGAGTGCGACAAGGACCTGGCCCGCAAAGTCAGAGAGTATCAAAGGGAGATGCAATTGAAGAACGAGAAGGCTGACCAGAGAATGCAGCAGGCCAAGGCGAGCTAGGTTGGACGGCTCTCTAAAACTTCTTCGCAGAGGCAAGGTTCGGGACATCTACGATCTAGGTCAAGAGCTGTTGATAGTCGCCTCGGATAGAGTCAGTGCATATGATGTTGTCTTACCGGACGAGATTCCTCGGAAGGGCGAGTCACTCACGAAGCTGTCCGCTTACTGGTTCACTAGGACGAACGGGATAGTACCTAATCACTTTCTGAAATGCGTTGATGATCGGTCGATCAGGGCGGTCAAGGCAAAGCGAATAGATATCGAATGGGTTGTCAGAAGCTGCCTCTATGGTTCCATGTGGCGAGCATACTCCAAAGGGAAAAGGGAGTTTGGAGGTGTCACACTACCAGATGGGCTAGAGATGGCCGAGGAACTGCCGCAAACCATCCTTACTCCTACGACGAAGTCGGATATCGGTCACGATCTCGACATAACCAAGCGAGAAGCTATCGAGCAGGGTCTACTGACCGGCGACGATTGGCGCGTCCTTGAGGAAGCATCCTTCAGGCTCTACGAGTTTTACCGCGATGAGGCAAGAAGCAGGGGCATAATATTGCCTGACTTCAAGGTTGAGTACGGAAGATCTGGGGGTATCTTGATTCAGATCGATGAGCCTCCTACGCATGACTCAGCACGTTTTTGGGCTAGGAAATACTTCGCAGTTGGAAAGGAGCAGGAAGCTCACGCTTTGGATAAGGAGTTTCTTCGAGTCTTCCTGAGAGAGTACCATGGGTTCACGGGAGACGGGGCTCCGCCACGACTTCCTCAGATGGTGATACAGGAAGTCTCAAAGAGATGTATTGGAGCTTGCGAGGTTCTTGATGGAAGCATGCAAATCGATGATCTGCAGCTGAGAAGTCTAAGCGAAGTTATCGAAGAGTTGGGTGGTGGGGAGAGATGCCAGAAGACTTGATTTCAAAATTCAGCGCTTGCTCTCCCACGGACTACAGATATTCAGTACGGGACTTGGGCCAGTACCTATCCGCGGAGGCGTCTGTCAAGTATCAGGCAATTGTGGAGGGGGCTCTTGCGCAGGCTCTGGCGCGTCACGGTATTTGCCCGTCAAGCATTGCAGCGGAGATCGCGAATGCAGCCAACACCGTCACCGCGTCTGAGGTTGAGGATGAGGAAAAGCGAGTAAGACATGACGTGCGTGCGCTTGTGAACGTCATCCAGCGAAAGGTGAGCGATGCCGCAAAACCATACGTGCACCTTGGAGCAACATCCTATGACATTGTTGATACGGCTAGGGTTTTGAGATATCGAAAGGCCGTCGAGGCCGTAATCATCCCTGACATGGTCGCGCTTGAGAAAACTTGGATCGAGCTGGCAAAACGTGAGAGAGATGAGGTTCAGATCGGCAGAACTCACGGTCAGTTCGCCGAGCCGATAACTTTCGGGTTCGCGATATCCCAGTATGTGGACCGCTGGGGTTCAAGGATGCTAGAACTCGCACAATCCACACGCGAACTGGTCGGGAAATTCTCCGGAGCGGTTGGGGCTCACAACGCGCTCTCACTCTTGACAAGCAAACCAGAGGAGCTGGAGAATGACATTCTGTCGTCACTGGGCCTCAAGCCAGCGCGCATATCAACTCAGATCGTCCCGCCTGAAAGCCTCACAGACCTGATCCATGCGGTGATATCTGCATGGGGAGTCTTGGCAAACTTCGCGAGAGACATGCGTCACTTGCAGAGGTCGGAGATAGGCGAGGTTGGGGAACCCTTCGAGGAGGACCAGGTTGGCTCATCCACGATGCCGCAGAAACGCAACCCGATCACCTTCGAGAATGTTGAGAGCTTATGGAAGGAATTCGTCCCGAGAATAGTTACAAAGTATCTAGATCAGGTTTCGGAGCATCAGAGGGACCTCACAAACTCGGCCTCTCAAAGGTATGATGCCGAATTCCTTGTTGGATTCGACTTCTGCGTTAGAAGGATTGCCAACGTGTCACGAAAACTTCGGGTTGACAGAACGAACCTGAAACGGAACCTTGAGCAAGCCTCTCCCTCGTTAGTGGCTGAGCCGTTGTACGTTCTTCTTGCCTTATCTGGGGATCCGCAGGCTTATGAACATGTTAGGAGGCTAAGCATCGAATCATCCCGTACAGGCCGACCGATAGTGGAACTGGCTCTGTCCGACAAGCCCCTCAAACCATACTTGGAGAAGATCTCTGCTCAGCAGATGGAAGTGATACGGAACCCGTCCAAGTACATAGGAATAGCATCAGCGAAAGTAGACAAGGTTCTCGCATACTGGGAGGATAGACTGAAGCGAGAGAAACTCTGTTGAGAATTCGACTTCCCACATGCGGCCGAGAGACATGATTCACCGCTGGGAGAACCTCCAAGAATGACCGAATCGAGATACGAGAAGCTAGGTGTGGACATACACAAGAAAGGCATAGAGATCTTCAAGCCTAGCATACGCGCACTGTATCCGGCGGCGTTCTGTGCCGTTAAGCAGGATCCGCAATTTCCGGAATACGCGCTGATTGCTCACGCGGACGGCGCTGGTAGCAAACCAGTCCAGAGCTACCTCAACTACAAGGAGACTGGGAAACTGACAGCATTCAAGGGAATCGGACAGGATGTTGTCGCTATGAACCTGAATGACATAGCGTGTGTCGGCGCGGTTCCTATCAGCTTCGTTGACTACGTGGCGTTGAACAAATCCAAGATCCCCAAAGAGGACCTGCTTAAAATTCTCAACTCGGAATTCACCGAGCTGAGCGAACTTCTACGTGCGCACAACGTCACATTGCCATTCGACGGCGGCGAGACTGCGGATCTGCCGGATCAGCTGTCGACGCTGGATGTTTCTGGATTCATGGAGGGCAGGGTCAAGTTGTCGAAGGTGATCACGGGACAAGGAATCCGCTCAGGCAACAAGATCGTCGGACTACGAAGCGGAGGGAAGGCGCACTACGAGAGCAAACTGAACAGCGGAATCATGTGCAATGGAATCACGCTTGCCAGACACTGCCTGATTACGGGCGAGTACGAGAAGAAGTACTCGGAAATCCTGGGCCAGGGTACGCCAGGATATTCTGGACGTTACAGAGTTGGAGACTATGTGGATGAGCTGGAAATGACGATTGATGCCGCAATCACTTCTCCAACGCGAATCTTTGCTCCAATAGTATTCAAAATCCTCGACACTGTCGGCTCCTCTGTGACGGGGCTCGTGCACAACACAGGCGGCGGACAGACGAAATGCCTCAAACTAGGAAGAGGACTACGCTACATCAAACACCTCACTCTACAGCCAGATCCCATCTTCACTCTCATACAGAAAGAGTCAGGCGAGACATGGCGAGACATGTATCAAGACTTCAACATGGGAGTGGGCTTCGAAGTGATTCTCGAACAGGAAGCCGTCGATTCGGCGCTCAGCATCGCTGAGAGCTTTGGAGTTGAGGCCAGAGAGATGGGTTACGTCGAATCTAGTCCTGATGGAAATCAGGTTGTCATCGAGAGCAGTCTCGGGAAATTCGTTTACGGTCAGACGTAGGAATCATGGTTAGAGGTGTGAATGTGCTCTATCGAATCAAGATCGTGGTGCGACCTCGCGAGGGAGTCTCAGACCCTGAAGGAGAGACACTGAGCAGAAGACTGAATCGGAAGGGAATCCAAGGACTGAGCAGGATCAGATCCGGGAAGTACTGGGAAATCTATCTTGAGTCGAGCTCAAGAGAGGAAGCTGAGGAGCGAGCCTTGCAGATCTACGGCGGGCCCCCAACGATGAACCCGGTGAAAGATGATGCTCAGGTGCTAGCGATCGAGGAAGTCGGATGACCCCCGACGCTTACAGAAAAAGGGAAGATGTCTCTTACCCGCTCTTCGAGATCGATCTTGGCAAATCGGACGAGGAGCAGCTCCTGAATCTGAGCGCTAATCTTGGCCTCGCCCTCTCTCTGGACGAAATGAAGGTGCTCAAGGCGTATTTCGGGAAACTGGGGCGGCACCCAACAGACATTGAGCTCCAGACCTTCGGGCAGACTTGGTCGGAGCACTGCATTCACAAGACGTTCAAAGGAGACGTAGTCACGCCGGAAGGCCGAGTATTAGCTAGGGACCTGCTCAGCAGGTTCATCGCGAAACCTGTCAAAGAACTCAAGCCGGCATGGTGCCTCGACACCTTCCGAGACAATGCGGGGATTGTGCTCTTCGAGAGAAGGAAAGGCGTCACCTACGCAATCGCGATAAAAGTTGAAACGCACAATCATCCGTCAGCCATCGAACCTTTCGGGGGCGCGGCGACAGGAACCGGCGGCGTGATCCGGGATATACTCGCGGTCTGGGCTAAACCAATCGCCTGCACGGACGTGCTGTGCTTCGGCCCATTGGACTACGATAAGAATGCCCTGCCCAGGGGAGTCAATCACCCCACCTACATATACGACGGCGTCGTCGCCGGGGTAGGAGCTTATGGTAACAACATGGGCATTCCGACCGTGAACGGAGCGATCCTGTTCGACGAAAGCTACGTAGGCAATGTAGTTGTATATTGCGGCTGCGTCGGCATAGTTCCGATGAACAGATTCGTCAGGAACACCAAGCCGGGCGACATAGTTCTCCTTGTGGGAGGCAGGACGGGAAGAGATGGAATTCATGGAGTGACATTCGCTTCCGCCGAGTTGGCGGAAAGCTCCGAAGTAACATCTCTCTCTGCAGTTCAGGTTCCGAACCCAATAGAAGAAGAGAAAGTGAAACGCGCGATTCTGGAGATCAGAGACCGTAAGCTCGCCTCTGGAATCACGGACCTTGGAGGAGGAGGCCTCTCCTGCGCTGTCAGTGAGATGGCTCACAGATCCAGCTGCGGCGCTGAGGTGGAACTTGAGCATGTTCCTCTGAAAGAGACCGTTCCACCTATGGTGCCTTGGGAGATCTGGGTGTCCGAGTCTCAGGAGAGGATGCTGCTGTCCGTTCCAGAGAGAAGACTCACCGAGGCGCTGAGCATCTTCGAAAGTGAAGACGTCGAGGCAACAGTATTAGGGAGATTCACTCGCGGTCGAACATTATCCGTTCGTCATCTGGGCATTCCTGTCCTCAAGATTGATCTTCGTTTCCTATTCTCACCCCCGAAGGTAAGGAGGACCGCTGAAGTCAATACAGTCCACACCGTCGAACCAACATTCGATCCACCAAGCGATCTTGAGGAGGCGATCACTGGGCTTCTCTCGGCGCCAAACATCACAACCAGAGAACCGGTAATTCGTACATACGATCATGAGGTGCAGGGCAACACCGTGCTCAAACCTCTTCAGGGAGCTTTCGCTGCGCCGAACGATGCCGCCGTCCTGAAACCTCTACCTGACTCGTACAGAGGGGTTGTCATTGCGTGTGGGATCAATCCGAACTACGGAAAGCAGGATTCGTATTGGATGGCTGGCTCTGTGATTGATGAGGCGTTGAGAAACAACGTCGCCGTCGGAGGTAGAAGGATAGCTCTACTCGACAATTTCACGTGGGGGAGCCCAGAAAAGCCCGATCGGATGGGAAGCCTTCTGCAGGCATGTCGCGGATGCTATGATTTTGCGAAGGGTTTCGGAGCTCCATTCGTTTCTGGAAAGGACAGTTTGTATAACGAGTCGCCACTTGGTTCAGTGACACCCACGCTTCTGGTGACAGCTCTCGGCATAATCCCCGACGTTCGCCAGGCGGTGTCTGTGGAGCTGAAGAAGCCTGGCAACCGAATCTACTTGGTCGGCGCAACCTACCCTGAACTGGGCGGCTCCGAGTACTTCATGCTGAGAGGCATCACGGGAGGCTCTGTTCCCAGGGTTAGGTTTCCGATCGCGAAGAGGATTATGCAAACTGTCACTATGGCCATCGACAGTGGATGTGTCCGGTCATGCCATGACCTTTCGGAGGGCGGGCTTGCGGTTGCCGCATCCGAGATGGCTCTCGGAACGAAGTTTGGGCTGGATCTGGATCTAGATTCAATTCCATCGTCAGGGCAGCTTCGATATGATGTAGCTCTATTCTCCGAGTCAAACACACGATTCCTCGTTGAGGTCGATCCAAGTAAAAGACGAGAATTCGAGAGCTTAACGCGGAAGGTCCCGTGCGGCATGGTAGGTGAGGTACGAAGCGACGGACACTTCATTATCCGAACAGGAAACCATGTTGAAGTTAGCATGGACCTGGTGGACTTGCGTGCCGCTTGGAAGAGATCTGTTGAGGCGGCGTGAATGCGACGCAAGTCCATCCGCATATGCATCATGCGAGCCTGTGGAACCAATTGTGACGAAGAGACACGACAGGCCTTTGATGCACTTGGAGTCAACGCAGATATCGTTCACGTGAAAAGCGCCATTGAGAAGGAAGACTTGCTCGATTACCATGGGCTTGTTTTCCCAGGCGGATTCGCTTACGGCGACTACGTGCGAGCCGGAGCCATTTGGGCAGATGTTCTGGGCGATGAACTTGGAGAAATGCTTCGGCAATTTGCAGGTGCACATCGTCCGATCTTAGGCATATGCAACGGTTTCCAGGTTCTGGTCGAGACAGGCCTACTTCCAGCCTTAGGGAACATGGACGGTTCCGTTGACGTAGCTCTGGCCGGCAACGTGCCGGCTGGCTATCGTTGCACTTGGACCTCGTCGGATGATTACTTGTACGTCAGGCACGACAATTCCGGCAAATGCATATTCACACGGGGAATCCGCAAAGCGAGTCTTCTACGCCTACCGATCGCGCATGCCGAGGGGAGACTGCTCTTCCCAAGAGGTAGGGAGGAGGAATGTTTCAGGAAGCTTCTGGAGAACGATCAGTTAGTGTTCAGATTCGCTAAATCCGATGGAAAGCTCGCTGAGGGTCTCTTTCCGCATAATCCGAATGGATCGATGTATGACATTGCTGGGATATGCAACGACACCGGAACGGTGATGGGTTTGATGCCTCATCCTGAGAGGGCGTTCTTCGGGTACCAGCTGCCTGACTGGACGCGGTTGTCAAATCTTCCTGAATACGCGGATGGCAAGCCGATCTTCGAGTCTATGATCAACTACATCCTCAAGATGAGCTGACCTGGCCAGTTACATGTTCCTGTTTGTTTGCGAGGTTTGCCCTCAAGCAAGGCTTCTTTCGTTTGATCGAATCCCGAACCTAGCGTGCCCTTCAGTAGGGGTTGAGAAGGTTCTTCTCCAAACCGTGTGTAGTTAGGATGGTGTTCCAAAGAAGTCTTCCGCGGGTCATCAGACCCACCCCCTTTAGATTCGGCGTGATGTAAGAGGCCTTGGATGCGACATCGTCAAAGTCCACGTCAAAATGTAATTTTCCGGAGACGGGGTCTTTCCTTGCACCGACTCCAACCACAACGGCTCCTTCCTTGATCATGTTTGAAGTCAACCGGAAAGGGTCTTCTTGATACAGTTCTGGCGGCCTTCCGGCGGCTGATACTACTATGTCCGCCTCTCTAATTCTGTCAAGCGAGTTCCGCGTTGCTCGGTGACAGCATACCGGCGTCGCGTTGCGGTCCTCAAGGAGTTTCCAGAGAGGCTTTCCAACCAGGTCGCTACGTCCGATGATGACTACATTCTTGCCTCCGATCTCTACTCCGTATCGATCGAGAAGTTCGATCACGCCTGCGGCGGTACAGGGCAGTACGTCATTCTCGAAATCGTAGCGGCTCATGAGCTTCCCTTTATTCTTAGGAGTTAGTCCGTCAACATCCTTTTCCGGAATGAGAAGTTCGAATGGCCTGTGCTTGTCGATGAAGTCTGGAAGAGGCATCTGGATAAGAATGGCGGTGATGTCGTCTCTGATGTTCAGCTCTTCTATCTTGGCGCACAGCTGCCTCTCCGTCTCTTCAGGCGCGTACTTGTAGATCTCCCACGCCTCGGAGTAGATGCCGACTTCATTGCAGTCTCGCTGCTTCATCGACACGTACATTTTGGCTGTCGCATCATCTTTTGGCAGTATGGCTGCTAAGCCAGGCGTGATTCCCACCTGCTTGAATTTTCGTACCTCGTTTGCGACTCTCTCTTTCGTCTGTTGAAAGATGGACTCGGCCCGCATTATCACCGGCAAATCTATTCCTCGTTCATGTTTTTTCCTCGTTCAGTCCACTGTTTCCTCTGCCACCCAATGAATGCTCGTTGCCTCTCATTCCATTTCTTTTCCCAGTCATCGCTGAGGTCTATAGTGACAGCCTTGGAGGTTCGAATGCTGCGCTCGTCGTGTGTGGTAATTTCCTCCACGTTAAGTCTCTTGTCTGCGTAGAGCTGGATTGCCTTTGGGTACATCCTATGTTCGTGGATCAATACTCTGTCCGACAGCGACTGAATCGCCTCGTCTCGTCTAACTGCAAACATTTCTCTCTCGGATTCTAGGATCCTGACGGGGTGTTGGAGTATTATGGGTCCTTTCTCAACGCTTACATCAACAAAGAAGACTGTGCATCCTGTCAACTTCACGCCGTATTCCAAAGCAGCTTCATGCACGTATCTTGCATTCAATCCCTTCCATCCGAATGAAGGAAGAAGCGCCGGATGAATGTTCATCATTCTCCAGCGATACTTCTGGAACAGTTCTGAGCCGATTACTCTGTCCCAACCGGCGAGACAGACTAGCTGTACGTCATGCGAATCTAAGATTGCGGCTAGCTGCCGTTCGAAGTCAGTCCGATCCTTGCCGCTATGGTCCACGAAGTAGTTTGGGATTCCGGATTCCGCTGCTGTGTCTTTCACACGGGCTTCAGGGTTGTTGTAAATTAGTACGCTTAAGTTGACTCCGACGAAAACACCTAGCTTCTGATGCTGTAGCATTGCCTCAAAGTTCGATCCTCTTCCTGAGGCTAGGATGCCAACGTTAACCATCTGACTGTTCTCACCATCTTCAGAGGCGAAATCCGTTCGGCATCAATACGTCGTCAACGTAGACGTTCCCTTGTCCGTCGAGGGCGTATCGGCCTTCGCCAATCATCTCCAAAGTCTTGGGATAGATTACCCAGTCACCTTCCTCCTTAAGCCTAGCTTGATGTTCGGCGACAATTCGTTTCAGGATCTCGGTATTCTCCCCTTTGCGAAGGTCATGCGGACTGAGACCTTCTGGAAGAATTACTTCTATCGGCGGGGATCGCATCAGGATCTCTCCGTAGTCCACCTCTGGTCTCACAACATGCGTTGTGGAATGAAGTGTCCTCTCACCCGCCAATATGGCGTCTCCGACGGCATTAATGCCGGTGTACTTCCTCTTGTCTGCCTCCTTCACCGACAGGTCAGCGGGGTGCACATTCACGACGTGCGCCTCGTACTTCCCAAGAAAAGCAGTCGTCAATATGCTCATGTATCCACAGAGCGCGACAAGGTCGAGATCGTATTCGGCGATCAGATCGGCTATGACCCGGTCGTATTGAGGGCGGAGGGAAAGATCCCTCTTTGTCTGTTGACCATGCCGCCTGTAGAATCCCATGATGTCATTGCACTTGTAGTCGACTCCATGTTGCGAGGATATCAGCTGCGCTTTGCATTTCTGGTTTGACGGGTCAAAGACATCCGAGAATACTAGGATTACCTTGTACGGGCATCTGCTGCCTCTCTGTGATCGGTTCTCGAGAATCTTGACAACGTTCGTTCCCGAGCCCGACATGAAGCATGCTACTCTCATCGGCTTCGGGCGACGCTCAGGGTCGAAGATCTTCTTAGGCGGCAAGAATGTGTCTCAGCGCCTTTCTTCCGATGTCTTTTCGATGATATTCTCCTTCCCAGTGGATTAGATCGACGGCCTGATAGGCTTCCTCGATTGCTTGCGGTATCGTGTCTCCGAGCGCAGTGACTCCCAGCACACGTCCACCGCTTGTGACTATGTCCGATCCTTTCACGCTCGTCCCAGCGTGAAAGACAACCGCGTTCTTGGCTCGTGCCGCTTCATCAAGACCTGTGATCACTTTCCCCTTTTCGTATTGTCCAGGATAGCCGGAGGATGCCATTACGACGCATACTGCCGCCTCCGTCGACCACTCAATATTGGCCATATCAGCCAGCCGGTCATTGACGCATGCTTCGAGGTACTCGAAAAGGTCCGATTTCATTCTGACGAGTACGGGCTGAGTTTCAGGATCCCCGAACCGGACGTTGAACTCTAGAACGTAGGGAACACCTTCGGACACCATGAGGCCCATGTAGAGGGTGCCCTTGAACTCCAGATTCGCACCTCTCATTCCGTCGATGAATCGCTCTATTGTGTCTCTCTGCGTCTTCTCCTGTATCTCGCTATCGATAACTGGAGCGGGGGAGTAGGCACCCATTCCTCCAGTGTTGGGCCCTTCGTCGTCGTCTAGGATGGGTTTGTGATCTTGCGAGGAGGCTAAGGGGATGCATCGTCGTGCCTTTGTGTCGACGATTGCCATGTAAGAGGCTTCTTCGCCAACCAGCATGTCTTCCACAATGACTCGTTCGCCGGAATTGCCAAACTTCTTTTTCACCATCATATCGTTGATTGCTTCAAGCGCTGCCTTTTCTGTGCGACATACCGCAACGCCTTTTCCGGACGCTAGTCCGTCAGCCTTGACAACGATCGGCAATGCTCTCTTCTTCACGTATTCTGTTGCGGTTGCGGGGTCTTCGAAGGCTTCGAAGTTTGGGTGCGGAATGCCGTTGTGTTTCATGAAACATCTTGCCCAGATCTTGCTGCTCTCGGCTATTGCCGCTTCCTTCGTCACTCCATACGCGTCCAAGCCTTCCTTGAGAAAGTAGTCGACGATTCCCTTGGTCAGTGGTTCCTCTGGCCCTACCACTGTGAAGCAATGGTTTCGCCGCGCGAACGCTGCTAGCTCTTCGAAATCTGATACGTTGATCGGAACGCTGTTCGGGATCCCGCCGTTGCCTGGAGCGCAGAAGACCTTGTGAACTTGCTTGCTCTGCTTGAGCTTCCAGGCCAATGCATGCTCTCTCCCTCCCGATCCTATGACAAGCACGTTGGTCCTATTCATTGGGAAGTTCGCGCTCCCAGTACCTGCGCTTGTCTTCTCCTCCCACTCTCTTCTTCATCGTGTCCGCGATCTTCTGTGCTAGCGGAGTCGGATACTCTCCAGTGAGACAGGCCATGCAGAGCTTATCTCGATCAAAGCCTATGGCCTTCACCAGACCTTCGATCATCTGATAGCAAAGACGATGTACATTCAGCGCCTTTTCAATCTCAGGAACGGTCTTCAACGCAGCGATGAGTTCTGCATGAGTGGAGATGTCGATTCCATAGAAGCAAGGAGAGACTATTGGAGGGCAGGTGACCCAGAACTCAACGCTCTTCGGCCTCGCGGCCCTAACTAAGTTGACGATCTTGCGGGAAGTTGTCCCTCTTACGATACTGTCGTCAACAACTATCACTTTTCTGTCTTTCAGGACCGACTTCACTGTGTTCAGTTTCAGGGCTACTGAGTCTTCTCTTCTGGTTTGACCTGGCATTATGAAAGTCCGGCCGATGTAGCGGTTCTTGATCAGTCCTTCTGATGCTTCTATTCCAGTGATTCTCGATATGCCTTCGACGGCTGGTCTGGCCGTGTCAGGTACTGGGACGACCACATCCGCATCCGTTTTGTAGGTCTTCGCCAGTTCTTCCCCTAGTTTCATTCGGATAGGGTAGACCTCTTTTCCGTTTATCGTCGAGTCTGGTCTGCTGAAGTACACGTACTCGAACATGCAATGTGCTGTTCTCTCGCAGGGCACGACTGTCTGTCTCTCAACTTCTCCGTGTGCTTTGGCTGTGACAATCTCTCCCGGCTTCACGTCAGAGAGTAGTTCGGCTCCGACGGCGTCTAGGCCGACACTCTCGGAGGCGAAGAAGGTTGTGTCGCCTCTCTTTCCGTAGCATAGGGGTCTGAAGCCGTGGGGGTCTCTGAACGCGATCAGTTCCTGCTCGCCTGTAATCGCTACCGCGGAGTATGCTCCTTCCATGGTCAATGCAAATTTCGAGACCGCTTTCTCGAAATCTCGTGTTTCGGACAGCTCCTTCGCGAGATATCCTAGAATGACTTCGGCGTCAGAGTCTGAAGCTAGGAACCGCTCCTGATCCGTCAACCCTCGTCTCAGGTTGACATAGTTCACCAAGTTCCCGTTGTGACAAAGCGCTATCCCTCCCTTGGGATAGTTGACGAAGAACGGCTGAAGTGCAGTCTCCATGAGCTCTTGGCAGGAGTCGGTACGTATTGTTGGGTCAAGTGGGGACAGTCCAGTCGTAGAATATCTGACATGTCCAATTCCACACGTGCCGTGCAAGGGCGCGA
The DNA here is from genome assembly GCA_050012535.1 of Bathyarchaeia archaeon. Lineage (GTDB taxonomy): Archaea > Thermoproteota > Bathyarchaeia > 40CM-2-53-6 > 40CM-2-53-6 > CAVPLU01. The sequence goes on along the minus strand of JBEKGZ010000022.1, from coordinate 3,616 downwards.
AGTTATCGATCTCATCTATCAGGCCTAGCGTTTTCCGATGGTAGAACCTCGACCCGTCGAACGTGAAGACTCCGTTTCCCTCTTGGCCTCTATGTTGAAGAGCCAACATCGCATGCCAAAGATCACCAATCACCTCAGCGCTCCCGCTGTTAGCTCCTACAACTCCACATGATTCCTTCGGACCAGTCATCCACAGCACTTTCAGTTGAAGCGATCGTCTGCGCTACGGCATCCTCTCCAGCGTGCTACTCGCACAGACACTCCTGTAGTTCTTCCCAAGCTAAGAAAAGCCTTCTTCACGTAGCAGAGCCATCTCAGTAATGAATGCTTGGAACACGTGATAACGGATTTGTCATCTGTGGTTGCTAATTGGAGTGACGCGAGATGACTGTCTCCGGCTCTCATGAGTATGCGAGAGGAAGACCACGCCCTAGAAGACTATTCGATCAAGCTGTCCTCTTTCTGAACCCAGACTGATTTCGCGTGCTATGCGTCGCCCTGTTGACATTGGTTCCTTGTAAAGATAGGCAGAGTAAGGCGAGCCCATAGGATACAGGTTCGTGCCGGCGACTATGCGCGCTGAAATTTCGAATACGGTGAAACCTTTGCCTGGGCTAAAGATGGTCTCCAGAGAGAACGGGCCGATCATGCCTGGCGGGAAGAGCTCCATCGACCTCTCGACGGTCCTCGCTCCCATCCTTAGAACTTCGGGGAGAAGGCTTTCCCTCACTATCACGGGTTCATTGCCGGTTACCGTATAATCGAAGAAATGCGCCGGCACATCCGGAAGGCCTCGATAACTCTCGTCAATAGGCTCGATCCTCTTATCCATACTGAGTAACTCAAGAGCTGACCCCCGGACGGGCAGGCCAAGCTTCAGCAACGGTGACGCGAAGAAATGCAGATAGTAGCGGACACCTACGACGAATTCTTGTATGGCGACGTTTTGGGCGTCTTCAGGTTTGATTTCTCCTCCGTTTACCTTCTCAGAGATTTTCCTGTGGAATTCCTCTTCGTTGCTCGCTGTGAAAAACCCGTGTCCGCCCTTGGCGCCAGGAAGCTTGACGAAAACTCTTTGGTCCGACGGGGTCTTGTACTCCTTGGGCATCCTGAGACCAGCAGACTCCAACCACGCCCGCTGCCTGTTCCTATCAGTCTCCCAGTTGAGGCTCTCCCTGTTTCCAAACATAGGCACTGCGAATTTCTCAAGAATCGCTTTAGCGGTCACGTACTCGACGAAACTGCCGTGTGGAACTACGATACTGTTCTCTTCGATAAGCTGTGCCTGAGTCTCCTCTCTGAGAATGTCCTTGAAGTCTTCAACGATCAGAAACGTGTCTGCCTTCGCCCATGGGAACGATTCGTATGTTGCCCGCCTTTCTTGCGTGCAGATGTTGAGGGTGCGTAGCCCCTCCTGTTTTGCGCCGTGGAAGATTTGGAGTGCCGAGTGTGAGCCGATGGTTGCTACGGTCAACTTGCGCGGGTCGTATCCTGCCAGAACCTCCGCAATCTTCTGCCTAGAGATCATGTGACAATCTCCGCGAGTCTCCCGGATTCGGCTGCAGCTTTGATCTCCAGCATTGGCAGATCCATCGGCGCCTCAATCCGGTCAAGGCCATATTTCTTCAGGAGTTCTCCGTACTTCAGCGTGAGCCGTCGCATCTCCGGTGAGGTTGGTCCGACGCAGGGACATCCAGGTATCCTCGGGCTTACGTCGAATACGTAGAAGCATAGACGCTTGCTCTCGGGGTCGTCCGAGTCATACGCGATTGCCCCCTGGAGGGCGAACAGCCCGTTCACGCCAGGCGGGAACTCTTCTCGGCAAGTTCGCCGAAACGCCTCTCCGGCTTCATAGATCAGCGCTTTTTGCGACTCCCTCATTGTGAGGCCGTAGTGGCCTATCTCTTCATTTCTAACGGCGATGTCGATTGAAAGCTGATCTCGTGCAGGCAGACTAAGAAGGCCGTGCAGGTTGGTCTGCTTGCGATCGTCGAAGCCGACGAAGTCAAAGTCATCGAAGACGTCCGTGAGCGCCCAGCCCTGGAAGTTTGCGTTGAACTTCTGCCCAAGGACGTACTCCTCGATCCTCGCCTTGCGAAGGCTCCGCTCATCGATGACTCCTTTCCTAAGCAGTTCCTCGGCTCTTTGCTCGTATTGGCTCCTTGAGGTCGCGTAGAAGAACGCCCGCTCAAGCGGTCTTGATTTCTGCTGAACCTTCACGATGGCGAGTCGGTCTATCTCGTCTGGGGATTCGAACTTCTTGGGAGTTTTGATCCCCGCTTTTTCCAGCAGCCAATACTGATTTCTCAGCTCGGTTCTCTCTTCGGCTCGCAGCAACAGTCGGTTCCCGTAGAGGGGTATAGGAAAGCGCTGTTCGATCACGTCATAGCCAACGTACACGGAGAAACTCCTGTTGGGAATGAAGACCGTGTTAAGTTCCTTCAACTGCTTGAGTATGTCTGGACTGGCCACATCGGCGAATCTATCAACGAGAATGATGTGTTCAAAGAGAGCTCGGTTGTGCTTCACATACAAGTACTCCCGGCCTCTCTGACAAACCACGACGCAGGGAAGCCCTATGGCTTTCGAGGCGACGCCTACCTCTTCCGCGGAGTGTGATCCCAGCACGCCCACTGTCACATTCTCTGCGTCGTATTCCTGAACTGTTTTTCGAACATCCATTCTTGGACTCAATGATCTGACTTCCACCGTCTAAACTACGTCACCCGCGAAACTGTGTGTTTGAGAGAGACGGGCCATGCCTCACAAGAGCATTGTCAATATCTCAATCTTTCGAATCCCTCGACGCTGATTTTGGTGGCGACCACCAAAAATGAAGCTCATAGCTTCTCCTGCGGTGTGGTACGCCCTAGTTTCGATCCTGCGGTCAAATGTCCTAGGAAGAGTTGAGGCGACTCTCATATTGGGTCTTCAAAGCGCCAATAGACCATCAGACGGATGCGCGCGGTCCGAGAACGCGTTAGGTTAGGAACAGGATTGCAACGCCAATTACTGCGATTGCTGCGCCTAGTATTCCTCGCAAGCTGGTTCTCTGCTTGTACAGAATCCACACTACTGGGATTATGAGGACTGGCATCAAAGACATCAGAGTCTGGGCGACACCAGCACTAGCATAGGTTACTGCTACCATGGAGAGCGTCACACCCATGAAGGGACCGATGAACGCGCCAGCAGCAGTGTCACGGATTCCCTCTTTGCTCTTCATGGCTCTGCGAAGCTCAGGCAATTTCCGTGCAACTACTGCAACTATCCACACAAATGACGCTCCCAAGATCATGCGTATCAACGTTGCAGATAGCGGGTTCAGTATCACTCCCGGGTCTAGATAGATTCCCTTCTTCGAAAGGACCAAGCCGACGCCCTGACCAATTGCCCCGATCAAGGCAAAGAAGATGCCGTAGCTTCTCAGCCTCTTTGAAACAGGTTCTTCTCCTGAACGCTCCTCTGACTCCAATATGACTACGATGACGCCGGCCAATGTTATGGCTATCCCAAGAGCGGCGAATGTTGGAATTGTCTCTCCCAACATTAGGTAGGCGCCTATGGACGCGAATATTGGGGACAAAGCCATGAGAAGAACCGAACGCCTAGGCCC
>JBEKGZ010000021.1:0-31149 GCA_050012535.1 Bathyarchaeia archaeon | reverse complement strand
TGCTACATCGTCAGGCCAGTGAAATGGGTAGCTGAACGAGAGCGATACCGTGGCGTGTCATCGTAGAACAGAAGATAGCGGAATTGAGCAGGTTCAGGCAGTTCCTTAGACCGGAAGATCGAGCGGTCTTCGATGATCTCCTCACTCAGCGTAGGCTCTATGCAGCGCGAGGTGAAGTCTTCGCGTCTCCCGTGAAGGAGATGTCGTTCCTATTCTCAATGATATTCGCACAACACAAGAGGCTCAGAGAACTGGAAAAGCGCCTGAACGAGAGTTCGTTGGAACTCTTGTTTTGAGGCACAACCTCACTGGTTCTGTTACATTGACGTTTGGTGAAGCCCGTCGAGGCAGGTGCTACTTTTCGTTTGGTGGCTTGCGTTCTGAGCCAATGTCAGGTTGCTGTTTGGTGTGAAGGGTTATCAAGAAACGCTTGGTGGAATTGGCGGAGAGATTCGTAGAATCTCATGTAGCCTTTTGAGTTGACGGTTTTCGTGGTCTATTTAGTTTAGGCCATCTAGCAGTGGGCTATCAGTCTTTCTTCAGATCGCGACCAACCTTCTCCCTGTCCCTCACGTCGCTGTTGAAACGGCGCATCTTGCTACTGTTCCTGTCACCTTGACCCGTGATGCGTCGGATATGCTCGGTTTGGGTTACTAGCTTGTGGCTGTGGAACTGTTTCAAGTATAGTTTTCAAAGATTGGTCCAACAGAAGATGAAAAGAGGGGGATGACTCGAAAATCAGCCTGATTTCACCAAACGAAAGGTAACAGACAAGGAAAACCCAGGCGCCAAACGTAGAGGTAACAGAACCACCTCACTAAAGACTTTTGAGAACCGCCCTAAGTGACGGAATGGAATTGAAGGCGCAGCCGCTTATGGAAGGTGGCGGGTCCGGTGGGGTTCAAACCTGCTCTATCGCGGACTCAATCGAATCGCTCTGCTTCTTTCACAATACCTCTAGAGCCTCATCTGGGTTGGCGACCTTGATGTGCTTCTCGAAATGCTTTCTGCATTCGGACCTCAGAAAATGCTTCTCATCGGTCGTAACGAAGAAGTCGCAACCCTCTTGAATCGAGGTTGCTATGTGGTGGAAGTCTGCAGACCCGATTTGCCACTTGGATTTTAGTTCGCGAAATTCGAACATAAGCTCTCTGGCTAAGTCCACATAGGCTTCGAACCCCATGATCGTGAGATTGAAATTCAACTGAAGCGAAGTCGACACTTGGTAAATCTTCTCTACCGGCATCTTCGTTGAAGCCAAAGCACCAGGGACCTCGATCAGAACTAGTGCCGACGCAAGGCTTGACACATCTCCCTGCGATACTTTGCGTGCAAGCTCGATGGCGGATTTGTGATACGGTTCTCCCACTTTCTTGACAGACGCGACCAAGACGTTCGAATCGAATCCGACTTTCAAGCCTTCCTGCGTTCCTTCTCGATCATCTCAGCTGCGGTCACGCTTCTTGAGAAATAATGCGCCAACTCATCCGAGAGCACTTCAAGAGGCAGTGGCCTGATCCAATTCGGAACTCGGAACGTCTGCGTGGAGGGGCCCTTTGCCTGATACACATTGACTCGGCCCTTCCTCACCAGAACTGCCTTGCCCTCCCCGACAAGCTTGAGAAGGTGTCCGTTGGCCGTTGCCCACGAGACGCCGAGGCGCTTCGCAGCCTCATCCGGGGTAATTGCTTCTTTCCGGAGAAGACCCAACATGTCGTTTTCTAGGTCACGCATTGTGATCTATAGTGCGATGTATCTTAAGTTACAAATAAAGATGCACACTTGCCTCGCGTGACAGCTCGCACGACATGGCCCTCGTACCCTTACCACAGGGAGATTCTCTTGTTTACCGAACCATCATGTCTGGCCCTGGTCTATGAGCCGACGCGAAGGCGAAGAACTAGATAGAGGGTGGAAGCGGGCTGGCCCCGTCGGCGGCGTCGTGATGCCCACGAACATGCTCGCAGTCTTGGCGCCGTGGCTTGTAGTCATCGCTACGGTTGGCTGCATCGGCACAGTGGTCGTGGTCGCTAGGAAGCGCCGTCAATAGAATCCGTCTTAGGGTTACACTTGGCTCATCGTGGCGCTTCCTAGCGGTCAAAACTGCGCTGCAGAGTCTCCTCAAATCCAACTTTTCGCGAAGATCGAAGCCGAACACAGCTCCGTCTCCGATAGCAAGAACCAGGGAAATGAATCTGGAAGAGAAAAAAGGAGAGGAGGCGGATTGAGGGCGCAATCGTCCGCCTCATGTAGTTGTCGCTATCATCCAGAATGCTGTGGGTGGGTATGGGTCGGTGCTGGCACATACCATAGTCGGGTAGTTGCATAGCGGTCATTCAATGGATTAACAGTGGGCAAAATGGTGGCCCACATTGCCACCACCCACACCAGCGGGCCATATAGATGAACAACGGCTGAACGTCGGTCGCGGCTCTGAACCAAGCCTCCGGTTAGGCATATAATGGCACCGCCGAGAGTGAGAAGGATGAATATACCACCGACTAGTTCTCCGAAGAGCCCTACGAGTATTTCGCTGAGCCTTACTCCACGCCTATGGGCCTAAGCTAGTTGGGTGAGGATTAATGAGTAACCCCTGTGTCATTAATGACATAGGCGTTACTCGTGCCAAGAGGTCTTGATCCCGCAAAGGCGGAAGAGGTTACAAGAGCAGTCGAAAGGCTCGGCAAGAGCGCTTCATTTCGCGGCGTGTGGAAAGAGGTTGCGCGGGCTGGGGTCTTGACACATCACAGGACGTTACGGACTTACCTAGATCTGTTGGTTAGAAGCGGCGTGCTGGAAGTGCGAACGCGAGATGTACGGTCAGTGTACCCACAGCAGATTTACTTCGTCAAGTCGAAAAGACCAAAGATCTTGGTTGGTCTCGACATCCTCCAGAAACATGGCCTAAACTGGGATGTTCCCGAAACAGATGTTCGAGTTATTCCAACTGACTTCAGGGGCCTCGTGCGTTCTACATTATTCGATCGAAGCTTGATGGCTTCGTTGGAGGACTGCCTCGTTGCTGAGGTCCACAGGGACGCGAAGAGGAGAACTGGCACGACCCATTTCGTCGTTGCGATGGTTGCCACAAGGAGGCTGGATCTTCCATATCTTTTGAAACGCGCTGATGAGATGCACGTCGGAAGAGCCTTTCGGCTGCTATTCAAGCGCATGCTGGAAACCGCTTCTTCAAACGAGACTGAGCTTGATGCATCGTTGTTCCTCGCCGTTCGAGCTCGATTTCTGAAGATAGCGCGACAGTATGCGCAGTCTGGGTCTTGGAAACTCATCGAAGACAAGAAAGGGACTGGAACCGATGGGGTCGGCATTATGAACGGTCTCGACGAAAGCGATTTGGTTCTTGCCGCGGGAAAGCAACTTGGAGTGACTGGGTAGTGAAGAGACCAAAGGAAATCCGAGCGCCCCCCAAAGATTGGATCGAGATTCTTCGCGTTGCTTATCCATTCCTGCGGAACAAGGAGAAAGTGGGTGATCTTGCACTCTATGGATCTCAGGCTCTGTCCATTTACATGAAGAGCCCGCTACGTAGCAAAGATCTCGACTTGGTTTCTAGCCAAGTGGGCCCGCGTCAAGTCGATAGGTTGATTGGAGAAATTAGCGTGCTCGAAAACATCGAAGTCAGGACGAACACAGTTCAAACGAGGATGTTTGGCCCAAGAAAGATGACCACATATGCTATTGAGCTTCGAATAAATGGGAAACCATTCATAGTCGAATTATTCGATCGCATCCTAAACGGACAACCTCCATCAGTCCTCGAACCATATGTTGAGCCGATAGAGCGGTGGGACTTGGAAATCTGGGCACCAGATCGAGATGCAACGATGGCGCTTCGTCTGTCGTTCCGGCAACCCGAGGGGATAAGCAGATTCAATGCGACGCGACTGAACAGCTTCGTCCAAGAGAACGTGAGCTCGCTACGATTCAATCGCGTGGCTTCCATACTGAAGAACTGGGGAATGGAGGCATTAGTGGAGAAGAACCTGGTTGATTTGTATCGGAAAAATCGTCTCCGCATAACAGGCGACTACAAGATAATTCCAGGAATCGAGAAGAAGCTCAAGCAACGATCAGCACCAAGCCAGTGATGATAATTCAAGAAGAGGATGTTGCGGGTTTGCAGCGCCGAACTTAATCTGGCAAACACCACTACTAAGATTCTCGAGTCAGATCTCGAGCAAGTGGCGCGGATAAGGTAGAAAGGCTTGTCTAGACAGCCAGACCCAAAGGACCACGGGACAAAATGGGCAGGGTGACCCCGGGTGACTAGTGAATCAGCAGTCGAGCCCGAACGCGTCTGGTACCCCTCCGTGGAAGACATAATCGATGCAAACATCACTGTCTTGGATGTTGGGTCAGACAGACATCCTCACAGACTACTGCTTAGACCTGAGGCCATTCGGAGCGTCATCGATCAAATGATTGAAGTCGAACGCAAGGGCTTTACATATCAAGCCGCATGGCTCATGAAAGAGCTCGTGAACCTTCACGCGTTTGACGGAGCAAACCATCGAACCGCATATCTGGTGGCCAAGATCTTTCTCAGACGGAATGGTAGAAGCCTCAGAGTCACCCGTCTGGATGACGCATACCTTTTTATCAGTCAGCTCGAAACCAAGACTGTTGAACAGATCCAGGAATGGATTGAACATGGAGAAAGCGAAGGGTCCTAACGCCGAGTTGCTTAGAGAACTCGCGCTTGAGGATCATGAACTTATGATAATGCTTGCCACAAACGGCAAGTCCAGATCTCCAAAGCCCTACTAGCTGACTCCAGACGAATCCACACGCGAGTCCGCAATGATTCTGTCCCTCTGCTCTCATGCGGACGTTGCAGGTCTGATGGCAACTTCGAGATGAGCCCCCTCTCTTTCACCTAGATAGCTGGTCTTACTCGCCTTTCTTGCAGTGACAGAGATGCGGCTTCACTAACATGCGTGACCTCCCCATGACTATACTAACAGTCGTGGGCGCCAACATATGACGCGCATCATCCGACCCGAGTCCTTCTATTGCTGGCTGAAGAGGAACAGGTTTTCGACCGGATTCTAGGTCTCGTGCCGCCGTTGAAGGAGGATGAGAAGCCTGTCGGCATTGCTTCGCGTCGCAAGCTCGGCACGCGAGTCAGCCGCTAGGATCCTCGAGTCGGATCTCGATCAGCTTGCCCTCATATTGACAACGCTTGTGGCCTCGACGGTCTACGCTTGGGTCGAGGGATTTGCTGTAGAGACGCCACGGTATGAGGCGACTCAGGTCCGGTGGATCATCGGCCTCTTCTCTACCTACTCGCTCGCGATGGCCTTCCTCTTCGCCTGCATCACCGGCTTTGGACTCCTCAAGGCTCGTTCAATGTTCACGAAAGGCAAACGCTACTTCCTGTTCACTTTCGCAGGCAATTTTCCGTTCTCATGGCTTGTTGAAGACTTCGCGTTCTTCTGGTTCTCACCCGAATGGCGTCTCACGAGCGACCGATGGACGAACTGGATTCTCGAAGGCGTGTGGATTCTCGACCCATGGCGAACAGGATTCCAGATCTGGATTCCGAACTGGTACTGGCCTGTGCTTGTGTTCGGAATCGAGAAGAAGCTCAAGCAACGATCAGCACCAAGCCAGTGATGATAAGGCACTGTCTTCGTCTAGCTTGGCGCGCGCAATTGACTACTGGACGCCCTGAAGCAAGCGCGACAATCGTGGTAGTGATTTTGTCGGTGAGGTCTTCGTCCATCTCCAGTCTAATCATCTTGGCAATCTCGTCGTCGGGTCTCCTGCAATCAAGATCTGAACCGTCGTTAGGCATCATTGGCGATTTGTGTGTACGAGTAGGCTAGTGCTGGAGATATTACATAAGGACTGATCTTTGGGTGGCCACGTGGATGGCCTGAGGGGGACGTGGAAGTCCACATGTGAAGGGGCAAGCGGCGGTTGATCTAGAGCAAAGAAGGGGGTAGGGGCAGGCTAATGACGAATCCTTCCGTAAAAGAGACACCGCCAGTGATGGTCGACGTCGTCACGTCTAGAAGCGCTTCAAACGGTACTCGAGAGCCTCCATCTCGGCAAGAATCCCGCGAGGAAGGCGATCTCCGAACTGCTCGAAGAACTTCTTCTGATCAACGACATCCTCAAGCCAAGCTGACCTGTCGACCTCAAGCAGCGCCTTCATGTCGGCATCCGAGATCTCAGCGGCACCCAACCATTCCCCTTGTGAAGGTTTTTCGGGTTATCTTCTAGGCTCATCTGGAACTAACATCCAGATATTCTCCTACAAGCAGGAAAAACACCTCTTGCTGCAGAGATGAAGGTACCAAAGACAGCCAACCCACCGGGGAACGGGGCCTCCAGAGGAAGCAACGTCCGGGCCTAACTAACGGTTGGCTGCACCTGATCTACAACTTGTCCTCTCAAGAAATAGGAAACCCTTGCAACTGACCCAAACCGACGTATTTTGCGTTTGTCAAAGTTCAGTCCGGCAAACGGATGAAGCTGCTGACTGCCCTTCCGGAGTTCCTTGAATGCGCCGATCAGAATGTCAGCGATTTGGATTGTGCTGGATTCATGTCACTCAACGGAACATTGACAGGAACAAACGGATGCGAGGATGAATTGGACTTGGCCAACTGCCGTACCAGTATTCTAACCACTTCTTCGGAGGACAATCCTCGGAACTTCGTAAACTCGGTAAAAAAACTCGGTAGCAGCAGGTGAACCTACAGACAACACTGTGGTACCACCTACACCTACTAGGAGGCGCAGAAAGCCCCTCGAGCTTGAGGCTGTTCCACCCACTTCAGTTTCCAAGAGCTAGCTTTGCTATAGACTCTCTCTATCAAGTGTGAACATCTGTCGGAAGGCGATCCAAGCTACCTACCCAGTGGCGATGGGTCAGATTCTTCCGACTGGGGCACCTGTCAGCGTGCCTGTCAGGCAAGATGAAGAGGCATGTTGGCAACATCCGGCACCTCAAAGTTGCAAGCCAACGATTTCAATCGTTGGTAGCTGACTCGAGCAGTCTCCATGTTTTTGTTACGATGGCGTCTGCTGGTAATCCGTAGAGGACGTATCGTTGGGCTCTGTGGCTGCCTTTGTGTATCAATACGGGGCCTTTGAGTCTGCGGCATTCGCAGATGATCTGTTCTGCAACGAGCTTGTCTCCGACTTCCTTGCCGATCATGCGACTTTGCCTTCTTCCCAGAGTTGTCTTAGTGCCCTGACGGTAAGATTCAAGTCAAGCCTGAGGTCGTTTGCGATGTCGAACGTTTCGGCCTGTTTATGCTTCCGTAGGTAGGTGAGGATTTCTCTTGTGGCCTCTTTGACTGTGAGGTTACTGCGTATTTCGATCACTTTGAGGCCGCCCATGTCTTGAATGTACTTTTCAGTTGCATTCCTGATGAGTGCGCTGCGGGATCTTGCGCCCAGTTTCGTCACCGCTGCATCCAATGCCTCAATCTCATTTGCTGAGAAGCGAACAGCCACTACGGCCTCTCTCTCGTTGAGGCTCTGCATTCCTACACGCCTGTATTACACGTATTGGAAGTAATACATTAGGCTATCCGTCGAGGTTCATCGAGTTAGTTTCGACAAGACGCTTCTTCTTGACTCTCTCCGTGACTGAAGTCGGGAGATTCATGCTTCCACTCTGATCCTCTTCGCTTGGAGGCTTAAACGATCTCTTAACAGTAGCAGGCATGCTCTGGACGGCGACGGACGACGGTTTGGTCGGTTGTGGGTTATGAAGTGCGTCGTCAGGAGTGGTTTTGTGTGTGTGGGCTTCTCTCTCTCAGGGGTTCGTTTTCTCCCCGGGTCGTTGCGTCTTCGGCAAATCCTCAAATGCCTTGTCTGTGGCAAGTTTGTGTTTCTTCAAGACCTCTTGGAAGTGCGGGTTCGATTCAAGCCAACTCAAGAAGGCGTACAGGACTCCTTTCATGAATTCATGTCCATCATGACTCCATCCACAGTCGTGCACAGGTTCTCTCGGATGGAATTCAGGGAACACCTGCATTTCTGCGATTACCTGACTGGTGATGTCGATGAACTGCTCAAAGTCATGACCATACTTGTCAAACACTTCCTTGCACCGATCTTCAAAATCCTCACTCAGAACAGGTTCGAATGAGTCGATGGCGCTCCAAACATGTATGTTTGAAGGTTTTCTGAAATCGCGTCTTTGAAGCCCCCTAGGCGGCCGTCCAACTTTCTGTTTGGGACGTTCACTGGATATCCATCCCATTTGCGCAAGATGTTTCGCGGTGTCTGCCACGACCTTGTAGTTGATACTTAGATCCTTGGCTAGCTGTTTGGAGGTTATCCCTCCGACTCCGGCGTCCATTATCGCGTTGACTATCTCCCAGTTGTTCTGGCTTTGAAGAAACTCGGCGTCCTTACGATCGCCTACGGTGAACCTGGTCTCGAAATACCTTTGCATTTCCTAGTGCTCCAGTAAGTCTGAGAAGTAGTGGATTTGCTGGAGTTATAGTCGTTCCTACAGATCTGAGAATTCTCAGAAATCTGCTTTTTGTGCATTTTGTACCGAAAACGTGACTATTTTTCGCGTTACGTCTAGATGCAAGGTGCTTGATAGATGAAGGAGAGAAGGAGACTTTGCCGAAGGAAAGATCGGGGACGGAGGGTGAAGCGAGATGAACCAACGACTCAGTCAGAAGAGAACAGATCCAGTTGAAGAGTTGAGGCCTGAGGTAACACAGGCCAGACGGATAGTTGAGCTACTTGGGAATCCATCTGCGATCTTGTTGCAGGTACTACGAGATGGTTCAATTCGTGTAATTCGAGAAGACAACGTTACTGGAGGTAGCAAGGGTGAGTAAGAAAGTAGAGAGTACGAAAATCTCAGGTGTCACACAAGACGGCATACCTTTCGAAGCAATCTACCATCAGGACAAGCCGATGTTCCTCGTCAGGGAAACGCCTGACAAGCTCACAGTCAAGGAGAGAGTCGTAGTTGAAGGTGTAGAGTATGTCGCTCCAAACAGGGACGATCTACCCTACCCTTCTTACGGATGGCATGACGGCCCTCCCCCCTCCAAGCAGGAGCTCTACGACAAGATCAAACGAGAACATGAACGCTATGAGGACTCAGATCCCATCTATCATATCATAAACGCGGCGGATGAGTTAGTATCATGTGTTCAGCATAAACTCCAAAGCATCCACATTCACTTCATCATCGGGGACATCGAGACAGGCAAGACCGTCGTTCTCCAAGTTCACCATGCGCTCATCTACAGGCCTCTATATTCTGTCGCGAACAACGCCGCAGACATCTACGGCTTCCTGGAGCAGCATGGAGAAGGCGCCTGCACCATACTAGAGGATGAGATCGATGGAATCGAGAGAGATCCTCTGAAAACAAAGATCTTCAAGACAGGATACAAGCCAGGGGCCAAGGTGACACGCTACAGAGACACCGCTCAGGGGCAGAAGATCGTGTATTTTCCTACATTCTGCCTAAAGATTGCGACGAGTGAAGTCCTTCCTGCTGGTTTCCGAAGCAAGGGATTGACCTCACGACTTGTTCAGCAGCAGATGACTCCTGGCCAGCCACCGCAAGAACAGGCTGACCAGCCAGAGGAACGTAAGAAACGACAAAATGAACTACGAAATGAGCTACTTGCATGGCGTCTCTACAACCACGACAAGAAGCTCCCAGAGTTGGACCTAGCTGCAATAGGAATCAGGGGACGACTGCGAGAAATATACGAGCCTCTGCTCCAAGTCCTATACGGCCTGCCTGACTACGACATCCTAGTGAACTACGTTCAGCAGATTGCCAAAGATCGTTCTGAGGAGCTGGAAGACACCCTCGAAGGCAATATAGTCAAGGTCGTTTGGCAGCTCATCGGCAGCACTGACAAGACGACCGTGGCGTTCGAGGACATCTGGACCAAGCTAAAGGACGAGCTGGAAGGAACGATTGACAAAATCAAGCCTAACATCATGCAGACGTCCGAGTTGGGCGAGATCAGCAAGAACAAGGTAGGCTGCAGAATAAGAGAGGTGCTTGGAGGCAAGAGAGGCGTCATACGGTCGAAACAGGGCAAACCTACCCGAATATGCACACTGAACAGGGAGAAGCTAGCAAGAGTAGCCAAACGATATGGCTGTTACTAAGTTACCGAGAGTACCAAGTCTGAAGGTAGAGATGGCCAGCCAACCGTCCCCCTCCTGGCTAAGTCTGAACCTAACACGAACCTTGCAGAGGCCCAAAGAGGCAGTGCGAGCATGCCAGAGCTTGGTAAACTCAGTAACTCAGTAACAGTAACAGGAGGTGAGACTGCAAACAACACTGCGGTGCCCCCTTCACGCCCTTCACCGCCTACACCTAATAGGAGGCGCAGAAAGCCCCTGGAGCTTGTGGGCGTTCTACCCGCTTCACTTTCTAAGAGCTAGCTAAGTAGTAGCAGTCAAGCGAGAGAGATCTTGTCCTTAGGAAGAGACCAAAAGAGCATTCTAGGGACAGCAATGGACTTCAGGGAGGCTCTCTTCAGTGGCTTCATCACCCCTGAGCAGCTTGCCATAAGCAAGACCTTGACCAAGCCAAGGGATGAGTACAAGACGATCCCCCAGCACGTCCTTGCAGCTAACAAGGCTGATCTCCTGGGAAACCACTATGAGGTAGGGGACAAGATCCAGTTCCTTCACACTAAAGGTGGAGTAGAGCCCCTCCATGCTGGGGTCAAAGGCATAGACTACGACTACTACTGGAACAAGGTTGTTGCACCCATCATCACAAGGACCACAGGGCTAACCTTCAAGAAAGCTTACCATACTCTCGATTCTTTCATCTAAGTGTCCGCTAGCGGACACTTGTACCGTATCCTATAGGGCAAAGCATTGCTTCTATCCTGGAAGACAACTTGCTCTTGCCAAGCCTATGGGTCAAGAAGGAGTCTAACAAGCTGTAACAGGGACATAGTCAAAGAGGCTGCTCGTTACCCTGGAGAGTCTACAGCAAAGATCATTCGAAGGGTAGTTGAGGCTGCTCGTTTGACTGAGTTTGATCCAAGGATCAAACCAGGCCAAAGGATCGATCTTTACACTAGTTGTATTACAGGAACTGTCTACACGAAGCTACATAGGCTGCCCTAACGACTCAAAGAAGATACCTGATGCTATGGAAGGTAAGGAAGCAGTATGCCCCAAGTGTGGTAACATAGTCAAGCCAAAGATACTGCAATGGGCTCTATTCCTTGTAGGTGATGCTACTGATGAGATCATAGCCTCTTTTCCACCCTCAATCATGAACAGGCCTACTGAAGGCATGATCATAGTAGCTCAAGGCTTACTAGGCGAGAATGAGGAGTTCCTAGTCTACAGGTGGAGCCTACCCTCTGATACTAAGCCAGGAGCTAGCCCTGAGACACCCTTGCAAAGCTTCTTCAAGCCTTCTGCACCCCCTACTACTACTAGTGCTACTCCTATCACTAGTGCTACTCCTACTCCTAGTGCTCCTACGACCAGTTCACCACAAGTCACTAGTACTCCAAGCACTTCTGCACCTAGTACTAGTCTCATGTGTGATCAATGTAATGCAGGACCCTTTGCTAATCCATTAGCATTACAAGGACACAAGACTGGTGCTCATGGTCCTAAGAAGACAGGTAAGAGACTGAAGAAGCCTGGAGTAGGAGGTTACACCCCAGTTTCACCTCCTACTACTGCAACATTGACTCCTGTTACTGTAACATTGACCCCTTCCACCCCAATTTCACCAGTTTCACCACTTTCACCAGTCACTCAGCCCTCTCAGCCCACTTCTACAGCCCCCACTGAACCTGATTCCAGCCCTATCAGTCTCGTTGCTAGCCCTCAACAAGCAGTGCTGCCCAGTGAAACTGGTGAAAAGAGTGATCAAACACCTGAACAACCATCAAAGGTGGTTACTGATAGCTTACTTGCTACCACTCAAGTTCAATCACCTGATCAAACTACCCCTCAACCCCCTGATCAAACTACCCCTCAACCCCCTAAGGAAGCAGTGAAAGAGGAGATCAAAGCTGTTGAGGGTGCTAGTGAAGGCTCAATCAAGTTCGCAAAGGTCTGTGGTCTCATAGCCAAGCCTCTTCAGGAGTTCAAGCTTCACTTTGAAGTGAACTTCCCCAAGGATGACATGCTCAAGGCTATAGAAGCAGCTCACTGTGCAGTCGTTGACAACAAGGTAGTCTTCGTAGGAGGCTAAGAGAATGACCTTCAAAGCAAGCCTAAGGGAGCTTAGCAATGGCTTCCTTGTTAACCTTAATCCAAAGGTTTTGGAGTACGAAGAAGTCGAGTACGAAGAACTCTATGCTCCAACCTTTGAAGAGGCTATAGCAGCCATAGTTGCTAGCTACAAGCAATGGTATCCTTCAGCTTCTCCGAGTACTCCTCCAAGGGTTCCTGTCACTATAGTTCATTCTGTAAGGATTCCTGGGAAAGCTTCAAAGAAGCCTCTTCTGAAGGAGCCTTCTGAAGGGGCAAAGAAGTTCGCTAAGATCTGTGGCCTCATAGAAAAGCCTCTAAAGGACTTTGAACCTCAGTTCGAAACATCCTTCCCTGGAGAAGATATGGAAGGAGCCATAGAGCAAGGTGGCTGTGAGATCTTTGAAGGGAAGATAGTATTCACTGGAGTAAGGAGGACCTAGAAGGATGAACCTTGGATCAAACCTTGTCAAACATCTGGCAAAGGTCAAGGTATTGAGTAGAGTAGTATCCAGTACTATCTTAACTAAGATACTGAGTATTAGGTTACTAATTCACAGTGTTAGTAGTGTACTACACTATGGATCACTATGGGAAATTAGGTGACTGAGCCTTGGAAAGGAAGTTTGTCACAATACCTGTCACTCCCAAGGCAAGGAGCAAGCTTAGGACCCTAGTCAAGCAGGAGAAGGTCCTGGGTAAGACTGCAACCTACTCCTCAGTCACCGAGGAAGCCCTGGAAAAGAGCCTAAGCAAGTCAGAAGGAAGGTGGACTCTATAGCCTTTGAATCAACCACCGTAATGCTCGACAGGAAGGCAAAGCAGGTCCTGGATGCCTTGTCCTACTACTACCAAAGGGAAGAAGGTAAGGATCTTACCTCCAATGCTCACTGTGGGGAATATCACTTCAGAGTCTCGTTGAGCCGTTTTTCGAGCTCTACGAGTCTCTTATGAGCATGATGAACAGGGGAGTCGGCCACATACCGGACATTTGGTTAGTTGAGGCATGGCTGGGCTGGAGTTTCTAGTTAAGGCTTCTGGGGGGAAGCAGCACCCTACCCTTTGAGGTCCGTCTTGTACGCGGAAAGACATGCGTCCTACATCGGCTCCTTGAATATACACGTCCTGTACTCCACTGTGGCTTTGCTTAATTCGCACGCAAGCCCTATGCAACAGTCGAGGGTTCTTTGAAGGACAACCTTGCCGTATCTGCCTTACTGCTAATTGTGTCACTGGGCTGTCTGACGACCAGTCTCCACTCAAGTAAACGAGTATAGCCGCCCTAACCAAGCCACCATGACAACCGTCACCTGCCTTGCCACCGTCACAAGTTACCTCTGGGGAATCACCGTCTCAACAGACAAAAGCATCTATTCGCCTAGCGAAGTCGTCCTAATCTCTGGTACGGTGACTGGTGGCCCCTATTGTCGTCGCCAAGAAGCGTCGTCCGTAGCGGCGCAAAGCCGTACCAATATGGCAAGCAAGATATAGTTCGGCGGGTTATATTGGCCGCATCTTCTCCTCAGCACGTCTGATGGGTGGCCCGGTTGTCAACGTTCAATGATAGCGTATTGATCGATAGAATGCTCCAAAGTGGATATGACTATCCCATCTTCGACAAGTTTGTCAGGTTCGGTCTTCTAGAGAGTGACGTAAAGCGACTTGGAGATCTGTACAAATCCACTCGAATCAAGCAGCAGCGCTGGAAGATGCTCGAAGAACAAGCAAGAAGGCTCCGAAAGAGTCGGACATTGCCGTTGTATTCGGGGAGAGAAACGATCGAGATAGTGATTGAAGAGCTGGTTCACTCAATGAAATCTCACCCAAACGTAAGAGACCGCATATTC
The DNA here is from genome assembly GCA_050012535.1 of Bathyarchaeia archaeon. Taxonomy (GTDB): domain Archaea; phylum Thermoproteota; class Bathyarchaeia; order 40CM-2-53-6; family 40CM-2-53-6; genus CAVPLU01. Next base: position 17,092 of record JBEKGZ010000021.1, on the reverse strand, counting down.
GGCCATACAGAGACTGAGCGCGATTTATACCCGATAATCGAGAAGTATCTCAGGCAACTGAAGAATCAAGGGGAATACGATAGGATCATCCCGACTTATGATAGAAAGGACCTTCTTGTTGGTAATCCCGATTTTGTGGGAATCAAGAAGAACTGGGGTCGTGCAGATACGCTGACTGCCATCGATGCGAAATCTAGACTATCTGCGCTGCACGACTTCTACCACCACGCTTCCAAGTACCAGAAAGCATTCGACCGTGTTTTCCTAGCAACCCCAAGATGGGTTGCGACTCACGAGGGTAAGTTTCATTTCCGGGAGCTCTTGGAAAAACTCGGCGTCGGCCTTGTTGGGGTCGATATGGACAAGGAGAAATGCGATACCATAGTCCAACCAGAAAAAACCTCGGCCGAGAACAAGGACCTTAAGCGTCGCCTGATCGGTATGCTGTGATATGATCTCCTGTCTCTTGATCCAAACATATTATGTCCGTTTTCTGTCGCGGATCAAATCCGATAGCTTGTCTATGATCGCGTTCACACTGTTGAAACAGCGCAGTTCGTCAGCGGCGCTCGCTACGGTCTTGTTCCTACGCCAATCTTGGACTGACGGAACACCAGCCTTCTTTGCTCGCTCGACTACAGGCCAGATCGAAGTATTGCCTATCTAGGCATCATCTCTCTTCTTCCTATCTGGATAGTAGACTTCTTTGAAGGGCAATGCGGGATCGCTTTCAATAACGAAGTGAGATTTCAAAGCGCTTTCCATTCATGGGGAATGACGAAATCTGTCAACTTGTGAAGTTCGCAACCCTCAAAACTCAGACAATCATGGCTAATCCTAGTTCTCACCTATCAGACATCCTATCGCCCCAGCGGCGCATTTCCACCTTCTCGTCGAGCATTCTTACACGCCAAGCCAGTTCATCCTCTTGCTCCCTCATGTAAGACTACTCCGAGATTGCGACGTGTGCACCGCATTGTTCACAACGATAGTAAACCACATGCTCGCCCTTGAATTTGACCAGCCTGACAAGGCGAGTATGTTCACAGTTCACAGGTGTTGGAAGTGGGCTCATAGGCTCACCTCATCGCCGTCTGGAATTACTTTCCTGACGTGTGGTGTCGGGCGGGAGAGTCACGGTCTTGGATGAAACAAGTTTTGTGGTGACCATTTCGCGTCCACAAATCAGGGATTTGCAGAATGTCTTGTCGGGGAATCGTTTGTACTGAATCGTTTGTACTCACATGGTAATACTGACGACGGATGTGGGTGAAACTGCGGCAAGCCTGTTCGCCGTCCGGTTCTCGACAACCTTCACGATGAGTCCGACATCAGGAAACGCGGGCAACTCAGTCTCTGTTTCCGGCTTGAACTATCAAGGATAAGTTCTTCTTGCCTTCCACCCGGACTTGCTATCCCCGTTTCAATGCTTCACGTCTAGCCGTCTTGGAGACGAGGGCTTCAACTGCCTGTGCTATCGCGGCGGAGCGTGACCTGAAGGTGCCCTTCTCGATGAGGTCGTCCAGCTGGTTGAGAAGGCCGACGGGCACGCTAGCGAAGACCTGTACCTTTCTTTCCAATCGCGAGTAGCGTCGCCCCGGCAAACTCTCTCACCCATCCCAGATAAGATTCGTCCAATTGTTATTTAATAGTAATACTTCTCGCCCAGCACCAAACGCGTTCTATGGGAAGAGTGCAACTGGGCCTAACGTGGATGCGACGACTGTCAATTATTGCAGCCCATTTTGAAATCTGGCCACGTTGTTGATATGGAAAACCCAATTCTAGGGCATTTCAGCGCGGCAAAAGTGATGGTGAAGTGAATGACCAAAAACCCCGTGAGAGAGATGAGGGTTTGTCTGTATTGTTTGAATGGTGCAGCCCATTGTGAAAGCCTTGGGTCTCATTCTACGTTGTATTTGGATTCCAAGAGTGTTGAGAGATGCCGTTTGCTGGCCACTGATAGCTGCCACAATTGAGACAACGCCACTGGTGCCTGAGAATATCCAGTTCCAAGAGAATGCTTCGGCATCTGTAACATACGGGCTGTAAGGACTCACGAGAGTTCGCCACATAATTTGCTGGTTGTTGTGGAGCCGATTGAGGAATGTTTTGAGAAGTTTTGTGGACTATGCCGCGACTAGCATAGATCTGTCTTCCAACTTTGGCGTCTTCGCATAAGTAAACCGTACCTGCTGAGACGACAGACATGACCACGTTCGACTTGGGCATCAACCAAACATCGTCTTTTGCGTGTACGAAACCAACAACCTCAGCGCCGACGCCGACGAAGATGTTCGCCTCAGTAACAAGGTGTCCTACAACCAAGGCATGTGGCCCTAAGTTGATGGACCGGGACGCTTTGGCGCTCCCATGCAGTCTCGCCTCGCTACCCAGCGTCAGGGCGCCCTTGATGACAAGGTCACTGGAGAGCTCAGCCTTCGAGGGCAGCACATAGTCTCCTTCAAAAACCATCGCATTGCCGAGACGATGCTTATCAGATGTCCTTCTGCTTTCAGGTCTTCCCTGTGGACCCAGTTTTCCAGGCCAATAGTTCAGAGTCACTTCTGGGAAGGTTCTCCTTTCACTATCATGAATACCCTGTCTCGCGACGATAATCAAACCGAGGCTAGCCGCGACTGCAGCGATGTACGAATATAGCAGGTAGGTCAGATTCATCTGTCCTCACTAACTCCAAGGTTCTCCATACCCGACATCATGCTCCTCCGGTGTGCACAGTTGGGACCCAAACCAAACGTTCTCCGACCAACCAGTCTTTGAATAATGAGATCAACGCATCCACCGATATAGCAACATTGAACACAAAACCGATTGCCAGTACGATCAGATCTCTTAGGCGCATGCTTCTTCTATCGAGTCTCATTGAGCAAACGACCTCGAAAAACGGAGCAAAGTTGCCAACCGTGCCGAAAAGAAAGATCGCCTGTGCGGCAAGAAAAATCGATGGAAACAACGATGAACCGACTAGCAACATGGCGACGCCGAGAACCCACCCTAAGCCTACAAGAAATGGTACCATGTACACACCCATCATGAGAAGGGCATCAACCTTCTGCCAGATACCGAGGTGCCGTGTGCTCAGCACAGGAACTAGATGTTTGAGTGCGCACTGCGTGTGGCCGTAGGCCCATCTTCGTCTTTGCCTCCTGTACGCTCGCCAAGTCGATACAGCTTCCTCATAGGATTCGGCCGCAGTTGTGTATCGGACCTTCCATCCCATTGTCACCGCTTCCAGTGTCAGGTCGGTGTCCTCGGCCAGTATACTCTCATCCCATCCGCCAGTAGCCTGCAGGAAAGTCCTCCGGATGGCGGCGACTGTCCCCGCATATTGCGGTGTTAGATCCAATCTATCGCGTGCAACCTGATCGATCATATATCCTGAGGTCCTCTCAAGCGCCACGAGTCGAGTAACAATCGATTCCTTTTCGTTAAGTACGGTCACTCTTCCCTGTGCGATCGCGACCTGTGGATCTACAAAGTAGCACACGAGTTTCTCCAGCAAGTCGAGCTGGGGATAGTAATCAGCGTCGAATACGACTATTATGTCACCCGACGCATTAGGAAACGCAACATTGAGGCAGTTTGACTTTCCGCGTCCTCCTTCAAATCGGTGAATAGTAGAGAAATACGGGTATTGTTGTACAAAGTCATCTGCTATCCGTCCGGTTGAATCTGTGGATTTGTCATCAACTATGATGATATCGAGTTTCTCCTTCGGGTAGGTGAAGCATGCTATCCTTTGGAGGAGTCTCCCGATAACGCGTTCCTCATTCCTTGCGGCTATGATAATGGTGACTGCCGGAAGGAAGAGACCGGAATGACCTTGAAAATCTGCGCGGTTGTCCCTTTGAAGAGCAACTGCTCCTACGAAAACAAGGTGTCTGAACGTGTAGGCCGCAAAGACCACGGAGAATATCAACAACAGTATCTCTAGTATCATCTTCTATGGCTCACCTTCCCCAAAGGTAGCCGGTTGTCTCTTCGAATCGTTGTTGATATCGGCAAATCTGTCCGATGCCCATGCAGACAGACAATCCATCCCTTCTGCAGAGTCAGGTCTGCTTTTGGAATGATTGGATTCCCTGCTCTGTCATAGACCGTTGTGGACATTACCTGTCCGATTCGATCGCAGAACTCCTCGACTGTCACTCCGTGATCTTCTGCTCGAACAGTCAGGATGGTCAACCCGTCGTACTTGAAGTCCGATGAGAAACTGTCAGCAGTCGAAACGATTCCTTCACAGTATTCGGAGCAAATCGTTGCGATTCTGGCACCTGCCCTTCCGTCGCCGAGTGGATTTTCTCGGGCTATCCTTGCGATGGCCCTTGTTGGGTCGTAGAGCACGTCGTTGAGGGCCGACGCTATCGCCTCTTTTCGCGTGCCGACGAGTGTATTCCCTCCTGCCATCACCGTCTCAGGTCTCTCCGTGTTCTCTCTGATAGTCAAGCATGGCACTCGGAGGGTAAGCGCCTCTTCCTGAACACCTCCAGAGTCAGTTAGGACCACAACCGAAGATGCTAGCAGCCTGAGGAAATCAAAGTAGCCAAGGGGTTCGCAGAGAACAATATGCGGCGACCTGACCATCCGTTGCCACAACATAGACTTGGCCAATCGCCTCTTAGTTCTCGGATGAATGGGGAATACTAGGTCAATCTGATCCAATCCACACAGGGCTTCAACGACTCGAGAGAGCCTCTCGAAATTATCGACGTTCTCCTTCCTGTGAATGGTCACTAGGCCGAATCTGTCCTTCAGGCCAAGCTCACTCAAAATGTTCGATCTGGAAAAAGACTTGGCAACGTATTTCTGGCATGCATCAACGACCGTGTTTCCTGTTATCCGGACTCGGTGAGGTAGAATGCCTTCCCTGGAGAGGTTCAACGCTGAGATCTCTGTAGGGCAAAGACACAATTCTGAGCAACCATCGCTGAGGATCCTGTTGATCTCTTCGGGCATTGTGCGGTCGAAGCTTCGCAGTCCAGCTTCGACGTGCCAAAACGGTACACCGACTTTGGCTGCCGCCAATGCAACTGCAACCACCGTATTCGTGTCTCCCTCTGCCAGGACTATCTGTGGCTCGTATCGGCGAATGGCTGATTCAGACGCGCCAATTATCTTCGCGATTTGCTGAGCATCGGATCTACCTCCTGCTTTGAAGTTCTCTGTGGGCTCAGGTAATCCCAGTTCCTTGATGAATGTCTCGGACATTTTGGCGTCGAAGTGTTGACCGGAACTTATGAAGACCAGATCGACGGTACGAGTTTGACGGAGCCCATCGATGACCGGTGCGAGTTTGATGAACTCGGGCCGGGTGCCCGCGATTACCATGACTCGCCCCGTTGTTTCAGCCCCTAGTTCTGTGAGGCGGTCCGTCCTTATTATCAACTCCTTGACAAAATGACTCGATTGCTACCGGAAAATGCGCTCCGTTCGAGACAAGGAGATGTTCATTTCGCTAGAGCGCCCACGCTGACCGCCAAGTCAATCATTGACCGCTCAGATTGGGAAACATGAGGTGCACGTTTACATATGCTCCCTTTGTGCCCATACGAAAGATAACAGGCCCTTCCAGAATACTAATCCGTTTTGAAATCCGGGCGGCCATGTTGACAGGATAATGACAAGTTTGGGTCGTTTCAAGGGCGCAATCGTGATCCTATGGGTGAATGACCAAGGGTTTTGTACGTTACGTCGAAATCGTCCAACAATGTAGGGTTAAATAGGCCAAACCCCCAAAAAGAGCTTTGCGTGCTTCAGAATTGTTTGCTCCTAGAGCTTGTTCTATTTCCTTAGTCGTGGTTCTTCTTTCGAGTATTTTCTTATCAGTGTACTTTGTGGCTCCAGTTTCCGCTGCGCCCGCGATCAATCTGAGTACCACCTTAGCGCCGATTGGGACTGTCGTGGTTGTGACAGGTTCAGGATTCAACACGGCTACTACTACCTGCACGATAACCGCAGCACCTCCCTCACTCTTCTCTTCCTCGGCTTGTTCGGTAGGTGGAGGATCTATGAGCGGTCAGTTTACAGTGGCAGCATCTGCGATAGCCGGGGTCACCTACACGGTTACAGTCACCGCAGGCTCCGAAGCACCAACTGCCAGTTTCATCGTAAAGTCCAAAATCACCTTGACTCCCTCATCCGGTCCGGTGGGGACCGTCGTAACTGTTTCCGGAAATGGATTCAACCCAGCCGATACGACGTGCACTTTCACTTCAGCGCCAGCAGGTCTTACGATATCAAGCACTTCATGCACGATTTCTGGCGGGAACTTGAATGGCCAATTCAGGATTGCGGCATCAACGAACCCAGCACCATTTGGTTATACTATTACTGCGACTCCTGACGTCTTTCCAGCCGATGCGACAACGGCAAGCTTCACGGTAACCTCGGTGCCCACCATCACGTTGACTCCTGGGGTCGGCCCGCCGGGCATCACGGTGACAGCGCTGGGGTTCGGATTTTCCACGTCAGATACAGGATGCACGATAGCTACGACGCCACCCTTCGCGGGATACATCAGCCAATTGTCATGTTCGGCTTCGGGCGGAGCGTTGACGGCCTCGGTCAAGGTCTCGATCTCAACTCCCTCCATCTTTATCCCAATTTCGCTCACCGGGACACCTACGAATGATTTCGCATCTGCGGTATTCACCGTTACAGCTCCCGCAGCGATCACGCTCTCCTCGGCGTCCGGAATAGCGGGAGCCACAATCACCATCACGACAGCTAGCTTGTTCTCTGCCTCTGACACGTCATGCACCATCAGCGCTAGCCCCTCTTCCCTCCTCAGCAGCCCTTCATGCAGCATAGCTGCCGGATTCGCAACAGGCTCGTTTGTCGTGTCCTCTTCAGCCTCAGGTCAGGTCTACACAGTCAAAGTGACTGGAAATCCCGGGGGCGATTCTGCTTCTGCGTCATTTACGGTCAATCCAGTAGCAACACTATCATCTTTCACGGGATTTCCAGGTCAGACAATAACAGTATCCGGTTCTGGGTTTTCTTCATCTGACACCACATGTTCCATAACAAACTCCGGAACAAACATAATAACGCCTGGCTACACCTGCACAATCTCAGGCGGTAGCGTTACCGGATCTTTCACCGTGCTCTCCACGGCTACCAGACCTACTGCCGTTTCGGTCACGGTAAAGGGGAACCAAGCCTCGGACAGCTATGTTATCCCCACGATCTTTGTTGTTATAGCACAGATAACGCTCACCCCGAGCTCCGGCAACCAAGGCACTGTGGTGACTATTTCTGGTGTCGGATTCAGAACTAGCGACGCTGGGCCATGCTCACTGAGCCAAGTTCCCGGCGCCCCCCCAGCTCTATTCGCGTTCGGCAGTGTCTCATGCGCAATCTCCGCGACGGGCTCGCTTCTCGGAGGGTTCACGGTTGCAAACACGGCCACTGTTGGAGTATACGGCGTAATTGTCACAGCGGCCCCGTCAACCGATACTGCGTCAGCCCTTTTCAGCGTAGGATCGCCCCCAGTTCTCCATCTGAATCCAGCATCGGGTAGCCCTGGGTCACAGATCGCGGTCACCGGATCTGGCTTCGCAGGTTCTGACACGTCGTGCTCATTCTCGTCCGGGCCGGTTGCGATAATACAGTCCTCAACCTGCACTGTCTCTGGCGGGACGCTTACGGGGACTATCAACGTTTCCCCAACGGCGCTCGGCGCCCCCTATACTATAAGCGCGATCGGTTCAAGCGGGGACTTTGCCGGAGCGTTCTTCAGCGTGGTTCCAAAGATTAGCCTGAATCCAACTTCCGGCTCAAGCCACCTTGTAGTCGCTATCTCGGGTGCAGGCTACGCGGCCGCGGATTCAGGCGCCTGTGGTCCCATCGTCCTTTCTCCCTCCGACCCCTCGGCGGCGGGTATCGCGCCATGCACTATCTCAGCCGGCGGCATCCTCACCGCGTCGTTCACGGTAAAGTTTGCGCCTGGTGCGCCGCCTTCGGGACCCTACAGTATTACGATATCAGGTGGTGTCAGTGCTTTGTCCGCTTCGGCAACATTCACTGTCGCGCTTCCTCCCTCAATTATACTGTCCCCATCAATCGGCAGCGCTGGAGACACGATCAGTATCACCGGGTCTGGTTTCAATACGGCAGACACAAGCTGTGTGATTTCCGCGACGGGGGGGATCGTCACGGCCCCAACATGTACAATATCGGCCGGGCAGGTCACGGGATCATTTGTCCTGAAGTCCACGGCAATGCAAGGTACATACGATGTCACGGTTGCGGGTAATCTTGGAGATGAGAACCTGATACCCGTTACCCTGGTGGTCATACCCAAGATCACTCTTTCAAAGTCGAGCGGCGTGGTAGGGGAGACAATTACGGTGACAGGAGTGAGCTTCAACACGGCTGACGCTGGAGTATGTGCAACTCCTGCATGCATTAGCGCTACCCCCGTGAACATCGTGACATCACCATCGTTGACTTTCGTTGGGGCTGGGACAGGCCAACTAGGACCAGGGTCGTTCAAAGTTTCCGACACAGCATCGGCCGGCAGCTATGTAATAACGGTGAATGGTGCAAGCGGTGTAGCTGACACCTCCTCAACGTCCTTCACAGTGCTCCCAAGAATAGTGACGCTCTCTCCCTCATCAGGACCACGTGGTACCGTCGTGACCGTGACGGGATCGCAATTCGATCCTGCAGCGACAGCGTGCGCAGTCACCTTCAATCCGGCCACGCTGTTCTTGCCTGTTCCGGCTTGCACAATATCCCTTGGGTCAGTATCAAGCACATTCACAGTTGATGCAGCAGCGCTGGCGGGCCCATACCAGGTCCAAGTCAGCACAGGGCCCGTTCCACTCGTTTCTTACGGTTCAGCGACTTTTGTCGTGACGGGCGGCTTGGTGCTGACGCCCACTTCTGGCCCCAGAGGAACAACCGTTTCGGTCACAGGAACGAACTTCCCCGCTTCCGACACAGGCTGCTCAATCGGCTCGTCGCCTTCAGACCTCGTGTCTTCTCAGACGTGTACTGTCTCTGGAGGCTCGCTTGCTGGAATGTTCGTTATCTCACCAACGGCAGCTGGAGGAGTATACGCTGTGCAGATTACGAGCACACCGAGCGGCGTTATCTCCAGCGCGAAGTTCACCTTGCCGCCACTACCGTCGATCACGTTAACCCCCAGCTCGGGCGCTTTTGGGACAGTGGTTTCGGTCTCCGGAGCCAACTTCGCCACGAGTGATACAACCTGCGCGATTTCAGCAACTCCAGCGGCCCTATTGCAAGCCCCAACGTGCACCGTACTCATGGGGACAATAACCGCATCATTCACCGTTGCTTCGGGGTCCGCATCTGGTTCCTACACGGTGATCGTGACTGGCAGCCCGGGAGGCGACACTGCTACAGCTACGTTCACTGATACTGGGGCCGGACCTGCCACAGCGTTCTTCTTGAATCCAGCATCAGGTTTGGCAGGGACTACTGTAGCTGTTTCCGGGGCGAACTATGCCGGTACAACGTGCAGTCTATCCTCTGCTCCGTCAGGTCTCTTCTCATCTACTCCAACATGTTCAATCTCGGGCGGTACATTGACTGGTCACTTCACTGTTGCCGTAGGCGCGGCTGTTGGCGGCTATACGGTGACCGTGACGACGAACGTATCGAGCGACACCAACACGGCGCCGTTCACCATTCCGGCCCCGACCTTTGCTGCGAGTCCAGCATCAGGTGCGGTAGGAACTGCTGTCACCGCTTCCGGGTCGAACTATGAGGGTACCACTTGTAGTCTCTCATCTGCCCCGTCAGGTCTCTTCACTTCATCGACATGTACAATCTCAAGTGGGGCATTGAGTGGAGGCTTCACGGTCGCCTCGGCTGCGGCTCTTGGAGGGTACACGGTGACGGTTACGACGAACGTGGCGGGCGAGGTGAAGACGGCGCCGTTCACTGTTACACCGGTCGGTGCGCCGACGTTTGATTTGAGTCCGACGTCAGGCGCCGTTGGGACGTCTGTCACCGTTTCTGGTACGAATTACGCGGGTACAACGTGCAGTCTATCCTCTGCTCCGTCAGGCCTGTTCACTTCGTCGTCATGCTCGATCTCCGCTGGGGCGCTGTCGGGAGGCTTCACGGTAACCTCAGGCGCGTCTCCTCGTAGCTATACGGTGACGGTTACGACGAACGCGGGCGAGACGCCGTCGGCGACGTTCACCGCGCTGGGTGCCCTGACCTTCAATTTGACTCCGACGTCGGGCATTGTAGGGACGATGGTCACTGCTTCAGGCTCGAACTATGCCGGCGTCTCATGTACGCTGTCGGCTGATCCGTCAGGCCTCTTCACTTCGCAGTCATGCTCGATCTCTGGTGGCGCGCTGGCTGGAAGCTTCACGGTTGGTTCAGGCGCGTCTCCTGGCACGTTGTATACGGTGACGGTTAACACGGACGCGAGCGAATCAAAGTCAGCGTCGTTCACTGTTCCGACGTCATCGGGACATACGACGCTTACTCTGAGTCCAACCTCGGGCGCCGCCGGAACCGCTATCAGTGCTTCAGGTACGGGTTACTTCGGTACGACTTGTACTCTATCCGCGTCTGGGCTCTTCGGTTCTGCGGCATGCGCGATCTCGGGTGGTAGGCTTACTGGAGGATTCACAGTTGCCGTAGGCGCGGCTGTTGGCGGCTATACGGTGACAGTTACGACTGACGTTTCGAGTGACACAACCTCAGCTGTGTTCTCTGTTACGAAGGCTACGACTCCGATGTGCATAATCGCAACCGCAACCTTCGGTTCGGAGGCCGCTCCGGCTGTGCAGCTCCTCCGCAACTTCAGGGACGGCCTAGTCCTCCACACAAGAGCAGGCTCAGCTTTCATGAACGTCTTCAACGCTTGGTACTACTCATTCAGCCCAACCGTTGCCAACTTCATCTCAACCCACGACCCGATACGCGCACCCATCAAGGTGATCCTGTACCCGCTACTAGGAATACTGAGCGTCAGCACCATGGCATACTCGATATTCAGCTGGACCCCAGAGTTCGGGGTCCTCATAGCTGGGCTGATAGCGAGTTCTCTGATAGGCCTCGTCTACCTGACACCGTTCACGCTCGTGGGCATGAGATCACTAACACGCAGAAAGAGAATCAATACGATCAGCATAACGAAAGCGTCACTACTGGTACTCGTGACGGCCTTGGGATTACTTGCGGCTGGCGAACTAGCAGGCTCGTTCCTGATCCTTGCGATCGCAAGCTCAGCGATCGTCTTGACCTGCATCATAGCAGCGCCAACAATCGTCGCCCTACTAGTGCTCCGTCCGAAATCACAATAGCCCCACAGCGAACCTTTCCCTTTCTTTTCTTTGGGAACCGAATGATCAGCGTTGAGGCTGTTCCCTATTCACAGTTGCCGGCCATAATGGGTACGGTGTTAACTTATCGCGTTGTTGCTAGGCGCCGGTTCTATGGGATTGTGAGAAAGCGACGATTCAATCGCTGCGAAACAGGCCTCAATCCTTTCGATGTGATGTTCCAGAATGTCAAAGCTGACTCAGCAGAGAAGATCCTGAAGGGCTTCAGAGCCTACTACGACTACGTACGCCCACACATGGCACTAGACGGACACACACCCACACAAGAAGCCGCAATACCAATACAGCTAGGTACAAACCGATGGCTTGACCTCATTCGACAGGCAGCAAGAGACAAGAGATGAGAAAGAGGTCAGAAAACTGATGGACTTACCGGCGCATTTGCTTTAGGTTTACGTGGTCTGCCCATGCTAGCAGTTCGTGAAGGTCGTGTTCGACATCAAATCGGTAGGTCTGTGCGTTGCTAATTTTCCTCGACCGCTTAACGAAACCATACTTGACTAATTTTGCCGTTGCTTTTTGCACAGTCTTAAATGTCAAGCCGGTGGATTCAGCTAGCATTGGTACGGTTTGCTCCATGTTGCCAACTATTCGCGCTTGGTCTAGGACGCGTGCGACTGGGCCTCCAAATACTTGGGTGAATGGTCCCCCTTTCACGTCTTTCAACTTTCACATCCTCATACATGTCGTCATCATGACGACACGACATCATCATGACGACGGTGGTATATTAAGTAGTATTGTATAGGATTCCACAGATACTGGAATGATTTTCAATGGTATTTAAGGTGGGCACTATGCTGCATGCTAAGGGATTCATCATCAACAAGCTTTTTGATGATAATCGCATTGGGCATAGGCACCTTCCCGTCGAGTTATTGCCCAAAGGATACCCTCTGAAGTACCGACATCTAGTCAAGGAAGCATTTGAACTTCTGAAATCTGAGAACCCATCGCCTGTTCAAGTTGTCTCACATCGAACTGGTCGCGGTACGTCTCCGCATGTCTGCCTTGTTCCAACTCGACTCTGGCCTAAGGGCACGAGAGGTCTGATGAATGGCTATAGAAAATCTGTTGGGCGTCAGCGTTACGGCAGAGACCTCAAGACGCTTCTTCCTCTCAGACATAGTTGAAACCACTCGCTAAGTTAACAGAGCACATAATGGGGCCAGCGCAGGCTCTCGAGGTTAGTCGTGGAGAAGCTGACAGTTCCATCGTACAAGGCCACTGGGCCTCAACTGTGTATTGGATTCTCGGCCTGTAGGGGACGTGTCGCTGGGGCGTTCGGCGCGGTCTCCCTTCTCCGTTGCCCCGATATTCCTCGCACTTGACGCCTTTCGGGTAGTTGAGCAAGTCTTCAGGTCTCAGTGATCCCCTCATAATCCCATTATTCCCCATATTCCCCGCCAGACTATGCCTCGTGTGTCTAGTGATGATGGGGAGAACGATTCCGTCATGCAGCCCAATCGTCGAACAGAAGTTGGCAGAATTGAGTAGGTTCAAGCAGTTCCTCAGACCGGAAGATCGAGCGGTCTTCGATGATCTCCTCACTCAGTGTAAGCTCTATGCGGCGGCGGGTGGAGTCTTCGCGTCTCCCGTGAAGGAGATGTCGTTGCCATTCTCTCTTGAGGGACGGGCCATACAGTAGTTCACAGCATAGTGTGGCACATCTTCGCTATTTCCCCTCTTTGGCTTCCTGAGTCTATCAGCGGCCTTGCTGTACTCTTCTACAATGTCCAAAACAGAGGATTTCCACGGTTGGACAATAACGGTTCAGAACGCAGAGCCTTCAACAACGGAATGGAATCAAGCTAAACAGTTGTTCTCACGCGAATAGGATTGGACTTGGCGCTTTCGGGTTGCATTTTGTAGTGGGTTTCTTGGCTTGGATCGCGGGCTATTCTTTCTTGAGTGTTTTACTCGTTCCGTGTGGACCGCTTCCGTTTGTGTGGGGTAGCCTGTTTCTTGGTTGCGGCTGCCAGGACGAGTCTTTGGACGCTGATCGCCTCGAGGCGTTGAAGTCTAGTTTTCAGGTCCCTGTTTTCGGCTTCGAGCTGCGTTATTCTATCCTTCGTTGCGCCGTTGGCTTCTGATGTGAAAAACGTGAGCCTATCGGCGGCCTTGCCGTATTCATTCGCTAGTTCTTCGTCGCTCATTCTCAGGTATGCGGAATCCAACGCAAACGTGTGACCCATGAATCCCTCTACTGCGTGGATATTCGTTGAGAGACGAATCGAGCATGCAACCCCACATCCTTTAGGGGTGAAATGCATGTCGACTTTCAGGCTGACCCATGGCCATAATGGGGCGAGCGCATGCTCCCGACTTTAGTCGTGGAGAGAGTCAACGATTCTGCAAGCACAACCCTCCACGGTTTATAACCGATCACTGGGTCATGGTGCAGGAGGGAACGTGATGCTTGTAGTTAAGACTGTGAAGGTTCCAGTCCACTACGGCATCACGACGCGTAAGCTTTCGATTCTCGACTCCTTAACCGCCCGAACCACTCATGGCGTCTGGCTTTGGTCTAGGCTCTTCAAGGAACACAAGTTGAAAGGGTCCTACGGAGACAGGCGGCTATTCTATGGGCAAGTGAAGAGAGATGCGAAGCTCGGCACGGTGGCTCAATGTTGTTTCGATACGGCTGCTTGGATGTGGAGTAGTTACCGTGAAACACAGAAGATGTGGAGCAGAGAGGTTGCAATCGCTAGGAGAGAAGGCGACAAGAAGTGGCTTCGTAAGCTTCTGCGGAGGGAGCCTCAAGAACCGTTCTCTCGTGGAATGAATGGTAAGATTCCCATATGGTTCGATAATCGTTTCGGCTCGATTGAAGAGTCGAAACGCATCAAACTCTGCTCCTACGTGGCGCGCGTCTCAACGCTACAGAGAGGCATCAAACTCACAATCCCGCTGAACCCGGCAAAGCATCATGTGGACCTTTTGCAGCAAGGCACCTTGAAGAGTTTCCAACTCGTGAAGCGAGACGGCAAGTACTACGTTCACGTGAAGATGGAGTTCCAGGTTCGAGATCAGCCCGTCTACGCGGTGCATGGTATCGACCTTGGAGTGAAACGGTCGATTGCATCCGTGATGTTAAGGCCGAATCAGCCTCTAAGGTCAAGCGACTTCTCAATTCTCCAAGATGGGTTGAAGTGGGACCGACTGAACCGTTTGGAGAAACGCAAGGAGGAACTGCAACAGGCAAGGAAGTGGGAGCCGCTGAAACGGGTCCGACACAGACGACTGCACGTCAGCGAATACTATGACCGGCTTGCAGCGAAACAGGTTGCCACAACTTCACAGAACGCTCTTGTCGTGGTTGGGTACCCGAAAGGCATCAAGTACGAGAACTTCAAGGGCAACGGCAAAGCTAGACTCCGCAGGACGCTCGTACACTGGACGTATGGGCGAGAAATCCGCTACATTCGGGAAGAATGCGCGAAGCAAGGCATACCGTCCGAGGCTCCGGATGAACGTTGGTCCAGCCGGACATGTCATCGCTGCGGCTCACGCCATACGGAACGCCTCACGCAAAGCATCTTCCACTGTTGGAACTGTGAACTCATCTACAACGCGGACTACAACAGCAGCATAAATATCGGGTCGCGTTTCTTGCCAACAGCCACGACCCGAAGGGCCACAGATGATTTGGCCTATGCTCGGAATGAACAGGCAAGAGAAATAGTAGCCTGCGAGCCGAGAAGCCCACACCCGTTCATGGGTGGGAGCTAATCACCAAGTCTTAATGGAAGGTAGGATATCTGCTGGCGAGAGTTTGAACGGCCATGGCTCTTCGCAGAAGTTACTATGTGCTGGTGCTGGTTCTGCTTTGGGTTCTCATAGTGCCGGGGATGACGGGTGGCGCACAAGCATCAGCTGCAGTGGGTCTAGGCCGCGCGGTTTCTATCCCAATCAAGGTCATCTTGATCGGATTCGATCAAGAGCAGGTAGACACTACATATCTTGCTTGGAGTGGCTCTGGAGCGAACCTGCCTGTCTCGATCACCAACTCGGTCCTGGACAACGCGAACAGCACGGGAGTAGTTTTCTATCCCAAGTACACATTCAGTCTGGCCCCTTCCGTATTCAGGGACAGCTTCGTGAGCTACCTCCGATCAATCGAGAAAAGTGTTCATGGTAAGAATCCTTGGTTTGGGCAGTATCAGGTAGATACTCAGAATCCAAGTTACTACAACTCTGTGCCTGTAGCTATTGACTACGTGGTCTACGATGCGAACCTCGTTGAGGATTGGTTGTGGAACCACCGTCAAGACATTGGCGGTTACCCTGAGAACGGCTGGACGATCATTCTCGCAAATCTACCGGAGCTACCATCGATCGACTTCTCAGACGTCCGATCTTTCTTGAGCACCAACGGGGGGGAGCTTCCTAAATCGAAACCCCACTACTACGGTATTTCTCCTTCCGATGAAGATCTAGGATACGCGCTGAGGTACCGGGATTTCATGAATGCGTGGGGCGGGCATCATAGAATGTGGTTTGCCGACCTCAGCGCCGGACCAGTTTTCAATTCTCAGTGGGAGGATCTACCACTACAAGTGGCGTTAGGCGACAACAACATTGACCTCTCAACAGACTTTGGGAGGAGCTGGTTGACCGGATACTTGGCTGACTATATTTATCAGGCAACGTACAACTTCATCGCACCCAATTTCGTCTACTATCCTCGATATTCGCCGAAATATCAGGTTGAAGTTCTTGTACTGGACGACAGGAACTCAACTGACAAGAAAGATATCGCAATAGAAGAAACCGTGAACAGGGATAAGATAGCGGCGGCTCTGCGAGATTTGGTTCCTTACTCGACGGTTGAAGTCAACGTCCGCTTCCAAGATGTCAGCCAGGAACTGCATGAACTAATCAAGGCACACTACAAGTATACTGATTCATGGATCGAGGGCAGCATATTCATCTCTCCTCAGCGTTACGGCGTGATCGACGTACGACCTGTCTACAAGTATATCCTGGATAATCCCGCGAAATTCGGGTCGAACGTTAGTTCGACGGAGAATGCAGTCACGATACCCGTGTATGCCTTCGCGTTTAGCAATCAAACCTACTTCACATACGCATACAAGTGGTTGATCGGAAAGGTTGACTACGAGACTGGGGCGCTTCTTGGAATCACATTCAATGACGCCATCATGATATCATTGAACCAGTGGGAGTTCACGCGAGGTGAGCACGTAGACCCAGCGCAACCGGGCAAAGGTGAGGGTTTCACGTCCACAGTAATTCACGAGGTCGGACACGCATTCGGCCTTATGCACCCTCACCAGTACGGGAACATCGGCGACTTCATCTCGTCACCCATGGGTTATTTCACTGACGATTACAAGTTCGGCCAGATCGACAAGGACGCATTGCAGCGTGCTCACGTTGATCAGATCTACCTGGAGACAGAGAGACTGCTTGGCCAGATGGAAACGCGCTTCGATCCGTTAGGATTGTCAGGCCAGGCACGGAGTAGGCTGGCGGAGGCAGACGCGGCCTACGCGAAGATGGAGTATCCAGATGCACTCCAGCTGGTACTTGCAGCCTACAAACTTGCGAGACAAGCCGTTGAAACCTCTGCTCCGGTCATAGTGATCTCGTTGTTCCTTGATCTGCTCTACGCGGTCGGAGGCGTAGCCATTGGCGTTGCGGTCCTCGGCCTTGCAGTGATGAGATACGCGCCCCGCATGAAAGAGTCAGGGAAGACTCAGCTCTTTTCG
>JBEKGZ010000020.1:0-17799 GCA_050012535.1 Bathyarchaeia archaeon | reverse complement strand
GGATGCTCCGTCGACAGCTTCATCGGCGCCACGGTTCAGGGCATCTATAGATGCAGCGTCTGCAAGAAGATCACAGAAAACCGTAGACACTGCGGATCTCCCTCAATTCCACTCAGAGGGCACAAAGCCATCGACAATAACGTTGTCAATCTGATTGCAACCATCTTTGGAGCTGCATTTGCGGTCTTTGTCATGTTCTTCAGATGACCGGTGAGACACGAATCGCGCCCTGGCGACCTAGTCGGGCCAGTTCAGACAGGCCTAATTATCCGGTATGAGCTGAGGTTAGGTTGGCGACGATGAGGATTCAGAGTTACGCAAGACGCGCATGATATGAAGGCATTATTCTGAGTCGCCGCCTAGGGCTAGACGGCTAGAAGACCTCAAGATAGCAGGCGACTGTTCACGGATGCAGTCATGATCCCGTAGATTATCCTAATAAGGCTCTCTAGGCTTACACTAACTTATGCGAATTCTCATGGACTCTTCCCGAGCTAAGGTTGACGACTCGTGTTGTTGCACATCTCTTGCAGTCTTATATACAATAGATTGGTCGAGTGAAGGTTGGGATTAAGTTGCTGAAATGGTCTCGTTGGCTGATTGCCCTAATTCTCTTGCTAAGCGTGGTCTCCTTTGCCAGACCTGCCCATGCTCTGACGATCACGATTAACGCACTGGACTGGACAACGACCACTGCCCCGCTGGGCTCGATCGTTGTTAATCACGTTAGAGTAACCACCGATGGTGCCGCGCAAGTGACGTTGTCTCTGAGCGGCTGGTCAGGCGGGTATTCCCCTAATGGCTATGGGCAATTCTATCCTAATCCGCTCGTCTTCGCGGGTGCTGGTACTTTGGATTCAACGCTTACTATCACGGTTCCAACTGCGGACTATTTCTGTGCTGGCGTGAGCACCCCCTCGCTCAACAGACAGCTCACTGTCCAAGGACAAGACCCGACCGTAGGCACTATTGGAGGCCCGATGTTGACAATCAGCCTTCAGCTGTCAACCGTGAATGCGCTGAGTGTCCATGTTCAAGCGAACAAGTCGTCGTATATGAGAGGCGAAACAGTGACTCTTAACATGGACTCCAATCTGCCAGCAGAGTACTATCTTAAGGTCACAAAGCCTGATGGCAGCGAGTGGGCAAGCACAACGGGTAACCTGCCACATGCCACATTCACAAAGACGGCGACCGACCCTCTCGGAACCTACACGGCTCAACTGATTGCCTATTACTGTGGAGTTGCTCAAGATACTGCGACATTTACGATTACGCCCGACACGTATGATGTCACAATTTCGCTAGTCGGGCTACCTACCGATTCGGTGACGGCTTTGCTTGTCGATGGAAACAAGTTCGCTGACATGAAAGGTGGAGACGTACGGGTGCTGAGCTACCCCATCGGCAGTTCTCACACTCTTCAAGTCGATCAGTACGTGAATGGGACAGAAGGGTATAGGTACTTTTGTGGGTCGAACAGTTGGAGCGCCAGCGCTGCAGGCTCAAATGCCTTCAACTATGTGGCCCAAGTCTACCTAGATGTGAATTCTGATCCCGCGAGTGTTGTAGATGTGACGGTTTTCGGCTGGTACGCAAAATCCTCCCCTGCATCGATCGCAGCAGTTCCCTCGGAGGTTCAAGGTGCCACAGGCACGAAATACGTCTTCATTACATGGAACGTTGACGGTACACCGAGATCTGGCAACGGCTTCGCCATTGTCATGGATGCACCTCACAAGGTTGTTGCACAATATGAAACGAGGTTCCTCCTCACAATAGTCTCGGACTATGGAAACCCCAATGGTGGCGGCTACTACAAATCCGGGGACACCGCGTCATTCTCGGTCGATTCTCCAGTCGGCATAGGAATACAGCATGTTTTTGCCGGGTGGAGAGGCGACTACACCGGCAGTGATCCAAAGGGTTCAATCACTATGGATGGACCTAAGACGGTCACTGCGGTCTGGACCACTAGCTACTTCCAGGTCTACCTTATCATCGGCGCCCTCGCCGCCATCGCTGTCATTGTCAGCTTGCTCTTATGGATGAGAAGAAGAGGCGGGCCATCTGCAGTGAAACCGCTTCCACCACCGCTACCTCAGTCAACAACCCCAGCGGAGCCAGCCTTGTCCACTCCGAGCAAGGAGACCGGACAGAAGCCTCCAGTGTCAGTCGCGATACGGTGCACGAACTGTGGGCATGAACTCAGACAAGGACAAGTCTACTGTCCCGAATGTGGACAGAAACAGATCGACTGAACAAATCCGGGGGCTCAAAAATCCCTCTTTTCTTGTTCTCTTCAGAATAGCACAGCGCCGGCCGCCTGATTGAGGACCGAGATCAGTAATCCCTCGGTGAAGGCCAGTGGGCGGGGTTCAGTAACTCATTTTACTAGGTAGCATCGCAAGGCGTCCCCGTGAGTTCGACATTGCTGATTGTGAGCGGACCGGCCTCGCCTATGCTCGCACGACGTGTAGCCGACGCGATGAAAACGAACGTCATGCAGCTCGAACATAAGGTGTTTCCTGATGGGGAGACGTACATCCGATTCCCCAAGTCTGTTGAAGGCGAGCGAGTCGCGGTAATACAATCCTGCTATCCTCCACAGAACAAGAACCTAGTTGATCTGTTGTTCACTCTCGATGCAGCTCGAGAGATGGGAGCCAAAGAGACCGCAGCGGTCGTGCCGTACTTCGCATACGCACGCCAAGATGACAAGTATAGGAGCGGAGAAGCGGTCAGCGCGAAGACAAGCGCTCGCCTGATTGAGGCTGTCGGCGCATCGCACTTTCTGACAATCGACGTGCCAAGCAACAAGGCGCTACGGTTCTTCACTATCCATTCTGATAATCTGACATGCATGAACCTCATGGGGACATACCTGAAGACGCGTGGTCTTTGGAGACCCTACGTCCTAGCGCCCGACGACGGAGCAATTCCGCTTGCTAAGACAGTCTCCAACGTTCTGCAAACCGAATATGCATGGTTTGAGAAGTCGAGAGACAAGATAACAGGCGCGGTAAGCACATCTCGCAAAGATGTGGACTTGAAGGGGCGTGATGCGGTCATAGTTGATGACGTAATTTCAACCGGCAGGACCATAGCGAATACGTCTCAAATCGCCAAGAAGCAGGGAGCCGAGCGAGTCATCGCAGTATGTGCACATCTCCTTCTGACAGGGAACGCTGAACAGACGCTGAAGGCTGCGGGGGTCGAAGAGACCATCGGCACGGACTCGATTGAAACTCGACAACAACCAGTCTCGATCGCGCCGGTGCTAGCTGAAGCGTTGAGCAAGATTTGGTGAAAGACCGGCTCTTCTTCGTCGTGTCGGGAGAGCATAGAACTCTGCCACACGCTGAGATACGAGCCATACTCCAGTCGCGAGGAATCGATTTTAAGGAAAAAGCAGCCTCGACCAAGTTGTTCAGAATCACAGCAGATTCCTTAGGCCTCGATGCGGTGGCGAAAAGGAGCGTGATGTTTGAACAATGCGGCTTTGAGATAGCTGCAACTACTCAAGGCAAGAAACGCCTTCTTTCACAATTGTCAGGAATCGACCTCTCGCGTCACTTCGCGAAGAGACGCTCCTTCGCAGTACGGTCACTACGTGTTGGCGGGGCGTCCAGGTATCTAAACAGGGCAAGCTTGGAACGGGATATTGGTGGAGTTCTAAAAGAGAGGAGCCATGGAGTCAGGGTCAATCTCGACCACCCCGACGTGACCTTTCTCTGCATAGTCTCCTCACGCGGTCTCCTGCTTGGCGAGGTCACTCACTCAAGAGTCCCAGGGCTAATAGCTTCAAGGAGACCCAGAAAGAGACCTGTATTCCATCCGTCCACCATGCAACCTAAACTAGCAAGATGCATAGTGAACCTCGCAAGGCCGCCCGAGGGAGGCACCCTCTTAGATCCATTCTGCGGCGTCGGAGGAATTCTCCTCGAAGCAGTCGCAATCCGCTGCAGAGCCATCGGCGCCGACGCAGACCCACGAATGATCAGAGGAGCAAGAACAAACTTGACACATTACAGAGCTGAGCCTTTCGGGCTCATTGTCGCAGACGCTACAAAAATCCCGATACATAGCGTCGAATCGATTGTCACTGACCCACCGTACGGCAGAGAGGCCTCAACCCGCGGACGCAGACTCCATGGGCTCATCACAGAATTCCTACCGAAGGCACATAGCGTTCTTTCCGAGAAAGGCCACCTTTGCATATGTTGCCCGAGTGAGCTGCGCATCATGTCCATTGCAGAGAGAGCAGGGTTCAAGCTAGTGGAATCTCACCTATTGTACGTCCACCGAAGCCTCACCAGACGGATTCTTGTGCTGAGAAAGAGATGATGTGAATGGAGGCCGAGAAGTGAAAGTCACTTTCCTAGGCACCGGAGGCAGCGTTCCTACTAAGAAACGAAACCTCCCAAGCCTTGCAGTCCGAACAAATGGGAGCCTCGTGATGTTTGACTGCGGAGAAGGAACACAGAAACAATTCCTGATTGCAAAGCTCGGCTTCAACCGGGAAATGCGAATACTGATCTCCCACATGCACGCCGACCACATACTCGGCATTCCTGGCATTCTTCATTCAATGTCATTCATGGGTCGAAGTCGGGACCTTGAAATCTATGGACCGCCCGGCATCTGCGATTTCGTGAAGTGCACGACAGAAACCGTCAAGTTCAGACCGATGTTCCCGATTCGCACCGCAGACGTTCACGCAGGAACCATAGCCAAGACCGATTCGTACGCAATCAAGGCGGCATGGGCTGATCACGGCGTCCCGTGCCTAGCGTACTCACTCATAGAGAACGACAAACCTGGCCGGTTCCACCCGGCAAAGGCAAGGGAGCTTGGAATACCAAAAGGCCCACTATGGAAAATGCTCCAGATGGGAAAAGCTGTCAAAGTCGGTAGAAAAAGGATCGATGCATCAAAGGTCGTCGACCCATCTCGCAGGGGACTCAAGATTACCTACGCAGTGGATACGAGGCCCTGTAAGAGAGTCATCGAACTAGCCTCTGGCTCAGACCTTCTCATCCACGACGGAATGTTCTCATCAGACGCATCAGAACGAGCCCGTGAATATGGCCATTCAACAGTCGCCCAAGCAGCGACGATCGCGAGAAAGAGCCATTCCAGGAACCTTGCGCTCACTCACTTCAGCGCAATCTACGAAGACACAAAGCAGCTCCTCGCCGAGGCGAAGGCAATTTTCCCTAGGACTATGGCCGCTGAGGATCTAGGATCGCTGGAATTACCCTGATTGCTCTGACCGACGAGAAGCGCAGACAGGCTAGTCCTCGGTTTGTCGTCTGCTCCTTGAGCTTGGAGCAAGCCAATCAATCAGTTGTTCAGGGTTCTCAGTCGTAATTGTCAACGTGATGGGGCCGAGCGGCGACTCGTCATAGTGTTCACAGAAGGAAGCTTTCCCCGCGAAAGCAGCCTGTTTGTTCAAGTGTACGACAATGGAGGAGCCTGAGACGCTTTTGAATAGCAGTTTGCGAGCCGCATCTCGAATAGCCTCCTGACGAAGAAGCGACTTGAGGTTGTCCAGATCCCCCAGGCGAGCGACTGACCCCTCGAACTTTGCGTGACGATCGTCGATTCTAGAAATCGTTGGAGTACAGTTGGGCAACAGGTTGCGCATGGCCCGAAAAACCTTCTCAGGATCCTCCGTAGGGTTGAGCGGAGTCTCGACACGTACTAGAACTTCACTCATTCCTGAATCACCCTTGAGAGAACAGCCTCCGACGCAGCGCCCATGTCCTCAAAGGATGTCTCGTTGGTGAGCATCTCTTGTGCTAACGCAATAACGTCTCCGATGCCGACGCCAAGTTCTCTGGCGTCTCTGTCCACGAATTCTTCCCAACTCTTTGGGTCGTCGCTTCTTCCTCTTGCCGCAAGACGTTCGTACCTGGTCTTCGGAGATGAATGCACAGCCACTATTACGACCGTATGGTCTCTCCTCAGCGCTTCCACCTCAGCCATGCTTCGAACGCCTTCCACCACAACGACGGACGCGGGCGATGACTCTATCTTCGGAATCAATCTCTTGGCAACGACGGCCGGGCCCTCTTCTTGGCGTATCGCGAGCATGACCTTTCCAGTGTTTTCAGGGGTCGGCGCCAGACTCCTCTTCTTCGTCTCCTCGCGAACAACGTCCCCGCAGACAAGCACTGATATGCCGCGTGAAGATGCAACTTTTGAGACGATGGCTTTTCCCGAGCCGGGCATCCCGACGACCGCAATAATCTTCTGCCTCATCATTGGTGGTGGCCCAACCTTCCCCTCCAACCCTTGTCCTGACTAGAATTGTTAAATTGGCCGCGTCGATATGTGGATTTGGTAAGAGAGCTTGGTTGACGAGCGAATTCGGGCCTTCGTTGCTGTTGACATGGACCAGGCGAGCGTCATTTCGAAGTTGGTTGAAGCACAGCGAGCACTGCGGAACCTAGGTGCGGACCTGAAGCTTGTGGAGCCCGAGAATATCCACGCCACCGTCAGGTTCTTGGGAGAAGTTCCTGCCCCGACGATCGAGCTTGTGAAGGACCAGATGAACGAATTGAAGTTCAGTCCGTTTGATATGGAATTCACAGGGTTGGGAGCCTTCCCCAACCTGAGAAGGATCAACGTCGTCTGGGTAGGCATGCGTAATGGCGGCGAGGAGATCTCGCGGGTCTTTGAGCAGCTTGAACCCCGATTCAGGAAGATCGGCTTCGAGCCGGACAGGAAAGGATTCAGCCCCCACGTCACCATCGCCCGAGTCAAGACAGGACGAATGAGAGAAGAACTATCGAAGTTCGTTGACGAGATGCGTGACACCCCATTCGGCGTCATACACGTCGAAGAGGTGCACCTGAAGCGGAGTGTACTAACGCCTAAAGGCCCCGTGTACTCCACGATTCACGCGGTCCGAGCCAGCGGATAATCGGCCATACCAAGTCGTGAGAGATTGAATACAGCGTCTCGCGTCTGCGATTCCATTGCCCGCCAAATAGTACCATCAGACTTGGAAAGGAAAAGAGTGAATCGTCTAGTGGAGGAACTGAACGCGAAGCTCGTGCGCGAGGCCGAGAGAAGCAGGCTGCACGTCGAGGTCAGACTCGATGGCTCTGTTGCGAAGGACACCTGGTTGAAAGGAGATGCGGACATCGACATATTCCTACGCGTCCCGACCTCGCTGAGCCGGGCCGACCTTGAAACGCGTTGCTTGGGCGTTGCGAGACGAGCGCTCAAAGGATATCCAATCATAGAGAGGTTCGCTGAGCATCCCTACATCGAAACCCATGTTGAGAGTGTCCGAGTCAACGTCGTGCCATGCTACAATGTATCAAAAGGTCAGTGGCGCAGCGCAACAGACCGCACACCCTTCCATACGGAATACGTCATCACACATTTGGACCCGAGTCAGAGGAAAGAGGTTAGGCTCCTCAAGGCTTTCCTGAAAGGAGTTGGAGTCTATGGCGCTGATGTGAAGGTGTCCGGCTTCAGCGGCATGCTCTGTGAAACCCTGATAATGCACTATCGGTCATTTACGAAGACGCTGGAGCAGGCGCAGTCGTGGAAGACTCCAGTCACGATCGACTTGGAACACTACTACGCAGGAAGAGAGGGAGAGATGCTTGACCTCTTCGAAGAACCGCTAATAGTGATCGACCCCGTAGATCGAGGGAGAAATTTAGCCGCCTCGATATCGCGTCGGCGACTATGGGAGTTCGTTGCAGGCGCCCGAGCCTTCTCCACCAAACCCAGCAGAAGCTTCTTCGTGGCTCGCAAGATCACGCCTCTCGGCACAGCAAGATTTCGCCAAGAGATGCAGCGAAGAGGTTGGAACCTGCTTGCGATAGAGTTAGGCCGCGTTGACACGGTCGTTGATGTTCTCTGGAGCCAATTATACAGGACCGAAAGGGCCCTGCGCAACCTTCTCAAGCAGGAAGACTTCAACGTCACCCGTTCAGCATCATGGAGCAACGAGCAAGACCTCAACGTTATCCTGCTCGAACTTGAGAGCCCGACGTTACCTCCAATGCGAAAGCATCTTGGCCCACACGTTGTCAGATCACAAGCATCACAACTGTTCCTTCGCAAGCACCTTGGCGAAGGCCGAACCGTCTCCGGTCCGTGGGTTGACGATGATAGGTGGGCTGTGGGTCAACTACGTGAGACCACCGACGCCGCCCAATTTATCCGATCGAAGATCCGCGACGGCGGAAGACATGTGGGAGTGGCAAGTAAGATTGCCCCTGTCCTGAAGCGAAGACATCGAGTTCTCACGGGATCAGAACTCGCCGACTTCTACCGTAGGAACCAAGATGCTGCTGAGTTTGTCACGAGTTTTCTCAAGGGAAGGCCTGCATGGCTTGGATGAACGCTCGTCTCTCTCTAGGAAACTCGTCGCGTTGCCTGACTTGGCGGCCGTACTCTGCTATCCGCGACCGGAAGCACGGGAAGTGGAGGCAAGGGTGCAGGAGCTGGCCTCCATCGGAGTTGACGCCCTCGACCTCACAGGAACCCATCAGATTGGGCATGCAAGGGTTCTGGGAAAGGGATGCGTAGGCATTGTCACCAAAGCCCTAATGCATGACAAACCCGTCGCCCTCAAGATCAGACGCGTAGACGCTGACAGACAAGACATGAATCACGAGGCAGACATGCTCCGACTTGCAAACTCCGTGGACGTGGGCCCTAGACTTCTCGCGCAAAGCAAGAACTTCCTCGCGATGGAGCTCATCAATGGGCTCCCACTCAACCGGTGGATCACAGCGTTGCCGGGGACCGGATGCAAGAAACGCGTCCGCAGAGTAGTTGGAGGGCTTCTCGATGACTGCCACCGCCTTGACGGGATTTCTCTAGATCACGGCGAGCTTAGTGAAGCTCCAAAGAACGTTCTCGTCGACGAGAATGGAGCACCACGAATTGTTGACTTCGAGAGCGCAAGCGACAGGCGGAGACCCGGGAATGTCACCGCGATTGCGCAGTATCTTCTGATTGGGGGCGGTCCTGCAAGGCGGGTACGCGCGATCTTGGGTTGGCGAAGAAAAGCCTCACTGATCCACGCGTTACGAGAGTACAAGCATAGTCCCGATGATCAGGCATTCCAAAGAGTCAGACTCGTTGCTGGATTGTGAACTTCCTGAGCAAAAGGCTATTATTGGCTCGGAACGACTGTGGCCGAACGTAGGGGCCGTCGTCTAGCTTGGTCTAGACAACGATTGTCGCCAAATGGATACCAGAGCCGCACTCGGCGGTGAACCTGGGGCGCTGGCGACCTTGCGTGCGAAAGCCGCGAGGCCAGAAGTCGTGGGTTCAAATCCCACCGGCCCCACCACAAATTTTCTGTGGGCTACTACCGATCGGTCGAGTGCCAGAAAGCTTTCTGGAGTGGTATTCCCGCGTGATGACCCTGACAGGGCCGGACGAAATGACTGGTTCTGCGCTTCGGGTCGGCGAGGTCTTGGAGCTGCATCGTGCCTTCTGGCATAGGAAAGAATTGGCCAAACCGCTGCTCAATGTGGAAGCTGAAGGAAGGACCCACGCGAGACGAGCGCTTCCGAGGAAGCTCGAGCCACTCTCGCTGCCTCTCAAGCATGGAATGGCCACTAAGGACATGTCATTACAGCCCTGGATGCTTGAGCCCGAGAAGATTCATCCAGCCCCAGATGACACACAACAGCCTCTTGATTTGCCCAGAACCTATGGAGATGTCTTTCAAGTACTGGCTCCCTGCTACAAGATTCCATGGGTCGAAGAAAAAAAGAAAAAAAAAAAAAACCTACGTCGATAGAAGCAAGCTTGGAAAGGAAAGGATCACGGTAACAAAGAGCCAAGAGTGGATTGACAAACTAGTCGACTTCACGACATTTCTGGTCCGCAGTGTATTCCCCGGCTATCTAGCGACTCAGACCCTCATGAGAGGACCTGGCGATCTGCTTAGTGCAATCATGGGAGTCGAGAACATGTGCATAGGAATATACATGTTCCCACAGGAGACGCGCGATATCCTGTCAAAGCTTACGGATGTTCTCATTGAGGCAGCGTCTACTCAGTTGAAGGCAATACCGAGGTTCCATGGTGGATATTGTAACCCGTTTGGACTATGGTCCCCTGGCATCTCGGTGAGGACGCAGGATGACGCATCAGTGCAATTGAGTCCTCGACAATACGAGGAATTCATACTGCCTTGTGAGAAGAGGATCATAGAACCTTTTGATTACACGGTGAGGCATGTGCACTCTGGCTGCATAAGAATCGTCGATATGCTTCTGGATTTGGCGGACTTGAGCGCTATCGAGGTTACAGTGGACGAGTTTCCGTATCCCAGAGACTGGGACGCTCTGATCCCTGTACTACAGAAGATTCAGACGCGGAAACCGCTAATTGTGTCGGGAGTCTTCACACAAGACGAGTTTGACCGTATGGCTGGTGCACTGTCGCCAAACGGGCTGCTGCTTGACGCAGAGATCAAGCAAGGCTTACTTGGGACGCCAGGGCGGATGTGGGACAACAAATGAGATCCCACTCGAGGGAAGAGGCGTTATATGCTCATTCATGAAGAGGCGTCAAGCTGAAGTCAGAGCGTGGTAATCCTGGTTGCTGTTCGTGGGACACCAACGGATATGACAGAGCGTGAGGATCTGGTGAGTGCATGAAAGCAGCTGTCTGGTATGGTGGAAAGGATATTCGAATCGAGGAAATCGAAAAGCCGAGAGCAGGTCCCTCAGAGGTTCTGATAAGAGTCAAAGCAGTCGGCATCTGCGGATCGGAAATGCATGCCTACGAGGGACTGTCAAAGCGTCGGGTTCCACCTCTGGTGATGGGACACGAGTTCGCCGGAATCGTTGAGGAACTTGGCGAGGGGCAGACGGACATAGGTGTCGGGGATCGCGTCGTAGTAAGCCCAGCAGTACACTGTGGCGCTTGCGAAGAATGTCTGTCAGGTCGGACGAATGTCTGTCGAGCGCGCAGACATGTGGGTATCGATTTCCCTGGAGCATTTGCTGAGTATGTCACGATGCCAAGTCACGTTTGCTATCGCATACCGGAGTCGGCAGGCTTTGAGGAGGCGGCGCTCGCGGAACCGCTATCCGTTGGAACCCATGCGACGGGCATCGCAAAAGTGACAGACGAAGACACTGTACTCGTCTTGGGATGTGGAATTATTGGACTGAGCTGTCTGATCGCGGCCAGAGAGAAAGCTAGGACGACGCTCGTGAGCGATGTCTTGGATTCTCGCCTGAACTTTGCCAGGCTCTTCGGGGCTGACGCTACGATTGACGCAAGCACGATGGATGCCGTCGCGCAGGTTCAGCGCATGACTTCCGGTAGAGGTGTCGACGTCGCCTTGGAGGCAGTCGGCCTTGAGCAGACAGCACGCCAAGCCGTTTCGTCGGTGAAGGAAGCTGGCCGGGTAGTCCTTGTGGGTCTTTTCGAAGAAATGGCCCGCTTGAATATTCTCCAAATTGCGCTAAAGGAGATCCAGATCACGGGGTCGTATGGTCGCAAGGACAAGGATTTCAGGAACGCCTTGAGACTCCTAGAAACACGCGGGCCGACAATTCGACGATTGATCACACACACATTTCCACTTGACCGTGTTTCTGAGGCATTCGAGACGATATCAAGTCAGAAGCAGAGCGCGATCAAGGTTCTGCTTCTGCCTTGAGGACGCGCTGAAGGAGCATTCTGACTCGGGCGGGTCGTGACTGGCCCCTGATTGATTGGTCAATCCAGCAGCTGACGCACGGTCGAGAGAAGTTCAGGGTCGCGTCTTTCAGTTGACGCGGTTCCGGGGGTTTCCTTCCATAAGGGCTTTGATGTTCCCGAGTGTGATGTCTAGCATTCTAGAAACGGCTTCCTTTGTGTACCAGCCTATGTGGGGTGTGACGACCACGTTAAGCCCGTCGAAGGCATGATATCTCTCGTGTTCGTCTTCTAGGACGTCAAGTCCGGCTCCGGCAAGCCTGCCCTCTCTCAGGGCCTCTATCAGATCCTGTGTAACCACGATAGCGCCTCTTCCTGTGTTCACGAGTATGCTACTTGCTTTCATGAACTGCATCGTCTTCTTGCAGATGAGTCCCTTTGTCTCGTCATTCAAGGGCAGGTGTACGGTTACGAAGTCGGCCTCTTGGAGCACTCGATCAAGTGGTAGGTATTGGATTGAACACATCTCCTCCAACTGAGGGTTCTTGACGACATCATACGCTACGATCTTCATTCCAAATCCCCGTCCAATCCTAGCGGCATGTGCTCCTATCCTTCCGGTCCCGAGTATTCCCAGCGTCTTGCTATACAGCTCCACGCCAACCAAGTTTTTGTCGCTGAATAGTCGTTCCTGAGAATACCTGTTTGCCCCTCGCACGATATTTCTTGCGACAGCAAGTAGGAGACCGAATGCATGCTCAGCTATCATATGGGCGCCGTAGTCCGGAACATTGCAGACCACGATTCCATTCTCTGACGCCGCCTTGAGATCGATATGGTCGTACCCAGTGGATCGTGTCGCAATCATCTTCACTCCCTGCAGTCTCTGTATCGTCTTCCTTGACACGCCAACGAATTGATCTCTCATGCATATGACATCAACGTCACGAGCAAGCTCGATGAGTTCTTCTGGGTTCTTTGTTGGTCCATGGAACTTGAACGTGCATCCGTCAAGGCGTATTCGATCCTTATCCTCAAAGATGAAGTCGGTGAATAGTACTCTCATCGCTATCACCAGTCCGCCTAGCTGCACGTAAAAGTGGCTGAGATCTTGCTGTTGCAACTTAAGGCTGTCGGCGTTGCATCTTCATGTGAGCTGCACGCATGAAGCAGGAATATGGAGGGCAGTCTCATAGATTGAAGGGGGACCTCTCACCGACAGTGCATTGGACCACACGGATTCTAGTGAGATCGAATCAGCGGCGCGCCCTGCTTGCGCGGTAGGTGAGGGGAGATGTCGGCAGGGTCTTCAGTCTCTTCTTCTTGACCAAACGCTCAAGGTGGCCTGCAATAGGGAACGCCAGATCAAGCTCAGCATGTTCGGGGCAGATCTTGAGCCTAGCGTTCGCTTCCCTGATCATTCTCTTCATTGGGAGTGGGTCGCGACTCTCTCGTACCATCTTCTGAATTTCGCTCTCCAACGTTCCAACGAACTTCTCACTGTCGTCTAGGAATCTCATCGCATCCGACCCCTCCATCGGCGGGAAGTGAGTGCTGTAGATGTATCTTGGTTTCAGGCCTCTGATCGTCCTGATCGTGGACAGGTACTCGTCCACGTAGCGATAGGTAGGCGCTAGGGCCGGCTTTCCGTCAACATCTGGAACTGACCTCCCAAGGACAGCGTCGCCAATGAAGACCGCCCTGTCCCTGGCATCAAATATCGAGATATGTCCTCGAGTATGCCCAGGGGCATGGATCACCTCGAGCAACAAGTCATCATCAACGAGAAGCTTCTCTCCACCGCTCAATCGAACGTCGATGGGGACTGCAGATCCCATCATAGCACGGACAGCGTTCCACGTCTCAGTCGAGTAAAAGACGTCGTGATCCTTCCTAAACTCACCCAATCTGAGCCTCATTACCATCTCCGGATCGGATGCCATCTCAGCATCTTTGTCGTGAACAGTGAGAAGCGTCCGAGGAGATAGCGCCCTGAGCTCTGAATTTCCTCCGAAGTGGTCAGGGTCACAGTGCGTTATCAATGCAAGACTCAAATCGGTCGGGCTCAGGCCGATCTCGGTCAAGTATGGAACCAGAGTATCCCTCGGCCCCCCTACGACTGCCGTATCGACCAGAATTGGGTTCTTGCCTGTGAACAGATACATGAAGAGATTGGTCGCTCGTGCCATTCTTACGCCGATTTGGTGAACTCCCTTGAAAAGTTCCATGCACGCTCGTTTCTGAGATGTCATCTATTAGTCTTGTTAGTCTCCCAGGCCCTAACCGATAGTGAGCCACAAAGAGTCGTGATCAGCTGTGGGCAGTTGGGCGTACCGGATAGTTCTCTACTTGGATTTCAACAGGCCTTTGGCTTTCTTCAAGCCATCAAAGCAATCCCTGCCATAAGCGTCCGCGCCCATCTCTTTGGATATCTCCTCAGTTAGGCATCTCCCTCCGACAAGTACTCTTGTGTTGTCTTTCACACCTGCCTCCCCGAGCGCGTCGATCGTTTCTTTGACCTTTGGCATAGTAACGCTGAGCAGAGCGGACATACACACGATTGCTGGCCTATTCTTCCGGGTTTCTACAGCGAACTTCTGAGGGGGAACGTCTGTCCCTAGGTCTACGATGTTGTACCCTGCTGACTCGAGCATATACTTCACTAGGTTCTTGCCGATGTCGTGCAGGTCTCCTTCGACTGTGCCTATGAGGATCGTTGCATTATCGCCGCTCGATCCTCGTGTCAACATTGGTCTGAGGCGTTCCATCGCCTCATTCATGACTACCCCGCCCATGATCAAGTCGGAGAGAAAATACTCCCCCTTTTCGTACTTTTCTCCGACGATTTCCATGCCTCTCCCAAGACCTTCCTTAACAATGAGTTCTACGGGAATTCCTGACCTGGTCGCCTGACCCAGAGCGTCCTTCAGCGCTTCCGAATCGAACGAAATGACGGCTTTGCTCAAATTGCCTAAGACCGTCTTACTGTCGGCCATCCAGAGGTCCCTCTAGCGATAGACTCCGTACCTTCGAGCTTCATCGATCATTGTCCAAATGTTTCCGGTCTTTACATTTGCATGCATGGAATTACTCTCAGCGAGAATGAATCCTCCCCCTTTCGCCGCCGCATCTATGCATCTCCTGACATCCTTGCGCACATCTTCCTCCGAGCCATACGGCAGGACGTGCATGTTGTCCACATTGCCTCTCAAAAATATCCTAGCGCCGTATCTGTTCTTGACATCAGCTAGGTCCATTGCCCCGGGCTCAATTGGATGCAAGCCATCGATGCCGAGTGAGATCAAATCATCAAGTATGGGGTACAGATTACCATCAGAGTGCTTCATGACGTAGACCTTCTTGCGGTGTGCCATTTCCACTAACTTCTCAAGGTAGGGATAGAAATACTGTCTGAAGATTCTTGGAGGAAAGAACGGGCCTCGAGTATCTGCCACATCATCGCCTACAGCAACCACATCTACCCCTCTCTTGATCATCTCGTCGATTATACCCATGTTCGTGCTAGATATCTTGCCTATGAGATTCCTCGCAAAGTCAGGGTTCCGGTAGAGGTCGTAGACGAGCTTGTCGATGCCTCCCCTTGCAAGGTAGGAGAACATCTCTGAAAGATGACACCAGGCCAGGACTGGGTACTCCTCGCCGGCTTCCTCCACCGTGAGTTCAACACTAGTGTAGTCAAAGTCCTTGGGGTCGGGGAACTCGAAACGATCCAGATCTTCCGGGGTCTTGATGACTCCGTCTACCCAGTAGGTCACGTTGACGTCTCTTCTTATCTTGTACACCTTGCCAAGGTGATCAACGTATGTGTTCGAGTCGATAAACTTCGGCCTATATCCTCGTGGATACACGTAGTAGTCTGATACAAAATAGGAATCAAGCCCGAGCTTCCTGTGGGCTTCATTGATAAGTCGCTGATTCTGTATCATGAGATCATTCATGTCCTCCTTGACTTGAGCAGGATTCTTGTCAACGAAAAAACTGGCGTCGCGAGTCCGTTTGTTGACTATTCTCTCGACATGTACTAGGTCAAGCCAGCAATCAACAGGAACCGTGTCTGGCTGCTTATGCTGTATAGCTGTGAGATAACGTTCCTTGTGTGTCATGCCCAAGTTTGGCGAGACTCCCATCTTCGAGCGTGCAAGAAACTGGTTGATAGACTAGCGTAGAATCATCAGGGCGAGCCTTCCGCGACCGCCGCCTATCGTTTTGCGATGCCTTCCCTTACTTTCTGGAGAGCGGCTCGGCTCTGATCCAGAAGGAATCCGTAGTCAGAGCTCAGTGCGATGAACTGGAATCCATCCTTCGCATGTTGAATTGCGATGTCGAGATTCATTGCATGTATTCCTCCCGGAACTCCTAGCTTCTTCCCGGCACGAAGTACGTTCTGAGTCGCTTCAATCGCTCGCGGATGATCCCACTTGCCCAGGAAACCGAGCGACGCCGAGAGATCGGCTGGCCCAACGAAGAAGGCGTCCACACCATCCACTGATAGTATCTCTTCCACGTTCTTAACCGCCTCAGCAGTCTCGATCTGCAAAATGATGAGAAGGTTCTTGTCTGCAGTTGCAAGGTACTCGTTCAAGTCAAGTCCGTATCTGGAGGCTCGACGAGGAGCCACTCCGCGCACTCCAGCCATCGGGTACTTGCATGCCTTAACTGCTCTCTCTGCGTCTTCTTTTGTGTTGATCCAAGGAATCAAGAGCCCTTTCGCACCGATGTCCAAAGCCCGCTTTATGAGTACCATATCATTCCAAGCAACCCGAATCAGTGGGGTAACGCTGGTTCCATTGATTGCAGCCAGTTGAGCTTCAACCGTCTCTATGCTCAGAGGAGCATGTTCAGTATCGAAGATCAACCAATCGAATCCCACATTGGCCATGATCTCCGCTACATCCGGATGACCAATCGTCACCCAGCTCC
The DNA here is from genome assembly GCA_050012535.1 of Bathyarchaeia archaeon. GTDB lineage: Archaea > Thermoproteota > Bathyarchaeia > 40CM-2-53-6 > 40CM-2-53-6 > CAVPLU01. Next base: position 1,215 of record JBEKGZ010000020.1, on the reverse strand, counting down.
CGAATGTAACCTCACCTTTCTTCAGTAATTCTTTGACTCGATTCTCCAATGTATTCAACCGCCTGGGGACGGCGATGACCAAATTATACATATAGCCTTGTGGGTGACAAGCATTTTGTCCTTACGAGCTCACCTCTCAAGAGAAGTGGGGCTTTCAGAGGAAGGCATGCAATGGTACTGGACTCATTGCTTGTGTGACGAACGGGATGGGAAGAATCCCTACGCGTCTCCTTGCGGAGTACACGGATCCTTTTGCACCTGCTTCTGTAATAATAATAACCTATCGTAGCAGTTGACGTGCTTCGTCCCGCACTCCCTTCTAACGTCAACTAACGCGATTCTGAGCTTTGAACGGAAACCAATGAGCGCCTTCCCAAATTCCTTCTTGCGCCCAGTTGCATGTGAACGACGAGAAGCAGAGCTTAAATTGACGCATCCCGTCGCCTACGGGATGGACCCCCTTCGTAAGTCCAGGTTGGGATATCGTCGCTTAATTTCGTCAACAGGGCTGCGCTTGTTACCGGCGCAAGCACCGGAATAGGCGCATCGACCGCAATCATGCTTGCAAGGTGCGGCGTGAAAGTGGCTATCAACTATCTCCAGAGCGAAGAGAAGGCAAACAAGGTTCTTGATTCCGCGAAATCTGCAGGCGTACAGGTCATGCTCGTCCGAGCTGATGTTCGCCAAGCCGAGCAGGTCGAAGAGATGGTCGCCCGAGTAGTGAAGGAGTTCGGCAAGATCGATATACTCGTAAACAATGCTGGAGGACTCCCCAAACGGGTCCCCGTGGCTGAGATGGATGATGCCCTATGGAACGAAATGGTGAATCTCAACCTGCGTAGCGTGTTCTACTGTTCGAGGTCTGTCATACCGCACATGTCCAAGGCCAACTACGGAAGGATTGTGAACGTCAGTTCCCTCGCAGCCTTTACAGGTGGAGCCCGATGTGCCACTGTCTATGCCGCAGCGAAGGCAGGGGTCAACGGTTTCACGAAGGGGCTCGCAAAGGAACTTGCCCCATACAACATAACGGTCAACTCTGTGGCACCCGGACTAATAGACACGCCATTTCATACGAAAGCGGAGACCGGGGACTACAACCAGTTTCTGCCCAGTATCCCCATGAGACGTGTCGGAACTCCAGAGGAGGTGGCGAGCCTCATAGCCTATCTGGCATCTGACGATTCAAGCTACATTACGGGAACTGTGTTCCAC